>NZ_QULS01000001.1:0-114325 GCF_003482185.1 Faecalibacterium sp. OM04-11BH
TCAAGCACTTTTTTGAGAAGCTTTTGAAGTTTTGTGAACTTAAATCGTTCAGCAGTTTCTCGGTGCTAACCGGAACATTTGAACGTTCATTGGTTCTTTTCAAGGGCTTCCTGCTGGGACTTCAGAAGTCATTCTTTTGTCTCAGCGCTTGGCGCTCAAGTATAATACCACACCCCGGGGCAGTTGTCAACACTTTTTGACATCTTTTTTTAAAGAAAATTGAGTTTGCTTCATCCATATTGTGATTTTCCCCTCTCCCCATACAAAAAGGCCGTCCATGCACTGCACAGACGGCCTTGGGTCTATATATAACTACTTATATAATAAGCTTTTAGCGGATCTCGATGCCCAGCTTAAACTTCAGGTTGCCAAGGATCTTCTTGACCACGCGCTCCACTTCCTCAGCAGAGACTTCCTTCTTGGGATCAGACAGGGACAGGCTGAAGGCCATGCTCTTTTTGCCTTCGCCGAGGTTTGCGCCGCGATAGATATCGAACAGCTTGACCTCGCTGACCAGCGGGCTGGCCTTGCGGATGGTCTCCTCGATCTCGCCGCAGGACACAGTCTCGTTGCAGACCAGAGCCAAATCGCGCTTGACAGGTGCATAGGGGCTGAGGGGCTTATAGCGCAGCTCGCCCTCTACGCAGGACATCAGAGCCTCGTAGTCCAGCTCGCCCAGATAGATATTCTGGCTGTCCTTCTGCTCCTTGGCGATCTCCAGCTCGGCGTTGATCTCGTTGGCAAGCTTACCGAACACGCCCAGACGCTTGCCGTTGCAATACACAGCGGCGCTGATGCCGGGGTGCAGCCATGCGGCGGTCTCGCGCTTGTAATCAAAGGTCAGGCCAAAGCCGGCTGCCAGTGCTTCCAGCGCGCCCTTGACGGTGAAGAAGTCCTCCTCGGGGCCAAAGGCACCGATGCAGAGAGTCTGGCGCTCGTGGGGGTGCTCATTGATGGGCAGTTCCTTGGCCAGATAGACCGGTGCCATCTCGAACAGGCGACCCTCGGCGTTGCCCTTTTTCAGGTTGTCCACGATGACGTTCAGCATGGAGGGGGTCAGCAGGGTGCGCATGATGGACAGGTTCTCGCTGATGGGGTTCAGGATGCGGATGGCCTTGCGGGCTTCGTCCTCGGCGGGGATATGCAGCATATCCAGCTCAGCGTTGGAGTAGAAGGCCAGCGTGGAGGCCTCGTAGAAGCCCTGTGCAGCCAGCAGACGCTTGGTCTTGAGCTGCTGCTTCTGGTCGTAGTTCAGGCCGCCGTTGGTAACGGAGGCAGTGTTCAGGAAGGTGGGCACGATATGGTCGTAGCCGTACTCACGGATGACCTCTTCGGCCAGATCCGGGAAGCTTTCCACGTCATCACGGTACAGGGGTGCGGACACATCCCAGCTGCCATCGGCCTGCACATCCACGGTGAACTCCAGACGCTGCAGGATGTCGATCATGGTCTGGTCGGGCACGGTGATGCCCAGCACGGCGCAGATCTTGGCCGGGGTGGTGACGATGTGCTTGCGCTCCAGCGGGCGGCCATCGGTCAGATCGTATTCCAGCGTAGTGATATCACCGCAATCCAGCTGCTGGATCAGGTGCAGAGCGCGTGCCAGACCCAGCTGCGGAGAATAGCGATCCACGCCCTTCTCGTAGCGGGCAGAGGAATCGCTGTTCTGACCCAGTGCGCGGCTGGTCTTACGGACGCAGTCGCGGGCAAAGGTGGCGCACTCGAACAGCAGGCTGGTGGTGTTATCGTCCATGCCGGAGTTTGCGCCGCCCATGATACCGGCCAGTGCCACCGGCTTTTCGGCATCGCAAATGACCAGATTGTTGGGGTTCAGGGTGAATTCCTTCTCGTCCAGCGTGACGATTTTTTCGCCCTCGTGGGCGCGGCGCACATCAATGGTGCGGCCGGCGACCTTGTTCAGGTCAAAGGCGTGCATGGGCTGACCCATCTCCAGCAGGGTGTGGTTGGTAATATCCACCACGTTGCTGATGGAGCGCAGGCCGCACAGTGCCAGATGGCGCTTCATCCAGCGGGGAGACTCGCCCATGCGGATGTTGCGGACATAGTGTGCCATATAGCGGGGGCACAGCTCCGGTGCCTCCACCTTGACGGTGATGGGAGCGTCCGGCTCGCAGACAGCCTTGTAGTCCATGGCGGGCATGTGCAGGGGCTTGCCCAGAACCGCAGCCACCTCGCGGGCAATGCCCAGAACAGACTGGCAGTCCGGGCGGTTGGCGGTGATGGAGATATCAAAGATGTAGTCATCCAGACCCACCACGGGGGCGATGTCGGTGCCAGGGACAGAGTCCTCGGGCAGGATGAGCAGGCCGTAGACCTCAGAGCCCGGGAACAGGTCATCGTTCAGACCCAGTTCTGCGCCGGAGCACAGCATACCGTTGGACTCCACGCCCTGCATCTTGCGGGCCTTGATGGTGATGCCGCCGGGCAGAGTGGAGCCATCCAGTGCGGTGGGCACGCAATCGCCCAGCTTCATGTTGGCGGCACCGGTGCTGATGCGGATCTCATGGCCGTAAGCGCCGCAGTCCACCACACACTTGGTCAGGTGGGTGCCCTCCTGCTTTTCCATCTCCACGATCTTGCCGACGACCACCTTGCTGATGCCAGCATCCAGCGGGATGAGCTCTTCCACCTCGAAGCCGCAGGAGAACAGCTTCTCCTCCAGTTCCTGTGCGGTAACATCGATATCAACGAATTCTTTTAACCAACTGAAAGGTACTTTCATTGTTTGTTCTCTCCCCTCTTATTCGTGGAACTGCTTGAGGAACTGCAGATTGTTCTCGAACATCAGACCGATGTTGTTGATGCCGTATTTCAGCATGGCGATACGCTCGATGCCGATGCCAAAGGCGAAGCCGGAGTACTCGTCCGGGTCAATGTTGCAGTTCTCCAGCACCTTGCGGTTGACGACGCCGCCGCCCAGAACCTCGATCCAGCCGGTGTGCTTGCACAGGGGGCAGCCCTTGCCGTGGCACTCGAAGCAGCTTACGTCCACCTCCACGCTGGGCTCGGTGAACGGGAAGTAGGAGGGACGCAGGCGGGTGCGGGTGTCGGCACCGAACAGCTTCTGCACGAAGGTGTTCAGTGCGCCCTGCAGGTCGCCCAGCGTGATACCCTTATCCACGACCAGACCTTCCATCTGGTGGAACATGGGGCTGTGGGTAGCGTCCGAGTCAGAGCGGAACACGCGGCCAGGGATCAGCACCTTGATGGGCGGCTTCTGGCTGTCCATGGTGCGGATCTGACCACCGGAGGTCTGGGTGCGCAGCAGGAATTCATCGGACAGATAGAAGGTATCCTGCATATCGCGGGCAGGGTGATCCTTGGGCACGTTCAGGCGGGTGAAGTTGTGGTCGTCATCCTCGATCTCCGGGGCATCCGCCACGGCAAAGCCCATACCGGAGAACACGTCGATGATCTGGTTGGTGACCAGCGTCAGGGGATGCAGACCGCCCACAGAGCGGGTCTTGGCAGGCAGGGTGATATCCACCGTCTCGGCGGCGTTGCGGGCAGCAAGCTCTGCCTGCTTCACAGCCTCGGCGGCGGCATCGTAGTCTGCCTGCACCTTCTGCTTGAGTTCGTTGATGATCTTGCCCATGGCGGGACGCTCTTCCGGCGCAACGGTGCGCAGATTCTTCATCAGGGCAGGGATCTTGCCGTTTTTGCTGAGGTATTCCTGCCAGAAGGAAGCCAGCGTCTCCTTGCTGGACACCTGACCAAGGCTTTCAGCGGCCTGCTTGGCCAGCTCATCGATCATTGCTTGCATGGATTTTCTCTCCTTTATTCTTTGTGTTCATGGAGCGGAGTATAACAAAAAAGCTCCGTCCCCTGCCCGACTGCTCAGGCAAAAGGGACGAAGCTGTGACTATTTCTGCTCCGCGGTACCACCCGGTTTCCGTCCGCACAAAGGCAGACGGCGCTCAAACGCCGTAACGGGGCGCAACCGTCCTGTGCTAATAGATGCGTCCGCATCGTTCGCGCAGACCGCTCGGGAGCGAACTTCAGCCCCTGCCGCACATGGAAGCCCTTTCAGCCGGTGAAGCTTCTCTCTTTGCCGTGCAGACAGCGCCTACTCTCTCCGTCGCTGCGTTTGGTATTATGATAACCAAGAGTTATGTTACCACATTTTGCGGCGGTTTGCAAGCCGTAGAGCGGTTTTTATTTGCCGGAGCTGCGTTTTGTGCCTTCTTTTCGGTCAGGCGGCAGGCCTCGCAAGCGGTCATACAGCAAACTGCAAACACCAGCAGGGCGCAGTCTGTCGGCACGCGACGCATGGGCACCACCCGGCTGCACAGGGTATTGAAGCTTTCCACTGCGTCTTGCGGCAAGCCCAGATAAAACAACGCCAGCGACAGCGGCAGATGCAGCACCCTGCCCCACAGCAAGGAGCGAAGCGAGACCTCCGGCGGGCAGAGGGTGCGCACTTGCAGCAGCACCGAAGCGCCCTGCACGCTGAGTGCGGCGCAGCACAGCCCGCTTGCCCACAGACCGGTGCGGGCAGCGTAGTCGCAGCCGGAGCACACTTCCAGCAGCATGGCGGGAAAGGGCGCAAACTCTGCTGGCAGCAGCAGCCCGCAACCTGCCGCCAGCAGTCGGAAATATAGCACAAAGCCGCATAATTTCAGGTAGGTCACCGCCGCCTGTGCAAGGATGGCATCCAGCGCGGGCGGCGGTGCTGTTTGCGCGGCAGCGGGCGGCGCGGGCAAAGGCTCCGGTATGCCGCGGACACGGCAGAGCAGCGCCGCCGTCAGCCAGCCCGCCAGCACCTGTGCGGCAAACAGGCATATCCCGGCTGTGCGGCTGCCCAGCAGCTGCTCCCCTACCGTCAGGATGACAAAGGATGGCCCGGAGCAGATGCAAGCGGGCAGCAGAGCTGAAGCTTCCTGCGGGGTCAGCTCCCTGCTGCGGACTGCCTCGGCAGCTGCGGCGGCGGCAGGGGCAAAGCCGCCCACAAGTCCGATGAGCAGCACACTGCCCGCGCTGCGGCTGCGCAAGCCGATACAACGCACCACCGGCCAGAGCAGCACCCCCAGCACCTCGCCCGCACCGCTGCGCATGATGAGCGCCGACACCACCAAAAACGGAAACAGTGACACCAGCAGCGGCCCACCGCAGAGTGCAAGACCCTGCCGCAGAGCTGCCGCACAAGTCTGCGGCGCAGCAAATACCAGCAGCGCCGTGGCTGCACCCAGCAAAAAAAGCCCCGGATACAGCGGTTTGCAGCTTTTACTCATAAGCATGCCCTCCCCCTCCATATATATGGAAGCATGGGCTGTGCAATGTACAAGGCGCGGGACGGGAGGGACAAAGATGGCCAGAGCACACCACGACCGGCGCATCCCGGGCGACTGGCTGCGTGGGCTGTTCCGACAGCCGCCGCCCGGGTTTTACAGCCGCCCTGCCGTATACCTGAGCGGCGACCGGATGGAGATAGAGCATTTTTGCACGGTGTTGTTTTTTGATGAAAACAGGCTGTGTCTGCGGCTGGCGAAGGGGCGGTTCACGGTATACGGCAGCGGGCTGCGCATCTGCACCCTGACCGCCGCCCGGCTGACGGTGCAGGGGCAGTTTTTGCGCACCGATTTTTCCGATGAATAGGAGGCCGCCATGGAAGCTGCAAGCCTTTGGGCCGGAGTGCGCTTTACCGCCCGGAACGGCAGCCCCGAGGCGCTTTTGACCGATGCCGCCGGGCAAGGGTTGCATTTATATGGCATTTCTTCCTTGCCCGGGGGCTTTTGTGCCCATTGCGCAGCATGGCAGTACCGGCGGCTTGCAGCCCTTGCCCGGCACAGGCGGGTGCGGCTGCGGGTGGAAAAACGGAAAGGGCTCTATTTTTTGCTGCGTCCGCTGCTGCGGCGCAAGGGGCTGTGGGTAGGGCTGGCAACATGGGGGCTGGTGCTGGTCTGGCTGCAAGGGCTTATATGGGCGATAGACTACAGCAGCCTGACCACCGGGCAGCAGGCGCGGGCGAGTGCAGTGCTGCGCAGCTGCGGTTTGCAGCCCGGCACTGTCGTAACCGAAGAGCTGTTGCGCACCGGAGAATATGCCCTGCTGGAAAGCGGCGAGTTCTCGTGGGCAAGCCTGAATTTTGAAAAAGGCCGGCTTGCGGTAGAAGCCGCCCCTGCCCATGCACGGCCGGAAATCGCCGCAGGCACCTTACACGGGCTGCGGGCAAAGTGCAACGGAACGGTTCTGCGTACAAATCTTGCCAGCGGAACCATGCTGGTAGTGCCCGGGCAGACTGTGGAAGCCGGACAGGGGTTGATTGGCACGGCGCGCAGCGAGCGGGACGGCACCTTGATCTTTGCCCCGGCGGCAGGCACGGTAGTGGCACAGCTGGAATGGGAGACAAATCAAAGCATTCCGCTGGCAGAGACTCTGCCGCAGCTGACCGGCGAAAGCAAAACAAATTACCGGCTATTTTTCGCGGGGCACTCTGCCGCGCTTTCGCCCTCCGCACCCGATGGGGATGGGCTGTGCCGCACCCGGCATCTGCAATTAGAGGTTTTTGGTCTGCCCCTGCCCTGCGCGGTGGAGGAGACCACCTATTACGGGCAGCGACAGGAGACGCTGTACCGCACCGAGGCACAGGCGCTTACGCTGGCACGGTTACAGGGGCTGCGGGCGCTGTACGATGCTTTCCCGGATGCCGACATCCTCGCCCGCCGGGAGACATGCACCGTGCAGGAGGATACCCTGCACTACAATGCGGTGTATACCGTGGCGGCAGATATCTGCACATAACAAGCAGCAAGATTATTTACAGGTCTGGAAAATCTGCGGATTTTCCAGACCTGTCTTTTCACGGGAGGGAGTGTGACGGAAAACGGCAGCTGTAAAAGCAACTCGATTCGGAAACGCAGAGTCAAAAAAGGCGGCTGCACACAACTGCGCAGCCGCCTTTTGAAAAGCGGATTTTTTATTGTACGGGATGTTCGGCTTCAGCGGCCTGTGCGGCCTGTGCATCGTACTCGGCAAGCAGAGCGTTCAGGTCGTACTGATACTTACTGTGGCAGAAGTGGCACACCACCTCACAGGTGGGGTCCTCGTCCCGCATACGCACAAGCTCTGCACGGCCAAGGCTGAGCAGCATCTCCTTGGTGCGCTCGGCGCTGCAATCGCACTGGTACTGCACCGTGCGCTCGTCCAGCACGTTGGGGGTAAAGCCGGCCAGTGCCAGCTGCATCATGTCCTCGGGGGTCTTGCCCGCATGGAGCAGCTCGGTGACAGAGGGCATGGCGTTGATGTTTTTTTCCAGCTGGTCGATTTCGGCATCGGTAGCACCGGGCAGCAGCTGCACCATAAAGCCGCCTGCGCAGAGGATGGACAGGTCTTTGTCCACCAGCACGCCCAGCGCCATCACGGTGGGCACCTGCTCGCTGTACGCATAGTAGCTGGTCAGATCCTCAGCGATCTCGCCGGATACCAGCGGCACCTGCCCCACCGTAGGCTCCTTTTGCAGGCGGTTGTCCCGGATAACGGTCAGCACGCCGTCCTTGCCTACGGCAGTGCCCACGTCCAAGTGGCCATTGGCTTTGGCGGGCAGCTCCACCAGCGGGTTATCAATGCAGCCCTTCACGTTGCCGGTGCCGTCGGTGCAGGCAATGAGCACGCCAGCAGGGCCGCCGCCCGCCACACGCAGGGTGATGCGGTCGCGGTCGTCCTTGAGCATGGAGCCCATCAGGGTAGCACCGGTAAGCAGACGCCCCAGTGCCGCGCTGCAAGTGGCGCTTGTGGTGTGAAGCTTTTCTGCTTTACGGACGATCTCGGTGGAATCCACACCGCAGAACACGACACCGCCGTTCTCGGACAGGCCGCGGATCAGGTTTGCCATAGGTTATCCCTCCAGTTGTGTATACTGTTTTGTTGCGCAGAAGAAGTAGCGCTGGCTTTCTTCGGTCAGCGGGCCAAAAGTTTCACCATCGCAGACTGTTTCCAGCGCAAATCCGTGCTTTTCCAGCGATGCACGAATAGTATCCAGATCATAGGTATACTCGCAGAATTCCTCGTGGAAATGCTCGCCGGTCTCGTGACAATCAATGTCCACCGTGATCTCCACCTTGCGGTCGGCGGCGTTATAGTGGTTGCGCCACACGCAGGAGGCATCCTCTTCCTCAAAGGTAAATGCGTTATCACCCAGAACCTTCTGGTGCTTATAGGGGGTGTTCATATCAAACAGGAACACGCCGCCTTTTTCCATAAAAAAGCCTGCATTGGCAATGGCGGTATCCAGATCCGGGATGTGGTTGAAGGTATCAAAGGTGGATACCGCCGCCCGGATGGTACCGTAGAGATCCAGCTTGAGCAGATCCTGCCGGAGCAGCAGCAACCGACCGGAAAGCCCCAGCTGCTCGGCCTTATCCCGTACCACGCAGAGCATCTCTTCCGACTGGTCGATGCCGATCATATCGTAACCCGCCTGTGTCAGCATCAGGGTCAGTTCCCCGGTGCCGCAGCCAAGGTCGGCCACAATGCCGTCATGGATGCCGTGGGCTTCCAGCTTTGCATGGATCTGGCTGTACAGGGCGTCATAGTCCGCTTCGCCGTTGAATTCATCGTAGAAATAGGCAAATTCGTTGTAAGCCATCGCGTTACTCCGCTTCCTCGTTTTCCGCAGCCACTGCGGCGTTGAGCACCGCTTGCAGCTCCGGGATGCCGTAGCCGTTTTCGCCGCTGGTCAGCACCACCTTCTGGCAGCCGTAGGGGCGGCAGATGTTTTCAAAGTCCTCCTGCGTTTTGGCAAGCTGGCTTTTTTTCAGCTTGTCTGCCTTGGTCAGTGCCACCACATAGGGGATGCGGTGGTAGTGCAGATAGCGCAGCATTTGCAGGTCGTCTGCGCTGGGGGCGTGGCGGCAGTCCAGCAGCTGCACCAGCAGGGTGTGGTGGCGGGGTGCCTCGAAGTAGCTGTTGATGAGGTCATCCCAGCGCTCGCGGTCGGCGTTGCTCACTTTGGCGTAGCCGTAGCCCGGCAGATCCACAAAATAGCAGTCATCCACCGAATAGAAATTGATGGTAGCCGTTTTGCCCGGCGTACTGGACACGCGCGCCAGATTTTTGCGGCTGCACAGCTTGTTGATCAGGCTGGATTTGCCCACGTTGGAGCGCCCCGAAAAGCTCAGCTCTGGGCGGTCACTTTCGGGCAGCTGGCTGGAAATGCCATAGCTGGCAATAAAATCAGCTTTATTGAAGATCATGGCGTGTTCCTTTCTGTTATTTCAGCAGACAGCGCCCGGCTGGTTCTTCTCAGGCGCGGCAGGGATGCGGCTCTCCCCTGCCTTGGACTTTTTGGTGCGGGGACGGCCTGCGGTGCTCTTTGCTGCCTTCGGCTTGAGCAGGGCAGCGGCCAGCACCTGCGAAAGGTTCTGCATGGGCAGGAAGGTCAGATTCTTCTTGACCTCCTCGTCCACGTCATACAGATCAGGCTCGTTATCCTTGGGGATGAGCACGGTCTTCATACCCTCACGGTAGGCAGCCATGCTCTTTTCCCGCAGACCGCCAATAGGCAGCACATTGCCGTGCAGGGTGATCTCGCCGGTCATGGCTACATCGCCGCGCACCGGCACGCCGGACAGGCAGGACACCAGAGCCGTGGTCAGGGTGACGCCGGCACTGGGGCCGTCCTTGGGCACAGCGCCCTCGGGGGCGTGGATGTGCAGATCGCACTTTTTCAGCCGCTCGGGGTCGATGCCGTATTCCTCGGCGTGGACACGCACCCAAGTGACTGCCAGCTGTGCGCTCTCCTTCATCACATCGCCCAGAGAGCCGGTAACGGTGATCTTGCCGGTGCCGTTATCCATGACCTGCACCTCGATGGGCAGGGTCTCGCCGCCCACACTTGTCCACGCCAGACCGTTGGCGATGCCCACGGCGTTGGTGCGGTTGAGGAAGTCCGGCTTGACGATGCGGGGGCCAAGCAGCTCCTCCAGCATGGTAGCGGTAACAGCTACGCTCTCCACCTCGCCGGCAGCGATCTTGCGGGCGCACTTGCGCAGCACGCTGGTGATGGTACGCTCCAGATTACGCACACCGGCCTCGCGGGTGTAGCCATCGATGATGCCGTAGAGTGCGCTCTGGTTCATAGTGACCTTGCCGGTCAGGCCGCAGGCCTTAAGCTGCTTGGGCAGCAAGTGCTTGCGGGCGATGTTGTATTTTTCCACGCGGGTGTAGCTGGGCAGCTCGATGACATCCATGCGGTCGCGCAGCGGGCCGGGGATGCTGCCCAGATCATTGGCGGTGGTGATAAAGAGCACATGGCTCAGATCAAACGGGATATCAATGAAATGATCGTTGAAGGTGCTGTTCTGCTCCGGGTCCAGCGCCTCCAGCAGAGCTGCCGCCGGGTCGCCCCGGAAGTCCCCTGCCAGCTTGTCGATCTCGTCCAGCAGCATCAGGGGGTTGGAGGACTTGGCGGTGATCATGGCGCTGATGATCTTGCCGGGCATGGCACCGATGTAGGTACGGCGGTGGCCACGGATTTCGGCTTCATCCCGCACGCCGCCCAGACTGATGCGCACATACTTACGGCCAAGGCTTTCGGCGATGGAGCGTGCAATACTGGTCTTGCCAACACCCGGAGGGCCGACCAAGCAGATGATCTGTGCCTTCACATCCGGTGCCAGCTTGCGCACGGCAAGCATTTCCAGAATGCGGTCCTTGACCTTTTTCAGGCCGTAGTGGTCCCGGTCTAAGATCTGCTGGGCGCGGTGGATATCCAGATCATCCACGGTCATGGTGTTCCACGGCAGATCCAGACAGGTATCCAGATAGGTACGGATGACCGTGGCTTCCTGATTGCTGCTCTGCATCCGGGACAGGCGGTCTACCTCCTTGAGCAGCTTTTTCTCGCTGTCCTCGGCAAGGTGCAGCTCCCGGATCTTGCGGCGGTAATCATCAGCTTCGGCGTGGGTATCATCCCCCTCGCCCAGCTCATCGTTGATGATGTGCAACTGCTCGTGCAGGTAGTAATCGCGCTGGTTCTTGTCCATGGACTCGTTGACCTTTTCCGCGATCTCCTTTTCGATCTTCATCACCTGACATTCACGGCGCAGCATCTCCACAAGGCGCTGCAAACGGCCGTTGAGGGTATTCTCGTTCATGACAGCCTGCTTGTCCTCATAGCGGAACAAGAGGTTTGCCGGCATATACTCGGTGAGGAACATAGGGTCATCGCTGGAAACGATGGTGAACACCACGTCCTTTGCAAGGCGCGGGTTCATGCCCAGATACTCGTCAAAGCCAGTCTTGAGGGCGCGGAGCAGTGCTTCGGTCTCCACAGCTTCTTCGGGCTTCGCGGCACGCACCGGAGCGGAGCGCACGGCAGACAGCAGAAAATCGCCGGTGGTATCCAGCTCGGTCAGCTTGGCGCGATACTTGCCCTCTACCAGCACCTTGACCAGTTCGTCCGACACGCGCAGCACCTGCTTGACCTCGGCTACTACGCCGTAGGTGTACAAGTCCTGCTGGGTGGGTTCACTGGTCTCCATCTCCTTCTGGGCAACCAGAAATACATTGGAGTTATTGGCCATGGCCCACTCCACGGCAGCAATGCTTTTTTCCCGCCCGACTTCAAAATGAACAAGGTTGTTGGGGAACACCACCAGCCCGCGCAGTGCGATGGTGGGCAGATGGAGTTCCTTACGCTCGACCTTGATGGTAACTTTTTCAGACATATACAAACACCTCCCGACTGCCGCTCGAGTTTCCATGCTGCGGCAGCGCTATCTTTTGGGGTCTTTTTGATAAAAATACAGTTGTTTCCTTATTATACAGATTTCCGGCCAAAATGCAACTGCCCTGCCGAAATGGTCGGTCAATCGGGGCGGTTTTCGTGGGTATTGAAGCCCATTTTGCCCAGCGCGGGCAGCAGCGCACGCAGCGTGACCGAGGTGAGCGCGCCCATGACAAGCCCCAGCACCAGCATGACCGGCGCGTAGTACAGCGACAAGGACGAGGAGATGATGACCCCTGCGCCCAGCAGCTGCCCCACGTTATGCGCCAGTGCGCCGCAGACCGACAGGATGAACCATGTAGGGCGCACCGGCAGAAGATAATACAGCACCCACATCACCGCAAGGGACAAAAGCCCGCCGCACAGCGAGAGGAAGCCCGCCGTGAAGCCGGACACCAGAAAGACGAACAGCGCCTTGAGCACATCCAGCACCAGTGCCTGCCGGGGACCCATGAAGAACAAGGCGTACATGACCACGATGTTGGCAAGCCCCAGCTTCATGCCCGGCAAAAGCCCGGGGATGACCAGCGTACCCTCGATGAAGGAAAGCGCCATGGCCAGCGCAAACAGCAGACCGGACAGGGCGATGTGCCGTGTTTTTTGATAGTTGCGGTGATTTTTAGGCATAGAGGATACGCTCCTTTATTCTTCGGGCTGCTGCGTCTGCTCGTAGGCTTCCTGTTCTTCCATGGCGGCTTCCCATGCGGCAAAAAGTTCCTCCTGATGGAAGCGCAGGTCGCTCAGTTCATCGCTTTTCTGGCGCAGCAGGTCGGGGTCGTTGTAAACCTCTGGGGAGTTGATCTCGTTGTCCAGCTCTACCTCCCGTGCGCCGCAGGCTTCCATCTCGTCCTCGCATGCCTTGATCTTGGCGCGCAGCTCGGCGCGGCGGCGGCGCTGCTCCTTGCCGTAGCCGGTCTTGGCGGGCTCGGCAGCCTTCTGGGCAGCCTGCACCGGGGCGGCACGACCCATCAGGGCATCGTAGCTGGGGTAGAGCACTGCCTTGCCGTCCTCAAGGTAGAGGATGGGACAGGCCAGACTGTTCATCAGGTGACGGTCGTGGGTGACCAGCAGCAGGGTGCCGGTATAGGCCATCAGCGCTTCGGTCAGGTTTTCGCGGGTATAGATGTCCAAGTGGTTGGTGGGCTCGTCCAGAAACAGCAGGTTCGGACGTTCCAGCACGATTTCTGCAAAGCGCAGACGCGCCAGCTCGCCGCCGGACAATGCTTCGCAGGGCTTGAACACCGTATCGCCCCGGAAGCCCAGCTTTGCAAGGTGGCTGCGCACCTCCAGCTCGGTCATGCGGGGGTACTTGTTCCAGATGACATCAATGACTCTGCCCTGTCCCAGACGGTTCTGCTGCTGGGCAAAAATGCTGGGTCGTGCCCCGGTGCCCAGCCGCACCATGCCGCCGGAGGGGCGGCGCTTGCCGTCCAGCACCTGCATCAGGGTGGATTTGCCTGCACCGTTGGGGCCGGCAATGATAAGACGCTGCCCGCGGCAGACCGTATAGGTAAAGGGTTCCAGCAGAGTGCGCTCCCCGATTTTGATGCTGAGGTTTTTCAGCATCACCAGTTCATTCCACGGCTCTACGTCGTATTCAAAGCGAAATTTCAGCTGGTTGGTCTCGTCCTTGGGTGCCTCGGTGATCTCCAGCTTTTCCAGCTGCTTGCGGCGGCTCTGTGCCATTTTGGTGGTGGAGGCGCGCACAAGGTTGCGGTCCACATAGTCCTGCAGCTTTTCAGCCAGTGCTACGTCGGCATCGTGCTGCTTTTGGCGCAGGGCATCGGCAGCTTCCTTCTGGGGCAGGTAGACCGAGAAGTTGCCCTTGTAGGTGGTCATGGTCTGGAAGGACACCTCCCAGATCTTTGTACAGACATTATCGAGGAAATAGCGGTCGTGGCTGACCACCAGCACCGCGCCGGAATAGCCCTTGAGGTAGTTTTCCAGCCATTCCATGGTGGCAAAGTCCAGGTGGTTGGTGGGCTCGTCCAGAATGAGGACATCGGGCTTTTTCAGCAGCAGCTTTGCCAGACGCAGCCGCGTCAACTCGCCGCCGGAGAGCACTGCAATATTCTTTTGCCATGTATCCTGCGCAAAGCCCATGCCGGACAGCACCTTTTTGATGTTCACGTCCATATTGTAGCCATCGGCGGCATCCACGATATTCTGCAGGGCATCGTGCTGTGCCAGCAGGTCGGCATTGTCCGGCTGGGCAGCCATGCGGCGCTCCAAGATCTGCATCTGCGCCATGGCGTCCAGCACCGGAGCAAAGGTGGCGCGCATCTCGCCGTAGATATCCAGCGTAGCATCCAGCTTTGCATTCTGCTCCAGATAGCCCAGCGTCACCCCATGGGTCACGCTGAACTCGCCCTCGTAGTCCTGATATTCGCCGGTAAGGATCTTGAGCAGAGTGGTCTTGCCCGCACCGTTTTGTCCCACGATGCCGATGCGGTCTTCCCGCTCGACACTGGCGGTCACATCGTGCAGCACTACTTTTTCGCCAAAGGTCTTACCCAGTTTTTCTAAATGTATCAGCATAGTTTTGATCCGTTATCCGTTCTTTTCAGTTACACCATAGGTTTCAGCACTGGTGGCGGCGGTTCTTCAGGCCAACGTTGGCCAGTTCCTCCTGCTCCATCACCAGCGGATACAGCTCTTCCAGACTGGCGATCTCGTAGGTAGGGATCACCTTGCCGGGGTTCTCGGCGTGGTTTGGGTTGTACCAGCAGGTATCCAGCCCGGCGTTGCTGCCGCCCTGAATATCACTGGGCAGGCTGTCGCCCACCATCAGGACGTGCTCCCGGTTCTCCACACCCAGCGCGCGCAGGGCGGCATCAAAGATGCGGGCATTGGGCTTTTCGCAGCCCATTTTCTCAGAGATGAACACGTCCTCCATAAAGTTCATCACGCCGCTTTCTGCCAGACGGCGGGTCTGCACCTTCTGCGCGCCGTTGCTGACGATGGCCAGCGTTGCCACCTCCGAAAGCTCGCGCAGCACGTCCAGCACCTCCGGGCTCATCAGATCCGGGTGGGTGGACAGCTGCTCCAGATAGAAGCGGTTCATCTCCACACCGTCACCGGCGGCATTGATGGCCTTTAAAAAGCGGCTGAACCGCTCGCCGAACAGCTTCTCGCGGCGGATCTGGCCTTTTTCCAGCTGCCGCCACAGTTCCTCGTTGATGGTGCGGTAGGTCTGCACGGTCTCAGCATCCGGCTCGATACCGTAGTTTACCAGCGTTTCGGCCAGCGCCTTGTTTTCCGCTGCATCAAAGTTGAGCAGTGTATTGTCCGCATCGAACAGGATGCAATAATATTTTGCCATAGTATCTCACTTTCTTTTCAGCATTTCCCACTTGTGTATCAACAGGGAGAAGCCAGCCCCACCCCCGGCAGAGCTGGCTTCTCGTTATTCAGAAACGATTTCATACGCAGACCGGTCTGTTTGTGCCGGGGTGTTGTCCGGGCACAGCGTCTTTCCCTCGCAGGGCGTCAGACCGCATTTCTGCATTTCTTCCTCCAATGCGCTGTTATCCACGTTTTCCCAGTCGGTATCGTAGTAATCCACGCTGCCGTTGGTCACGTCGTTCTCCCCGGGCAGGGAGGGTGTGCGCATTTCTTGCCAGTACATAGGGCTCCACCTTCCTCTCACGCCAGCCTATGCGGCGCGGGCGCGGAATGTGCCCTTAGTTAACAGCTTCCTTGCTGGCGCTGGCTTCGGCCTTGGAGGACGCGGACTTTTCCTCTTTAGAGGTTGCCGGTTCATCTTCCTTGGAGGAAGCCGTGTGCTCCTGCTTAGAAGAAGCAGGTTTTTCCACCTTGGAGGAGGAGCTGCTCTGCGAAGAAGAAGTGGGCTTTTCTACCTTAGAAGAAGCCGCAGAGGAGGCGGGCTTCTCTACCTTGGAGGAGCTGCCGGTGCTTTCAGAAGTACCGTTCGAGGAGGAAGAAGCGGGCTTCTCCTCCTTGGAAGAGGCCGGTTTGTCCTCCTTAGAGGAGGCAGACGTTTCGTCCTTGGAAGAAGCAGGCTTATCCTCCTTAGAGGACGCACCGGAACTGCTGGTGCTGCTGGACGAGCTGGACGGTGCACCGCTGACCGTGAGTTCCAGCTTGTTGCTGGTCACAGTGCAGTCGTTATAGCTGGCGGTGGCGTACACCCGGAATTTGCCGCCCAGCATGGAGGGGTCTACCTCGCCCTTTATGGTGGTCTTGCCGGCAGCCTGTGTCACCTCGCTGCCATTGACATACCAGCGGATGCTGGAAGCATCCAGATACTTGCCCTTGAGGGTAGCTTTGAATGTGTAGGAATCCCCCAGCGCAGCCTTGCCGCTGCTGCTGATCTGGATAGAGGCTGCCGCAAACACAGCTGTCACATCCACGTTCTGGTCAAAATTGGTATCCGTGCGGGTGCGCTTGGTCACGCCATCGCTCCACTTGACGAACACATAGCCGTCCTCCGGCACTGCGGTAACAGTAACAGTCTGGGCGGCGCTGGTCACCTTGACGGTAAGAGACTTGCCGCTCTCGTTGCCGCAGGTCAGGGTACCGCCGCCGGTTTTATCTACACGGTAACCGGCCTGATACTCCGTTTTTTCCTCAACAGCCGAGGAAGAGACTTCCTCCGAGCTGCTGGGTGCTTCCACGGCAGAGCTGGGGTTAGCGGTATACTCGGCGCGGGTGGGGATGTTATTGGTGTCCGGGCGGCGATCCTCGGTCTCATAGGCGTGGGTACGCAGATACTTCAGCAGCACCTTCAGACCTGCGGGCTTGAGGTGGATGTCCCCGCTCTGGTAGTAATCCACATTGCCGTAGCCGTTGGCGTCCTTGAGCGCCTCGGCAGAGTTGAGGAACTTGACGCCCAGCTGCTCGCACATGGTCAGCAGTGCCATATTGAAATCATCAATACGGGTCTGGTCCATGTTGGGGTAGTTGGAGTGGTTGGACGGGACCGGCGGCACCGTGTTGACGATGATATCGGTATAGGGATAGCTGGCCTGAATGGCCTGCACCAGCGCGGTGTAGTTGCTGATAAAGTCCTCGGTATTCATGCCGTTATCGTTGGTGCCCAGCATGATGACCACCCGGCGGGGCTTCATTTTTGCCACTGCCTGTGCGATGGTGTAGCGGTTATCGTCCCGCTTGAAGGTGACGATGCCCTCATGCAGGGCGGCGCTGGTGCCAATGCCCTCTTTTGCGCAGAACTGCTGCAATGAGATCAGACCGCTGGCGTACAGACGCACCGTGTTGGAATCGCCGATAAAAAGGGTCTGCTCCTGATAGGCGTCACCAGCATCAGAAGTCCCGGTGAGCAGTGCGCTGGAGGTCTGGTTGATCTGGTAGTGGTCGGAGATATCCTCCTCCCCTTCCGGGGCGGGCGCGGGGGTAATAATAGAAGAATCCCCCGGCTGCTCCGTCGGGTTCTTGCCCCGCTTGAGCATGGTAAGGGTGATGCCGATGGTCAGCAGCGCCGCCAGTGCACACACGATGCACACCAGCACCGCCTGCTTCTGCATCGGGGTCAGTGCCTGATTCTCCTTTTGGTTATTGCTTCTCATATTCTATCCATTCTCCTTCCGAAGGAATGAAACTTCCTGTCATACCCGGGCTGCCAGCAGCCGGTCGGTAAGGTCGGTGCAGCTTTCGGCCAGCAGCACCGGATGGAAGGGTTCCAGCTCTTCCCGGCTGCCGTAGCCATACAGCACACCGGCAGCATCCAGACCGCAGTCGGCAGCGCCCCGCATATCATCGTTACGGTCGCCCACCATCAGCACCCGCTTGCCCTGCAAGGCGGGCTGGCTGAGCACATAACGCACGACCTCGGTCTTGGTGTCCCGGCTTTCGTCCATAGAGGCGCCACCGATAAAATCAAAATACTGTGCCAGCCCCTGCTCTTCCAGAATGGGGGTGACCACCTTGGTGGGCTTGGAGGTGGCAGTGCACAGGAGAAAACCCGCGTCTTTCAGGGTTTGCAGCATCTGCAGAACGCCCGGGAACACGGCACACTCGTGACTGCCCTTCACTGCGTAACTCGTGCGGTAAAGATCGGTAGCTTTTTCGATCAGCGCCGGGTCGGTGAAGTGCTCGCCGAAGCTTTTGCGCAGGGGCGGGCCCAGATAGCGGCGCAGGTTAATGCCGGATACATCCACACCCATGGTGCAGAAAACCTCTTGCAATGTATGAATGATACCGGGGGCTGAATCGATCAGCGTCCCGTCCACATCAAATAGGATCGCATCATAATGCAGCAATGTTTTATTCCTCGCTTTCATGGTGATACATCCAATAGTATAGCACAGATTTGATACATCAGCAATTCCAACAAAAGATTTTTCTGTCTCTTATGCAGAATTTTCCTAAAAAGGGAGGCCGCTGCGCCGTATTTTGCACAGCAGCCTCCCTTGCGGCAGCGCGGGGCAGCACAATGCCGGGCAGCCCGCGGGCTGCCCGGCATTGCATTTTCACGGATCAAATTGCAGCAGAGACCGTCCCCTGCAAAAGCGTTACTGCGCAGGTGATGGGCAGCTGCTGTCCCCCGGAACATAGAGGTTGTTGGAGATGAACTCCAGCTTATCCTTGAGCACCAGCTCAAGATTTGCTACGGCGTGCACCATGTTGGTAGCGGAGTCGTTCACCTCCAGCAGCTTGCAAAGATCCAGACCGTCCAGATCCATGGCTTTCTGCATCTTCCGGCTTTCGGCACACAAAATGTGGCTGAGCGCCGTTTCCTGCAAGGCAATGCTTTCCATCAGGTCCACGACAGCCTGATCCAGACTGACCTTGGGCATTTCCGGGCACTGAGAACGGGTACAGGGTGTATCGATCATCATAGGGCAAAACCTTCCTTTCCGGTCGTGTGCCCTATCCTATGCTGCGGCGGGTACGGCTGTTACTGCTTTTCTGCCTGTGCGCGCACCTTCTCAATGGTGTCGCGGTAGCCGCCGGAGCCGTACTGGATGCAGCGGTTGATGCGGCTGATGGTGGCAGTGCTGATCTCCACCGCCTTGACGATCTGCTCGTAGGTGGCACCGTCCAGCAGCAGCTTTGCCGCCTGTAAGCGCTGTGCCATATCCGAGATCTCCTTTACAGTGCACAGATCCTCAAAAAAAGCGTAGCACTCTTCCCGGCTCTCCAGACTGAGGATGGCGTCAAAGAGCGCATCCGTCGTCTCGTTTCTTCTGGAATTTTTTTCAGCCATTGTTTTTCTCCTTATTATAACAGCGGCGGCAGCTGACAAGCCAGACTGTGCTGCCGCGCGGGATATTCTGCACGCTATTACTTTAGCACTTCAAAGTGTGAAAGTCAAGACCTGTGAGTGAATGGTTTTCAATTATAGACGTGTTTAGTTTTATTCTCTTCACACATGAAAGAAAATCACCTAAAAATTATTCCCGGAAAATGGCTTGAATTGGCGCATCCTCTGAACTTGTGACGAAAATATTGACAATTGATGAAAACGGGAATAAAGTAGGACACAATCATTCAGCAAATGCAAGGAACAGGACATGATCTTCTGCATCACCCTCTTTCAGCGAGCCGCTTCTCGGGTGAAAAAGCGGCAGTCAGGAGCAGAGGACCCTCGCCTGCGAGCAGCCTGTGTGAACCGGGTTTTGTGCCCCTTAGTAGCACGGTGCCGTCCAGCCCACGTTATCGGGCAGCATGGTCGGTGTACCATGCGTGGGAGAGTGGCTGTTTTAACACAGCAAGCGAAGTGGTACCGCGGAGTATTGCTCCTGCCCTGGCAGGCGGGAGCAGAAGCCTTCGTCTTCGGAGCGTGGCCGGAACACCGGTCATGTGCTGAGGACGAAGGTTTTTTACGCTCCGGGAAAGTACTTTGCCGGACGGCAGTCTATCGTTCCGAACCTGTTGCAGAGTGAAAAAAGGAAAGAGGTAGAAATCTATGAATACGCTGGTCATCGTATTGATCGCAGCGGTGTGCCTGTTTGGCGCTTATGTGCTTTACGGCCGCTGGCTGGCTAACAAATGGGGCATCGACCCCGCAGCCAAGACCCCGGCTGTCGTCCACGAGGATGGCCGGGACTATGTGCCCACCAATGGCTGGACGGTGTTTGCCCACCAGTTCAGCTCCATTGCCGGTGCAGGCCCTGTTACCGGTGCCATTCAGGCCGCAGCCTTCGGCTGGCTGCCGGTGCTGCTGTGGGTGCTGCTGGGCGGTATCTTCTTCGGCGCTGTCACCGACTTTGGTGCCCTGTATGCTTCCGTTAAGAACGACGGCAAGAGCATGGGTATGCTGATCGAAAAGTACATCGGCAAGACCGGCCGCAAGCTGTTCCTGCTGTTCTGCTGGCTGTTCTGCGGCATCGTTATTGCCGCCTTTGCGGACATGGTTGCCGGCACCTTCAATGCCTTCGGCGCAGACGGCGCAATGGTCGAGGCCGCCAAGACCAACGGCGCTGCCGGCATGGTGTCCATCATGTTCATGGTGTTTGCCGTTGTCTTTGGACTGCTGCAGAAGAAGTTCAGCTTCTCCGGCTGGAAGGAAAGCGTTATCAGCATCGTGTTCATCGTGCTGTCCTTTGTTATCGGCGCAAACCTGCCCCTGATCCTGGGCAAGGCCGCTTGGAGCTACATCACCTTTGTGTACATCTTCTTTGCTGCCGTGCTGCCCATGTGGCTGCTCAAGCAGCCCCGTGACCACATGACCACCTTTATGTTCGTGGCCATGATCGTGGGTGCTGTGGTTGGCCTGCTGGTGGCACACCCCACCATGAATCTGCCTGTGTTCACCGGCTTTACCAACGAAAAGCTGGGCACCATGTTCCCCATCCTGTTTGTCACCGTGGCCTGCGGTGCAGTTTCCGGCTTCCACAGCCTTGTTTCCTCCGGTACTTCCTCCAAGACCGTTGAGAACGAGAAGGATATGCTGAAGGTCGGCTACGGTGCCATGATCCTTGAAAGCCTGCTGGCTGTTCTGGCTCTGTGCGTTGCCGGTGCCGCCGCAGCTGCCGACGGCACCCCTGCCGCTGGTACCCCGTTCCAGATCTTCAGCCGCGGCGTTGCCGGTTTCTTTGAGATGTTCGGCGTGCCCGCTTACGCTGCCACCGTGTTTATGACCATGTGCGTTTCCGCACTGGCGCTGACCAGTCTGGATGCCGTGGCCCGCATTGGCCGCATGAGCTTCCAGGAGCTGTTCAGCGTGGACGACATGGAGCACGCTGAGGGCTGGCGCAAGCTGTTCTGCAATGTGTACTTCTCCACCTTCATCACGCTGGTGTTCGGCTTTATCCTGACCAAGATCGGCTACGCCAACATCTGGCCTCTGTTCGGTTCTGCCAACCAGCTGCTGAGCGCACTGGTGCTGGCTACCCTGTGCGTGTTCCTGAAGGTGACCGGCCGCAGCAACAAGATGCTGTTTCCCCCGCTGATCATCATGCTGTGCGTCACCTTTACCGCATTGGTGCAGCGCCTGATCGCTATGGTCAAGGCCATCAGCACTGCCGCCTCTGTCACCATCCCTGCCGGTGAGACCACTTGGGGCGCTGTGTTCATCGCAAACGGCCTGCAGCTGATCCTTGCCGTGCTGCTGATCGTGCTGGGCCTGAACATTGTGTTCCATTCCCTCTCCGCTTACAAGAAGGCTGAGCACAACAGCGAAACTAAGGTCTGATTTTAACCCTACCATTCACAATCCTGTTTTCAATAAACAAAATGCCGCTGACGATGCACAAAGCCGTCAGCGGCGTTTTGTTTTATTCCGGCAGTTCCATTTCATGTTCCATGGGTACAAAGCCGAACTTTTCATACAGCGGCCTGCCCATTGCGGTTGCTTCCAGCGAGATGGCCGTCACCCCGCGCCGGTGCGCATCCTCCACCAACCGGGTCAGAATGCGGGTCGCAATGCCCTGCCGCCGGTACTGCGGTGCGGTGTACAGATTCATAAGGTAGGCTTTCTGACCGGTGGGGTTATGGACGGTAGGCATGACCTGAAAATAGCTCACGGCGCCGGTGCCTGCCAGCGTTTCACCGTCCCAAAGGAGATACGCCGTGTGGGTGTTCTCGGCAAAGGCCTTCTTGTAATAGGTCCGTGTCTGGCTCTCCACCTCCGGCAGCGGAGTATCTTCCGGCAGCTGATTGGCTGCCCGCAGCACCCGGCAGCGCACCGCTACCAGCAATTCCAGCTCTGCCAGCGTGGCTTTCTGTTCGGTAAGGTTCAGCAATTGTGTTCCTCCCAGCTTTGCAGAGCGGCCAACTGGGTCTCGGTGTGGAACCAGTGCTCCCCGCCCTCCAGAATGGTCAGGTGCGCCCCGGTCTGCTGCCGGAACCGCTCCATAGCGGTGTGCCCAGTAAGGGGGTCCGTATCGGCATAGAGCACCTGTGTGGACACTTTCCAGTGTAGCGGATGTTCCCGCACCCAGCACAGATACGGCCACGAGAGGGTTTCCCCCATGGCGGTGGGGATTTCTCCTGCCGCGTGCAGCTGCTCCTCCGTTACCCCTGCCTGCTGCATCAGGTCAAGGATCAGCTTTTCCATATCCACCACCGGGGAGACAAGCAGGGCCTTTTCCGGCGTTTGCGTCTGCAACGCCTGCATGGCAAACCACGCACCGATGCTGACCCCGTACACACGAATCTGCTTCCATACCGGCTGCATCCGGGCATAGACCGCTTGCAACTCCCGGGTAACCACCCACGGCACCAGCTTTTCCGGGCTGTTTTTTCGGGTGCCGTGCTCCGGCAGATCGACAGCCAGCACCTGCCAGCCTGCCGGGCAAGCTGTGCGGGCAAAGCGGGCAGCCTCGGCTGCGCTGCCGTTTTTGCCATGGACATAGAGATAGACCTTACGGCTGCGCTTGCCGTACAGGACAGCCGGAATGCCTGCAACCTCGAGCTTGATTTTTTCCATAACGGCTCCCTCCTGTTCTGGGGGCGTATTGCGCCCTGTTTTCTCTATGATAGCACAAGCAGAAGCCAAACACAAACAGGAAAAAGTTGCTATCATCCTTATTGCAAAAACGATTTTGAATGGCCTCCGCTGCCGCTCTGGCCATTGTTCAAGGAAAGTATATTTTAATATTTGAGGTTCTGAAACGCCTGCGGGCGTTTCAGAACCTCTTTTTCACAGAAGGGGTCGTAACTGGAAACGGCTGCTGTTACCTCTTACGTCCTCTCCCGTGAAAATGGGATAACGGAGCGTCCGCAGACGCTCCGTTATCCCGAAATAATAAATCATAATTCCGCTGAATATGGCTAAAGCGCAGCGGAGGCCATTAAAATCGTTCTGCACAAAAAGAGCCACCGCACAGACTTGTGCGATGGCTCTTGGGTAGTGCTTCAGTTTTTGCTTAGCCGAAGATGTTGATCAGGATACCAGCAGCAACGGCAGAACCGATAACGCCGGCCACGTTGGGGCCCATGGCGTGCATCAGCAGGAAGTTGGAGGGGTTCTCGCTCTGGCCGACCTTCTGGGAAACACGAGCGGCCATAGGCACGGCGGAAACGCCGGCAGAACCGATCAGGGGGTTCACCTGACCGCCGGTCAGCTTGTACATAACCTTGCCACACAGCACACCGGCTGCGGTGCCGAAGGAGAAGGCAATCAGACCCAGCACGATGATGAACAGGGTGCGGGTGTTCAGGAAGGTGTTTGCACTGGTGGTGCAGCCAACAGACAGAGCCAGGAAGATGGTGATGATGTTCATCAGCTCATTACCGGCGGTCTTCTGGATACGGTCCACAACGCCGCACTCCTTCATCAGGTTGCCCAGCATCAGCATACCGACCAGAACGGCGGCATCGGGTACGATGAGGGAAACGATGATGGCGACCATGATGGGGAAGATGATCCTCTCGGTCTTGGAGACAGTGCGCAGCTGCTTCATGACAACCGAGCGCTCCTTGGAGGTCGTCATCGCCTTCATGATGGGCGGCTGAATGACGGGCACCAGTGCCATGTAGCTGTACGCCGCCACGGCAATGCTGCCCAACAGCTCAGGTGCCAGACGAGAGGTAACGAAGATAGCGGTGGGGCCATCGGCACCGCCGATGATAGAGATGGCAGCGGACTGCTTCTGGGTGAAGTCTACCAGACCGGTAGCGGCCAGCAGACGGGCACCCATGTAAGTACCGAAGATACCAAACTGTGCGGCAGCGCCCAGCAGCAGGCTCTTGGGGTTGGAGATCAGGGGTGCAAAGTCGGTCATGGTGCCGATGCCGAGGAAGATCAGCGGCGGGTAGATGCCCAGCTTAACACCCATGTAGAGCATGTCGGCCAGACCGCCGTTGTTCAGGATCTCGACCCACATGGGGTGCTCCAGACCGTCACCAACGAAGTACTGCATGTGGATGATGCCGCTGCCGGGGAGGTTGGCAAGGATCATGCCAAATGCCATGGGCAGCAGGATCAGGGGTTCAAATTCCTTGACGATGGCGAGGTACAGCAGAAAGCAGCCCACGCAGATCATCACGGCATACAGCCAGCCGCCGGGCTGGCCAAACTGTGCAAAGCCGGAACTTTGGAAAATACCGACCAGAGTATCAATAAACTGTGTCATGCTCTTCCTCCTGTGTTAAAACGGGGCCGTGGTGTCGTTCACGCCGGCCTTGCCCCAGCCATTTTTGCCACGACGCACTGCCTTAAGGGTGTACTTGCCGTTGCCCATTGCATGGATAGCAGCCATAATGGCGGCCACCACATCACCGGGGATGCCCTCCTCTACCTGAGGAGCCGGGGCAGCCTGCTGCACCGGAGCGGCAGCGGGCTTCGCGGCAGGTGCCTGCGCAGCAGTCTTGGCGGCCTTCTTCTTGGCATTCATCGAGTCGAAGATCTTGCCCTCCAGCGTGATGATAGCCATCAGCAGTACGAGGATCAGGAACACCAGCACGATACCAGTAATGGTAACGACCACATCGAAACCTAAGTCCATGGTTTTTCCTCCTGTTTGTTGGATACTGCAAGCGATACAACATCGTTAGCAGAAAATCAATTTGGGTATAGTATACCGTATTTTGCCAATCATTTCAACAAAAATTAACAAATTTTATTTTTGCTGCTTTGTGATATGACATGGACAAAACGAACCAAGCTTAGCGGCGGCCGATGCGCGGGGTAGCATCCGTAAAGCCGGTTTCCAGCTTATCACCGATGGAAAGGCTCTGTGCCGTGCCCAGTGCAACGCAGTTTACGGGATCCGGCGAGACGGTGACCTCCACCTTCAGTTCCTGGCTCAGATATTCGGTCAGACCGTGCAGCTGGGCGCCGCCACCGGTCAGCATGACGCCGTTGCGGTAGATATCGCCTGCCAGTTCGGGCGGGGTCTTTTCCAGCACCTGATGGGCTGCGGTGCCGATCTGCTCACTGAGCATCATCACCGGCTCGTACAGATCATCGGTGGAAACGGTCACGCGCACCGGCAGACCGGTAAGCAGGCTGCGGCCCTTGATCTCCATGCTCTCGTGGAAATCGGTCTTTTGGGGGCAGCAGGCAACGTGCTTTTTCAATTCTTCAGCGGTGCGCTGGCCGATGGCAATGCTGTATTTGTTGCGGACGTGCTTGAGGATCTCCTCATCGTAGTGGTTACCGGCCACGCGCACACTGGTGGCCTTGACCTTGCCGCCAAGGCTCAGCACGGCGATATCCGTGGTGCCGCCGCCGATATCAATGATCATGCGGCCGTCCGGCAGGGTGATGTCGATGCCGGAGCCAAGGGCTGCGGCAATAGGCTCATCGATCAGGTACACCTGACGGGCACCGGCAGCCACCACAGCCTCCACTACGGCGTCGCTCTCAATGCCGGTAATGGCGGCGGGCACGCATACTGCTACCCGGGGCTTGACCATGTGGGAGCTGTACACCTGCTTGACAAAGCGGCAGATCAGCTCCCGGGTCATGGTGTGGTCACTGATGACGCCATCCTTCAGCGGGAAGATAGCGGAGATGTAGTTGGGCGTGCGTCCCACCATAGCCAGTGCTTTATCGCCGGCTTCCAGCACGGTGTTCTTGCGGGTATCCATTGCCACAACGCTGGGCTGGTTGAGCACCACACCCTTGCCCTCCTGCGCGATGATGATGGTAGTAGTACCAAGGTCGATGCCAATATCATTCTGTGCCATAATTGCCTGAATCCTTTCTCTGCGTTCCTCTATCATGTATGTAACGCCCGCAGCTGCGGGCAAATAACAAAGACTGCTTTAGTATAACATAGTTGCGGTAAAAAGTATACAAGTTTTGCCGCTGTTCTGCGCGGTTTTATCAGGGATCCTCCCCTCCTGTGCTGAGCTGCTCCGGCGGCTGTCCGGCCTGCAGCAGGGCGCACAGACCGCTGTAACGCAGGTTCTGCCGGATGTTGCTCATCATGCTGTTCACCACGTCCCTGCGGCCCGCCACAACGCACAATCTGCGCGCGCGGGTAACGCCGGTGTAGAACAGGTTGCGGTAGCACAGCCTTGGCGGCACCTGCGCCACCGGCAGGATCACCGCCGGGAACTCGCTGCCCTGACTTTTGTGCACTGTGATGGCATAGGCGATCTCCAGCTCGTTCAGGTTTTCCGCCGGGTAGAGCAGCCGCCGGTCGTCCATGCGCACCACCATGGAGCGCTCCCGCAGGTTGATGCTTTCCACGATGCCGATATCGCCGTTGTAGGCACCTACGCCCTGTTCGCCGCCGATGCGGTTCCAGACGATCTCGTAGTTGTTGCGCACCTGCATCACCTTGTCCCCCACCCGGAACACCCGGGCGGCGCTTTGCAGCTGGGGCTTGCCCTTCTGAGGCGGGTTGAGCAGGTTTTGCAGCTCCACGTTCAGCGCCTGCGTGCCGGTGGGGCCAAGCTTTGTGGGACACAGCACCTGAATATCCCGGATGGGGTCAAAGCCGTAGCTCCGGGGCAGCCGGGTGGTGACAAGGTCGCACACCAGACGCTGCGCAGCCTCGCCGTCGGTCTCCAGAAAGAAGAAGTCATCGGTCTTGCTGCCCTTTTGCAGCGGCTCACCGGAAATGATATGGTGGGCGTTTTCCACAATGAGACTGCGTTTTGCCTGCCGGAAGATCTCGTTCAGGCAGACGGTGGGCACACAGCCGGAGCGGATGACCTCGCTGAGGATGTTGCCCGCGCCCACGCTGGGCAGCTGGTCGGCATCGCCTACCATAATAATACGGCAGGTGTAGCGCAGCGCCGCAATGAGCGCCTGAAACAGCTTGACGTCCACCATGCTCATCTCGTCCAGAATAACCACATCGCACTTGAGCAGGTTTTTGTCGTTATGGATAAAGCTGACCACGCCGCCGGTATAGTCCACCTCCAGCAGGCGGTGGATGGTGCTGGCCTTGCGGCCGGTCAGCTCGCTGAGCCGCTTGGCAGCGCGGCCGGTGGGCGCGCACAGGGCTACCCGCTCGGCCTGATTTTCCAGCAGCTGCAAAATGGCGTTGACCGTAGTGGTCTTGCCAGTGCCGGGGCCGCCGGTGAGCACAAGGCAGTTCTCAGTCATAGCCTTGCGGATGACTTCCCTTTGCAGGGGGGCGTAGGCAAAGCCCTGTGTCAGCTCCAAGATCTGGATGTTTTTATCCAGATCCCGGGCCGTGTTCTTGCCGCGCTTTGCCAGCAGGTTCAGCCGGTCGGCAATGTCCTGCTCTGCAGCCAGCAGATCTGGCAGGTAGATATAGGGCACGGCATCGAACATTTTTACACACAGTTCTTCCGTTTCGATGCAGTGATCCAGCGCACGCGCCAGCTTTTCCGGCGGCTGGTGGATAAAGTTGGAGGCAGTTGCCAGCAGCTGTGCCCGGGGCAGACAGGTGTGGCCGTTGCCCGCATTGTGGCGCAAAGTGCGCAGCAGGGCAGCTTCCAACCGCTGGGCACAGTCCCCTTCCATGTGGTAGTACTGGGCGATGCTGTCTGCGTGGCGGAAGTCCAGCTGCAGCGGCTCGCCGCACAGCAGATAGGGGTTGGACGCAATGGCCTGCATTGCCCCCACGCCAAAGGCCTTGAACACCTCCATAGCCTTGCGGGGACTGATCTCAAACTGTGCCAGATAGGCGATGAGTTCCCGCATTCCGAACATCCGCTTGAACTCCTGCTGGATGCGGTCGGCCTTATCCGGCGAGATGCCGGGAATCTTGGTCAGCCGGGCGGGGTCGTTGGCGATGACCTCCAGCGCCTCAGCCCCGAACATATCAATGATCTTATCCGCAGTCCTTGCGCCGATATACGGCAGGGAACGGCTGGCCAGAAAGGCATACACCGCTTCCAGATCCTTGGGCATATCGGTCTCACATTCCTGCGCATGGAACTGGCGGCCATAGGTGGCGTGGTTTTCGTATCTGCCGCGGCAGATGACGCTTTCGCCTGCGTGCAGCTCGCCTACGATGCCGCACACCACCGTGAGCACCCCGCTGCCGGAGATCTCGAACACCGTATAGCCGTTATCCTCGTTCTCGTAGATAATATCCTCCACGACGCCTTCGATCTGTTCCAGCTGCTGCTCGTCCACCAGCTCCACCTCCTTTGCACAGATATTATAAGTATAGCCCTTTTGGCGGGATTTGTAAATTGTAGAATCCGCAAAATCCCCGGGCGGCTCTCGCCTTTTTCCGGCGGTTGTGCTATACTGGGCGCAAACACTACGTCACGAAATGAGGAGCAACAATGGAGATCATCATTCATCAGGCCATTCTGCACGTTCTGGATACCACCATGGATGCGCCGGTGCTCAGCGGCGGGCCCATGGAGCTGACCGCCGAAAAAAACGCCTACCTGCAAAACCACATTGAAAAGCTGCTGGCCAGCGACGACATCCGCCAGTGCCGCCCGCTACCGGATTCAGCCTTTAAAAATGAGCTGGAGCACAATCAGGACTTTGTGGATCTTTCCTGCCGCATTGCCGGGGTGCTGTTCGACTATATGCACGCCCACACCACCATCCCCGGGGCAGACCTTGCCGTGGTGGATTTTACCCGGGACGGTGCGCCGTGGCTGGGCATCCTGAAGCTGAACTACAAAAACGGCTACACCCACTACACCGAGACTGTAGAGGGCGCACCGGTAAACTCCATTATCCAGCAACGCGCCTGCCTGCCCACCCAGAGCGGCAAGGTGGAGGAGGGCGCACTGGTAGACCTGACCGATTACTCCATGCGTCTGCTGGAAAAGAAGTATGACATTGACGGCCACAAGGAGTTTTACCTTTCCACCGTGGTGTTCCAGTACACCACCGCTCAGCCGGAAAAGAAAAAGCTGCAGGCCATTCAGGAAGCCGCCGTGCAGGCTGTGCAGGAAAACTACGCCGAAACGCCCCATGTGGAGGCACAGGTGGCCATGATGATCGCCAATCAGGCCGCCGACAACGACAATCAGGTGTCCATCCAGCAGGTGCGCCAGCAGCTGGAAGAGGAATATCCCCTCGCCGCCGTACCCTTTGACGACTATGTGGAAAAGAGCGATGTCATTGACAGCGCCGCCCAGCCGGTGACCGTGACCCCTGCCCGCATCCGCCGGATGGAAAGCCGCAGCCTGCGTACCGCCAACGGCATTGAGGTAAAGATCCCCACCGAGCTGTTGAACGCCGAATCCGAGGTAGAATTCCTACACGCCGATGACGGCAGCATCTCCCTGCTGATCAAAAATGTCATTTTGTAAGCTGTAACAGCAAAATCTTGCAAAGCCCTGCGTTTAGCCTTGCTATCCGCAGGGTTTTGTGCTATATCTGTGTTGTATCTTTCGTAGTATACGCATTATGGCCTAGAGGAGGAAAATTTTATGGAACTGGCTCTCATCACCGCGCAGCAGGTCGCGGTCTTGTTCCTGCTGATCGGCACAGGCATGGTGGCGGTCAAGACCGGTGTGCTCAAGTTGGAAAACAAACAGGCGCTTTCCAATCTGCTGGTGTACATCATTGTGCCAGCCATGGTGGTAAACTCTTACCGCATGGAGTTCAGCGCCCAGATCTTGCACAATCTGCTGGCGGCTTTTGGCATGAGTGTCCTGTCCGTGCTGCTGGGCACCGTGATCACCCTGCTGCTCACGGCACGCAAGACCGGCAGCAGGATGCCCATTTTCCGGTTTGCCTGCATTTTTTCTAACGCAGCGTACATGGGCTTCCCGCTCATTTCGGCGCTGTTCGGCTCCGAGGGTCTTTTGTATGCCAGTGCCTACGTTACCGTGTTCAACATTCTGCTGTGGACGCTGGGCTATGGCCTTGTCAGCGGCGGCTCAAGCGTAAAGGAGGTTGCCCGCAGTCTGGTGCACACCCCGGTACTGTATGCCATTGTAGTGGGCTTGGGCATCTATCTGCTGCAGATCCCGCTGCCTGTCCTGATCACCCAGCCGCTGGAACTGCTGGCCGGGGTGAACACCCCGCTGTCCATGCTCATCACCGGGATGCTGATCGCCGCCGGTGACGTGCGCAGCATCGTGACCGACAAACACATCTGGAAGCTTGCCTCCGTGCGTATGCTGCTGATCCCGGCGGCTACGCTGGCACTGTTCGGGGTGCTGGGCTTCCACGGCACTGCTGCACAGGTGGTCACGCTGCTGGAATGCTGCCCGGTTGCCGCCATCACCTCGGTATTTGCGGTGCAGTTCGGTCACGATGAGCACTTCGCCGCCGGAAGTGTGGTGCTGACTACCCTGCTCAGCATCGTTACCCTGCCGCTGTGTGCGTTGATCATCACCATGGTAATGTAAGACGCCGTGCAGTAGTGCTATATTTATATTGTAAGAAGAGCCGCCGTGCATCGTGTTGTACGGCGGCTCTTTGCTTTGGCAAGTGGAGAGCATTTTCGACCATTGCCACACAAAACAAAAAAGCCATCGCTTTTGCATTTCTGCATCAACGATGGCTTCGTATTGGAGCGGCCGACGAGGCTCGAACTCGCTACCTCCACCTTGGCAAGGTGGCGCTCTACCAGATGAGCTACGGCCGCATATCCGGTGCATTTATCCCTGCACCCTCCCGTTTTTCAACGGTGCTTTCGCAATGAACTGCGTAAAGAAGGAGAAAGTCTTACACGACTTTCGACGTGGTGCCTCCGATCGGAATCGAACCAATGACACGGGGATTTTCAGTCCCCTGCTCTACCGACTGAGCTACAGAGGCAAATACGACCCGGATCGGGCTCGAACCGACGACCCCCAGCGTGACAGGCTGGTGCTCTAACCAACTGAGCTACCGGGCCATATGGTGGAAGTTAACGGGCTCGAACCGCTGACCCTCTGCTTGTAAGGCAGATGCTCTCCCAGCTGAGCTAAACTTCCACATATGGAGCGGCCGACGAGGCTCGAACTCGCTACCTCCACCTTGGCAAGGTGGCGCTCTACCAGATGAGCTACGGCCGCACATTCCATTTGTTTTTGCCGGTCTGTTGTCCGGCGACGTTGGTTATTATACCGCACACTCCGGCAGTTGTCAACCACAAAATTACATTTTTTTGAAAAAGAATGTCTTTTAACTCTGGTACGTTTTTTTATTTTGTGTGCAGCACCACATCCCCTCGTTTCGCGCGACTGTGTGCACGGGCAAAATACAGTTGCTTTCTATTTCACAAACTATTATAATAAAGAGGACGCTTTGTCAAACGGAAAATGCACCCGCACGGATGCAGCTTCCATTTATAGAAAAGAAAAAGGAATTGCCAGCAAAAAGGAGCTAACGCAATGTATAAGATCACTGAAAAGGTCGCGCTGAACCCCACCGTGACAAAGATGGTCATCGAAGCCCCGCTGATTGCCAAAAAGGCAAAGCCGGGTCAGTTCATCATTGTACGTCCGTTTGAGGACAGCGAGCGTATCCCCCTGACCGTGGCCGGTTACGACCGCGAAAAGGGCACCGTAGATATCATCTTCCAGATCGTGGGCGGTACCACCATGGAGCTGAACAGCCTGAACGCAGGTGATTGTGTCCACGATTTTGTCGGCCCGCTGGGCCGTGCCACCGAGACCGAGGGTCTGAAGAAGGTGTGCGTTGTGGGCGGCGGCGTAGGCTGCGCCATTGCACTGCCCATTGCCAAGGAACTGCACGATCAGGGCTGTGTGGTGCACAGCGTGATCGGCTTCCGCAATAAGGATCTGCTGATCCTTGAGGACGAGTTCAACGCCTGCAGCGACGAGCTGCGCATCATGACCGATGACGGCAGCTACGGCACCAAGGGCGTGGTCACCGCTGCGCTGGACGAGCTGGTGGCTGCCGGCAACCAGTACGATCTGGTCATCACCATCGGCCCGCTGATCATGATGAAGTTTGTGGTCAAGACCTGCCAGAAGCACGGCCTGAAGAGCATCGTTTCCATGAACCCCATCATGATCGACGGCACCGGTATGTGCGGCGGCTGCCGCCTGACCGTGGGCGGTCAGACCAAGTTTGCCTGTGTGGACGGCCCGGACTTTGACGGCGATCTGGTGGATTTTGACGAAGCAATGGCACGCGGCACCATGTACCGCCCGTTTGAGGCACACGCCCGTGAGGCAGCCTGCAACCTGTTCAAGACTCAGGAGGGAATGTAAAATGGCTTTCAATATGGATCCCAAAAAGTGCCCCATGCCCACGCAGGACCCCAACGTCCGCAACAAAAACTTTAAGGAAGTGGCTCTGGGCTACACCGCCGAGATGGCTGTGAACGAGGCCAAGCGCTGCATCGGCTGCAAGAACAAGCCCTGCCAGTCCGGCTGCCCCGTGGGCATCGACATCCCGGAGTTTATCGCCCATGTTGCCGAGGGCGACTTTGAGGCCGCCTATCAGGTGATCAACCGTTCCTCTTCCCTGCCTGCCGTCTGCGGTCGTGTCTGCCCGCAGGAGAGCCAGTGCGAGGGCAAGTGCACCCGCGGCATCAAGAACGAGCCGGTGGCTATTGGCCGTCTGGAGCGCTTTGTTGCCGACTGGCACCGCGAGAACGTGCACACCGCACCCATCGTACCCGAATGGAACGGCCATAAGGTGGCCATCATCGGCGCAGGCCCTGCCGGCCTGACCGCTGCAGGCGATCTGGCAAAGCTGGGCTACAAGGTCACCGTTTACGAGGCTCTGCACGTTGCAGGCGGTGTGCTGATGTACGGCATCCCCGAGTTCCGTCTGCCCAAGGCCATCGTCCAGCAGGAGATCGACGGTCTGAAGAAGATGGGCGTGGATTTTGAGTGCAACATGGTCATCGGCAAGGTGCTGACCATCGACGAGCTGATGGGCGAGTACGGCTACGAGGCTGTGTTCGTAGGCTCCGGTGCCGGTCTGCCCCGCTTCATGAACATCCCCGGCGAGAGCCTGAAGGGTGTGTACTCTGCCAACGAGTTCCTGACCCGCTCCAATCTGATGAAAGCTTACCTGCCCACCAGCAAGACCCCCATCCGCACCGGCAAGAAGGTTGCCGTCGTGGGCGGCGGCAACGTGGCCATGGACGCTGCCCGCAGCGCCCTGCGTCTGGGTGCCGAGAGCGTGTACATCGTCTACCGCCGCGGCATGGCTGAACTGCCCGCCCGTAAGGAAGAGGTGGAGCACGCCGAGGAAGAGGGCATCATCTTCAAGACCCTGTGCAACCCTGTTGCCATCCACCCGGACGAGGACGGCTTTGTGCACTCCATGACCTGCATTGAGATGGAGCTGGGTGAGCCGGATGCTTCCGGCCGCCGCCGTCCCATTGAAAAGCCGGGCAGCGAGTTCGAGCTGGAGGTGGATACCGTGATCATGAGTCTGGGCACCAGCCCCAACCCGCTGATCCGTTCCACCACCCCGGGTCTGGAGACCAACAAGCACGGCTGCATCGTGACCGAGGGCGACGAGGGCAAGACCAGCCGCGACGGCGTGTACGCCGGCGGCGACGCTGTGACCGGTGCTGCTACCGTCATCAAGGCCATGGGTGCCGGTAAGGCAGCTGCAAAGGCCATGGACGAGTACATCCGCAATAAGTAAGCAAATAGCATAAATAACGAGGGCGCTGCACGGTAAATGTGCAGCGCCCTCGTTCCGTGTAAAAGTTTTTTAAATGCCCGCCGCTTGCGCTCTGGGCATAATTAGTGGAACCCTATTTTGAAGAATAAGCCCGGAAAGTCCGCAGACTTTCCGGGCTTAAATTTTCATGGGAAGGACACAGCCAAATACGGCATCTGTTTTAATGTACGCTGGCAAGCTCCTTTACGGGGCGGCCGGTACGGGTCATTTCGATCTTGCGGGACTTATCGTAACAGTAGCGGATGATGGCCTGCCGCCGCACAATGCCGATGAAAATGCCCCGGTCATCCACCACCGGGACGAAGTTTTGGTTCATGGCGGCTTCCACCAATTCGTCCATGCTGGTGGTCACCGTGACGGCCTTGTAGTCCCGCTTATGCGCAAACTCTGAGATGGGAATGTCTTCGGCCGCTTCCAGATCCAGACCATGGTATTTTTTCAGTCCCCACAGGATATCACCCTCGGTCAGCGTACCTACATATTCGCCCTTACGGTTCAGCACCGGAATGGAGGCGTAGCGGTTGTTTTCCCACTTTTCCAACGTCTGCCGGAGGGTAAAGTCATCGTAAACGTACATCAGATCCTGCTTTGGGGAAAGAAAAAAGAGAATGTTCATGCCAACAACTCCTATCGCATTTTTTGCAGGCAATCCCGGTTGGAACGGTCTGCCTGCGCTCTGTAATGTGCCGTGCGTCCGGCGTATTCCGGGAAGTATCATGGGAAAAGGGGGCTGGCAGCCCCTTCTCTTCTTTATTTCTATTTTAGCACTTTTTCATAGACAAAGAAAGCCAGACAAGGAAGCTTTTATAATTTATTCACAGATTGTTTTTCTTTATTTGTCATACTTTCCGTTTTGATGGGCGCCGCACAGCCTGCCTTCAGCATACCACGCCCGCTGCGCAAAGCAGCGCGAGGGCTGTCGAGGGCGGTTCTCCCTTTTTTCTTTACAAAAATGATGCAAAAGAAGCGCAAAAAGCAGTAAATCCAACAATTTGAACTGTACAACCACGGTGCAAAGTTGTATAATAGGGTGGGTGTTTATCTGAGGCAAGTTTCGTTTTGCACAGCCAATGCCCCCGACCCTTGCGTGTATTTTTATAAAAAATAACATAAAGGAGCAGAGCGACTATGATCACTTCCCGTTTCCCGCTTGGGAATGTCAGCTTTACTGATGGGTATTTTTCCACCCTGGTGGGTGAAGCCACCAAACAGTGCTACGGCGTTGCTGCCATGGCTCCCCGTAATATGACTGACGCTGTGAAAAGCATGGTATACGGTTCCGATTACCCGGAAAAGGGTGTGCGCGTGACCCAGCAGAATGGGCGTCTGGTCATCGAGCTGCACATTGCTGTCAGCTACGGTCTGAACATTTCCACCGCTGCCCGCAGCATCTCCCACCGCGTCAAGGACGAGGTGGAGCAGGCCACCGGGCTGAAGGTCGCCCGCGTGGTGGTGTCCGTGGATGACGTCATCGCCTGATTTGTCTGCAAACCCGAGCCGGGATTTTCCGGCCAGATACTAAGGAGTAAAAACAATGATTTCTGGTAAGATCCTGCGCGACGCCATCATTTCCGGCGCCAACAACATCAACAACCAGCGTTCCCGCGTGGACGAGCTGAATGTTTTTCCTGTGCCCGATGGCGACACCGGCACCAACATGGGCATGACCGTGGGCGCTGCCGTGCGTGAGCTGGAAGCTCTGGACGACAGCTGCACCGTGGGCGAAGCTGCCAAGACTGCCGCTTCTGCCATGCTGCGCGGTGCGCGCGGCAACTCCGGCGTTATCACCAGCCTGCTGTTCCGCGGTTTCTCCAAGGCGCTGGAGGGCAAAAAAGAGGCTGACGCTGCCGATATCGTGGCTGCCCTGCAGAAGGGTGTCGAGGGCGCTTACAAGGCCGTGATGAAGCCTACCGAGGGCACTATCCTGACCGTTGCCCGCGTGGCCTCTGAGGAAGCCGCTGCCAGCGATGCCGCCGATGTGCCCGCCCTGTGGGACGTGGTTCTGACTGCCGGTCAGAAGGCACTGGAGGACACCCCCAACCTGCTGCCCGTGCTGAAGAAGGCCGGCGTTGTGGATGCAGGCGGTCAGGGCATTATGGTCATCTTTGAGGGCATGGGCAAGGTGTTCCACGGCGAGGACATGATTGCCGGCGGCGAGGCTTCCCCCAACAAGGCAAAGCTGTCCACCGAAAACGCCGGTAAGGGCGTGTTCACCGACGACCTGATGAAGGTGGAGGACATTACCAACGGCTACTGCACCCAGTTCCTGATCAACAAGTACGAGGGTGCCAGCGCCGCCAAGATGCGCGCCTTTGCAGAGTCCAACGGCGACAGCGTGGTCTGCATTGAGGATGACGATGTCATCAACCTGCACGTTCACACCGCCGACCCCGGTAAGATCCTGAGCGAGGCCATCAAGTACGGCTACCTGACCAATTTCAAGATCGAGAATATGCACGAGCAGTTCCTTGCCCGCCAGAAGCAGGGCAAGAGCCTTGAAAAGCAGGCTTCTGCCGAGAAGGCTCCCTCTCAGGCCAGCGAGTTCATCTATGCTGCCGTGGACCCCAGCCGCGATTACGGCTTTGTGGCTGTTGCCGCCGGTGAGGGCCTGAAGGCTGTGTTCACCGATCTGGCAGCAGACGCTGTGGTGTCCGGCGGTCAGACCATGAACCCCTCCACCGAGGACATTTTGGCAGCCATCCAGAGCGTGCCCGCCAAGACCGTGTTCGTGCTGCCCAACAACAAGAACATCATCATGGCAGCCGAGCAGGCGCAGAAGCTGGCTGACCGTCAGGTAGTTGTGCTGCCCACCCGCACCGTGCCCATGGGCATTACCGCACTGCTGAACTTTGACCCCTCTGTGAACGCCGAGACCAACACCATCAACATGATGGCTGCTGCCGACAAGGTGTCCACCGGTCTGATCACCTACGCCGCCCGCGACAGCGAGTACGACGGAAAGCGCATCCGCAAGGGCGAGATCATGGCGCTGGAGAACGGCAAGATCGTTTCCACCTCCACCGATATCACCAAGGCCACCTACCGTCTGGCACGCAATATGTGCAAGAAGGATTCCAGCTTTGTCACCATTATTTCCGGCTGTGACGTGAGCGACGAGGACGCTGAAAAAGTTACCGAGATCGTCAAGGCAAAGTGCCCCAACCATGTGGAGGTAAGCCACATCCGCGGCGGCCAGCCCGTTTACTACTATATGATCAGCGTGGAGTAAGCACTTCCCTGCTCTCATCCATATCATTGCAAACAAAAATCTCCGCATTGGGTATCGCATCCAATGCGGAGATTTTTTGTTTTATGGATGTTTCAGAAAAAGCTCACCTGACTGCTCTCGGGCAGGTCGCCCAGTGCGCCCACCTGACGCAGACGGTCCAGAATGCTGCTGCCCACGCCGGAGGCCTGCTGCAGCTCCTCCACCGAGATATATTCCTCTCCGTGGATGGTCACCCGCTCCAGAGCCTCGGCGGCTGCACCGCCGAGACCCTTCAGGGCGCTGAAGGGCAGACGCACCTTGTCGTCCTCCACCACATACTTGGAGCCGCGGCTCTTGCCCAGTTCGATGGGCAAAAATTCGTACCCACGGCTCAGCATCTCGTTGACCAGCTGCAAGCTGACCAGCACGTCCTCGTCCTTGGCGTTCTTTTCCTCCTTCAGACGGCGCTTGACCGCCTCCATGTGGGCACGCGCCACGGCAGCACCGCCTATGGCGGCTTCGTAGTCGATATCGTCGCCGCGCACGGTAAAGTACACCGCATAGAACGCCTGCGGCTTGTAGATCTTGTACCACATCAGGCGGATGGCACTCATCAGATAGGCCACAGCATGGGCCTTGGGGAACATATACTTGATCTTGCGGCAGCTCTCGATGTACCAGTCCGGCACCTCATGCTCCCGCATGGCTTCCTCCCAGCCCGGCTGGAAGCCGCCCTTAGCCACTTTGCCCTTACGCACGGCCTCCATGATATCAAAAGCCATCTTGGGTTCCAGCCCCTTGCGCAGCAGGTACAGCATAATACTGTCACGGCAGCCGATGACCTCTGCAATGGTGCAGGTGCCGCTACGGATCAGCTCGTCCGCGTTGCCCGTCCACACGTCCGTGCCGTGGGACAGACCGGAGATCTGGATCAGCTCCGAGAAATTTTTAGGTCGTGCTTCTACCAGCATTCCGCGCACGAAATTCGTGCCCATTTCCGGGATGCCGAAGGTACCGGTTTGGCTGTCGATCTGCTCCGGGGTCACGCCAAGCGCTTCCGGGCTGGTCAGCAGGCTGTACACCTTGGGGTCATTCATGGGGATGCTGTCTACCGAGATGCCGGTGTATTCCTCAAAATACTTGTAGAAGGTGGGCATATCGTGGCCCAGCTCGTCCAGCTTGAGCAGGGTGTCGTGCAGATACTTAAACTCGAAATGGGTGGTCAGCAGACCGCCCGCCACGTCATCCGCCGGGTGCTGGATGGGGCAGAAATCGTAGATCTCATAGGTGTCCGGCACGACTACCATGCCGCCGGGGTGCTGACCGGTGGTGCGCTTGACGCCGGTGCAGCCCAGCGTCAGGCGGTTTTCCTCGGCGTGGTTGACGGTGCGCTGCCGCTCGTCCAGATACTTTTTAACGTAGCCGTATGCTGTTTTATCCTGAATACCGGACACCGTACCGGCCTTGAACACGTTGGCCTTGCCGAACAGTTCCTCGGTGTAGCGGTGCACGTTGGACTGGTACTCGCCGGAGAAGTTCAGGTCAATATCCGGTTCCTTATCGCCGTAGAAGCCGAGGAAGGTCTCGAAGGGGATGTCGTGGCCGTCCACCAGCATGCGGGTGCCGCACTGGGGGCAGTTTTTATCCGGCAGGTCAAAGCCGTCGTCCACGCTGCCGTCGGTGATAAACTCGCTGTGCTTGCACTTGGGGCAGCGGTAGTGGGGCGGCAGACTGTTCACCTCCGAGATACCGGAAAAGTGCGCCACGGCAGAGGAGCCGACAGAACCACGGCTGCCCACCTGATAGCCGCCCGCATTGGAGTAGGCCACCAGCTTGACCGCAATGACGTACAGAACCGCATAGCCGTGGCCGCAGATGGAATCCAGCTCCTTTTGCAGCCGCTTTTCCACGATCTCAGGCAAGGGGTCGCCGTAATCCCGCTTGGCGTGCTCCCATGTGGCATCGCGCAGCTGCTGCTCTGCGCCCTCGATGCTGGGCGGGTAGGTGCCCCGGGGGATGGCACGCACATTATTGTCGATCATGGCGGCGATCTTGCGGGGGTTCTTTACCACCACCTCGTAGGCCTTTTCCTTGGGCAGATAGTAGAACTGCGCCAGCATATCCTGCGTGGTGCGGAAGAACAGCGGCGGCTGGTTGTCGGCATCCTTAAAGCCGTTGCCCGCCTGCAATACGGCGCGGTAGATCGCATCCTCCGGCTCGGTAAAGTGCACGTCGCCGGTGGCAATGACCGGCTTGTGCAGATCCTCGCCCAGCTTGATGACGGTGCGGTTGAACTCCTTGATCCGCTCCTCGCTGTCTACCTTGCCGTCCCGCACCATATAGGCGTTGTTGCCCAGCGGCTGGATCTCAAGGATATCGTAGTAGGCGGCGATCTTTTTCAGCTCCTCGTAGCTGGTGCCGTCCACAATGGCGCGGTACAGCTCGCCTGCCTCACAGGCGCTGGTGAGCAGCAGGCCGTCCCGGTACTTGTTCAGCAGGCTGCGGGGCACGCGGGGCTTTTTGAAGAAGTAGTTGACGTGCGCCTCGCTGACGATCTTGTACAGGTTCTTCAGGCCCATCTGGTTTTTGACCAGAATGATGAGGTGGTAGTACTTCTTTTTCAGCACCTCGCGGTTGCCACCCAGACCGGTGTTGATCTCGCTGACCTTGGTTACCTCTTTTTCCGCTAAGTCGTTCAGCATCACGCAGAAAATGCGTCCCAGTGCAGCGGAGTCCTCGCAGGCGCGGTGCGCCTCATAGGTGGGCAGCTCCAGATGCTTGTTGATAGTGCCCTGTTTATAGTTGTGCAGACCGGGGTACATGGTCTGCGCCATGGTCAGGGTGTCGATATAGGTAGGCTCCAGCTTGATGCCGCTGCGCTTAGCAGCTGCCCGCAGAAAGCGCATATCAAAAGCGTGGACGTTGTGACCCACCAGAATGCGGTCGCCGGCAAAGGCAAGGAAAGCTTCCAGCGCCTCCTTTTCACTGGGGGCATCCGCTACCATCTCGTTGGTGATGCCGGTCAGCTCGGTGATCTTGGGGGTGATGGGCTTGCCGGGCTTGACGAAGGTATCAAACTCCTCCACCACCTCGCCATTGCGGATGATGACCGCGCCAATCTCGGTAAGATACTCTACCCCGGGGTCAAGACCGGTGGTCTCGGTATCGAACACGCAGAACTCGCCGTCCAGCGGCTGATCCTTTACGCCATAGACGCAGGGCACCATGTCGTCCACAAAATAGGCTTCACACCCGTAGATGAGTTTGAAATTCGGGTCCTTTTTGTGGATGTCATCGGCTGCCAGCATGGCTTCCGGGTAGCCCTGACACACGCCGTGGTCGGTGATGGCAATGGCGGGGTGTCCCATGCGGTGCGCCAGCTTGACGATGCCGCCGGGGTCGCAGAAGCCGTCCATGCTGGAAAGCTTGGTGTGCAGATGCAGCTCCACCCGCTTTTCCGGGGCGGTATCCTCTCGCTTTTTGCGCTCCACGATCAGCACATCGTAGGGGTACACGATGTAGTCGTGCTCGTATTTATCGTAGGAGCAGTCGCCCCGCACGATGACCGTGCTGCCCTTGCCGATGCCCTCCCACTTGGAGCAGTCCTCCCCTTCCTGTGCGCGGACCTTCAGGTTGATCGAGCCGGTATAGTCGGTGATGGACACAGTATAGATCTTGCGGTAGTTGCCCTTGACCTCGGTAAAGAACACATCGCCCCAGATCATGCACTTGCCGCCCTCGCCGCCCAGATCCTTGAGGGGGGTAAGGTTTTTGGGAGTGAACATTTTGCCGTGGAAGATGGTGACCGGCTTGTCGGTAAGGTTGAGCCCCTCCACCTTGATAGACGGTGCCGTGTTCTTTTTCTCAAACTTGACCACCGGCGGTGCGATCTTGCGCTCCAGCTTTTCTTCCATCTGCTGCTGCTCGGCCGCAGTCACCGCGCTTTGCAGCGTCACCTTTGGGGTAACGCCGGTGTGCTCGGCAATGCGCTTGGCGAGCAGTTCTTCAAAGCCCATCTCCTGCAAAAACTTTGTGCCGTGGCACACCCCCACCGTGATGTTCTGCCCGGTGATGGTAATGCTGCTCCTGTCCAGAAAGCCGTTGATGGGCACACCGTCCCGCTTCATGTCCTCCAGCAGGGTGCGCAAAGCGTGCTCGTCCAGCATGGCATAGCCGAACAGGTTTTTGATCTTCAGCTCAAAGCCTTCATAGTCCGGCTGCAGGGAAGCCAGCAACCGGGCGCAGAGGTTCTGATCCAGCGGGGCAGCACTGCGCAGGGTAAACTCGACCTGCCGGTCCTGCCGCAGCATCCGGGCGTGCTCCACGATCACCTGCCCGAAACAGGCCGCGAAATCCGGGTCCGCCATAAACTGCGGCCACAGCTGGGAAACAAGTGGTTTCACAAATGGTACTCCTTTTTGGTGGGTTCTTTACAGCACAAACTGCCGCACCCGTTTTTGCAGGTGTGGCAGTAGAGAAAAGGTTCTTGTCAATCCGGTGCAAGGGTCTCTGTTTTAAAGACCTGATAGCCCTCATAATGGTAGCTTGCATCAATGCCCTTCATATACACTTCGCGGTCATTGATCTGATCCGTCAGTGCCGTACGCAGCAGGGTCTTGATTTCTAAGTCCCTGATGGGGCTGCGCTCCATGGCAAGAAGATAATCCTCCTTGTCCACGCGGCTCCAGTCCACCACTTGATGCAGCTCTTTTTTCAGGATGCAGTCCAGCCAGATGCGGGTGCTGCGGCCATTGCCTTCCCGGAAGGGGTGCGCAACGTTCATCTCCACATACTTTTCAATGATCTGGTCAAAGGTGGACTGCGGCATGGCATCGATGCCCTCCAGCGCCGCATGCAGGTAAATGACCGGCGCAAAGCGGAAATTGCCCTTGGCGATGTTCACTGTGCGCAGCTGCCCGGCAAAATCGTAGATCTCCCCGAACAGATACGCATGGATCTTTGCAAGCCCTGCAAAGGTACCTATCGGAAAAGTATCCAGCAGACCAGTATCATACAGCGCCAGCGCCTTCTGCTTGCTCAGCTTTTCCTCTGCGCGGGCAAGGGCGACCTCATCGGTCAGCCCCAGTTTGTTTTGCAGTGCCATAAAACAGCTCCCGTCTTACAGTTTATAGATCTCGTCCATGAACTGATCCAGAATGTTATCGCCGGTCAGCTTTTTGATGGGCTGGCCGTGGATGAACAGCACGGCCTCGCCCTTGCCGCCTGCAATGCCGATATCGGCTTCGCGGGCTTCGCCGGGGCCGTTGACAACGCAGCCCATCACGGCCACCTTGATGGACTTTTTATAGCCCTGCAGCCGCTTTTCCACCTCGTTGGCGATCTCGGTGCAGGGGTACTGGGTGCGTCCGCAGGTGGGACAGGTGATGACCTCCGGCCCGGTGACGGGAAAGCCCACGGCGCGCAGGATGTTAAAGCCTGCCTCCACCTCTTTTTCCGGGTCGGCAGCCAGCGACACGCGGATGGTGTCACCGATGCCCTCCAGCAGCATGCCGCCGATGCCCATGCCGCTTTTCAGCAGACCCATCTGGTAGGTACCGGCCTCGGTGACGCCCACATGGAGCGGGTAGTCGGTGACGGCGCTGAGCTGACGGTAAGCCTCCATCATGCGGGGTACGTTGGAGTTTTTGATGGAGATGACGATGTTATTGAAATCGAACTTTTCCAGCAGACGCACATGGTACAAAGCGCTTTCCACCATGGCCTCCGGGGTGGGTGCGCCGTAGCGGGCGAGAATGTGCTTTTCCAGACTGCCGCCGTTGACACCGATGCGGATGGGGATATTCTTCTGCTGGCAGGCATCCACCACCGCCTTTACCCGGTCGTCATCGCCGATGTTGCCCGGGTTGATACGGATCTTATCTACGCCTACGTCCGCGCAGGCCAGCGCAGCCTTATAGTCAAAGTGAATATCTGCCACGATGGGAATGCTCACTGCGTTTTTGACGGCCTCGATGCACTTTGCATCTGCCGGGCTGGGGCAAGTCACCCGCAGGATCTGACAGCCTGCAGCTTCACAGCGCTTAGCCTGTGCCACATTGCCCTCGATGTCCTCCACCGGCACATTGAGCATGGTCTGCACCGCAATAGGATTGCTGCCGCCAATGGTCACATTGCCGATCTTCACTTCACGTTTTTTCTGCCGCATAAGGGTTCCCCTTTCTTATACTGTCCCGGTGATGAGCCGGAGAATATCGTTGTAGGTTGCAAAGATCATCAGCCCGAACAGCAGCCCGAAGGTTGCAAGGGTGAGCACGCTTTGCAGCTTTTCCGGCACAGCATGGCCGGTAACGCCTTCAATGACCAAAAATACCACCTTGCCGCCATCCAGCGCCGGGAAAGGCAGTAGGTTGAGGATGCCAAGGTTAACGGTAATCAGCGCCAGCAGTTCCAGCAAGTCCTGCCAGCCGTAGCTGGCGGCCTGCCCGATGGCCGACACGATGCCCACCGGGCCGGAAAGGTTGTTGATGCTCTCCCGCCCGCGCAGCAGGTCGATAAGAGAGGTGAACACGATGCGGCCGTAATACAGCACGCTGTTGCCCGCCTCCCGCAGCACGTTGCCGGGGGTCTTTTCCAGCCCGTAGACGGAAAAGCCGATGCTCATGTGGGTCTCGCCCTGTTCGTCCTGCCATGTGTCAAACTGCACCCCCGGCAGCTGCACCTTTTGGCCGTCCCGTAGGACGGTAAAATCTGCGCTGTAAGACCGGGTGTGCACCAGCTCGTACAGGATATCATTGGCTACAAAGCAGCGGCGGCCGTTCACAGCAAGTACCTGATCCCCCGCCTGCAGGCCGGTCTGCCCGCAGAGGGCACCGTCCTGAATGGCGTAGATGGTCTTGCTGGTGATGGGCTCATTCTGGGCGGCGATCAAAAACACCAACACCACAAAGCCCAACACGAAATTCATGACAGCACCGGCTACCATGACCAGTGCCCGCTGCCATACCGGCGCCTCGTTCAGGGGGACGCCTGTGGGCTGCACAGGCGCTTCCGTCTCCGGGGCGGGCTGCTCCTGCGCAGTATGGGCAGCTTCTGCCTGCTGGCTTTCGGGGCTTTCCTCTCCTTCCAGCGCTACAAAGCCGCCCACGGGCAGGGCGCGCAGGCTGTACTGGGTGCCCTTATGGTTCTTTTTCCAGAGCACCGGCCCCATGCCGATGGAAAACTCGTTGACCTGAATGCCGCAGAGCTTTGCCACAGTAAAATGCCCGAACTCGTGGATGGCGATCACCGCACTGAACACGAGCAGTGCGGCAAGAATGGTGATAATAAATGACATTCGTTCTCCTATATCGTCCCGGGGCCATTACAAAAACAGCGCCGGGGCGTATATTGCTGATAAAGCGTTACAGGTGTGCCTGCACGAATGCGCGCGCCATGCGGTCGCACTCGTACACGTCTGCCAGCGTATAGTCGCCGCCAAAGCTGTCGCTGTCCACAACAGCCTCCACCAAGCGGCCGATATCCAAAAAGCCGATCTTGTCCTCAAGGAACAGCTTAACGGCTTCCTCGTTGGCACCGTTGGCGGCGCAGGGGCCAAGACCGCCCTTGCGGATGGCCTTTTTGCAGGCGGCAAGGCAACGGAAGGTCTCTTCATCGGCTACATCGAAGGTGAGCAGCTTCAGGGTGGTAAAGTCCAGTTCCGGCACTACGCCCGGCACACGCTTTGGGTAGGTCAGGGCGTACTGGATGGGGATACGCATATCCGGCACACCCAGCTGCGCGATGATCGAATTATCGCTGAACTGCACCGCAGAGTGGACGATGCTCTGGCGCTGCACCACGATCTGAATTTTTTCCGGCGGCAGACCGAAGAGCCATACAGCCTCGATGAGTTCCAGACCCTTGTTCATCAGGGTGGCAGAATCGATGGTGATCTTCGCGCCCATATTCCAGTTGGGGTGCTTGAGGGCATCTGCCCGGGTCTTGCCGCGCAGCTGCTCGGTAGTCATGCCGAAGAAGGGGCCGCCGGAAGCCGTGAGCAGAATTTTGGTCAGGCTGGGAGCGCTTTCCTTATCCTGCAGGCACTGGAAGATGGCAGAGTGCTCGCTGTCCACAGGAAGCAGCTGTACCCCGTGCTTTTCCACAGCCTGCGTGACCAGATGACCGCCGGTGACAAGGCTCTCCTTGTTGGCCAGCGCCAAGTCGTGGCCGCTCTCGATGGCGCACAGGCTGGCACCAAGGCCGGCAATGCCCACCACACTGTTCAGCACCACATCCGGGCCGTCCAGCGCTGCCAGTTCCTTCAGCCCCTCCGGGCCGGTAAGCAGCTTGGGCGCGTTTGCCCGGCCTGCCAGCGCAGCGTCCAGCTTTGCGGCGGCATCCGGGTCGGTCATGCAGACGTATTTGGGGTGGAACTCCTCGATCTGCTGCAAGATCTTTTCCACATGGCTATGGGCAGAAAGGCCGTAGACCTCGTACCCTTGAGCGCGGATGACATCCAGACTCTGGGTACCGATGGAACCGGTAGAGCCCAGCAGTGTAATTTTTTTAGACATGATAGTTTCCTCCCCTGTATCAGGCGTAGAACACGGCGGTGATGACCATGGTCACGAAGGGTGCAATGAACATCACACTGTCGAAGCGATCCAGAATGCCGCCGTGACCCGGGAAGATGGTGCCGTAGTCCTTGATGCCGCACTGGCGCTTGACCACACTGGCAAACAGATCGCCGTAGATGCCCAGCACAGCAGCGATGCAGCCCAGCAGCGCGATAATAACATACATGGAAACGCCGATATTAGAGCGGGTAAAGGCCTCCATGCGGTTTGCCGCAATAGAGTAGATGAGGGTGGCGACCACGCCGAACACCATGGTGCCCAGCACACCGCCGATGGCCCCCTCCACCGTCTTTTTGGGGCTGACCACCGGGCACAGCTTGTGCTTGCCGAAGGCGCGGCCTGCAAAGTAGGCGCAGGTATCGCCGCCCCATGCAAAGCAGAGGATGAGCAGAATGAAGAAAACTGCGTCATAGCCAAATTTTTCCACCGGCAGACGCTCCTTGAGCAGGATAAAAGAATAGAAGCAGAAGATCACGATGCCCGAAAACACCAAAAGACCGCTGGCCTTCTGGTAGCTGATGGTGCCGTTGCGCACCACCAGATAGATGGCAAAAAAGGTGACCAGCACAAAAGACATGGGCATGACCAGCTTGCGCATGGCGCTGTAACTGGAAAGCATGACCAGCAATGTGTAGGGTACCAGCACTGCGTACATGAGCCAGTCCTTTTTTTCAAAGCCGAGGGCGCTGTAAATTTCGTGGATGGCGATCAGGGTGATGGCTGCGATCACCAGATTGAACACCATGGTGTTGAAGGTAAACATCACGCCAATGAGCACAAGAATGCCCACGATCGCAGTAATAATGCGTGTTTTCATAGGTTTGATCTCCTTTGTTCTTCCGGCAGCAGCCCCTTGCAGGGCAACGCATTCCGACCCGAGGAAGTACCGGGTCTGCCGGGTCTGCACCATAGGTGCAGGGTTTGCAATACGGACAGATTGCCGCTCAGATGCCGCCGAACCGGCGGCTGCGGTGGTTGAACTCCTCAATGGCGGTGTCCAGATCGGCGCGGGTAAAGTCCGGCCAGAGCACATCCATCTCCACCAGCTCTGAATAGGCGGCCTGCCAGAGCATGAAGTTGGACAGCCGCTTTTCGCCGCTGGGACGCAGGATAAAGTCCGGGTCCTTCTGTCCGGCGGTATACATGGCATCGCTCATCATCTGCTCGTTGATATCCTCGGGGCGGATCTCGCCTGCTGCAGCCTTTGCTGCCAGCTGCTGCGCTGCCCGCACGATCTCCGGGCGGCCGCCGTAGTTGATAGCGATGTTCAGGGTCATGCCGGTCTTGCAGGCAGAGTCCCCTTCCAGTTCATTCATCATCTTTTGCAGCTTGGGATCCAGCGCGGTGCGGTCACCTAAGAACTTGATGCGGATATTGCGGTTTTTGTAGTCAAAACCCTCGATGAGGTACTGGGCGAACAGCTTCATGATGGCACCCACCTCTTCCAGCGGGCGCTTCCAGTTCTCGGTGGAGAACGCGTAGAAATACACCGATGCTACGCCAAGTTCATCGCAATAGTTGGCAATATCCTTGAACACCGCCGCACCTTTTTTGTGTCCTGCGGTGCGGGGCAGACCGCGGTTTTTCGCCCAGCGGCCATTGCCGTCCATGATGATGCCGATGGAAAGCCCCTCGGCAAATTCTTTGGGGTGTGCCATTTATACCTCCCGGCAGCAGGGCTGCCCTGCAAAAAGTGCCGCGCACCTTTCACCAGCGCACGGCACCTCCCAGTTGTTATTGTGTGCTGCGGATCAGACGGCCATGATCTCCTTCTGCTTTTCTTCCACGGCAGCATCAATGTTCTTGATATACTTATCGGTCAGCTTCTGGACATCCTCTTCCATGGTCTTTTGGGTGTCCTCGGTCAGTTCGCCAGCCTTCTTCATGGCCTTAGCCTTATCCATAGCGTCGCGGCGCACGTTGCGCACAGCGACCTTGGCGTCTTCGCCCAGCTTGGAAACTTCCTTAGCAAGCTGCTTGCGGCGCTCCTCGTTGGGTGCGGGGAAGTTCAGGCGGATGGTAACGCCGTCATCAATGGGGGTGATGCCCACATCGCTGGCCATGATCGCCTTGCTGATGGGACGCAGCAGAGTGCGATCCCAAGGGGTGATGGTGAGGGTGCGTGCCTCAGAGACTGCCACAGCGGCCAACTGCTGGATGGGGGTGGGTGCACCGTAGTAATCCACGACCACCTTATCCAGCACGGCGGGGTTTGCGCGGCCTGCGCGCACCGCGGCCAGCTCGCGGCTGAGGTGCTCCACAGAGCTCTTCATCTTATCTTCGAAAACCTTGGTGTTGCTGCTCATTGTCGTTGTTCTCCTGTTTCTTTATTCTATTGATCCATGCAGGCAGCGCACTGCGCTGCTGCTCTATCCAATCGTATGCAGTTGCACCGGGGTGCTATGCTCAGCCCTCGTAGACCAGCGTGCCCACGTTTTCGCCCTGCACAGCCCGTGCAATGTTGTCCGGGTCAGCCAGATCAAACACCAGAATGGGCAGCTTGTTGTCGCGGCACAGGGTAGCTGCGGTACCGTCCATAACAGCCAGCTGATCCTCCAGCACCTTGGTAAAGGTAAGGGTATCGTACTTTTTGGCATCCGGGTACTTGTGGGGATCCTTATCGTAAACGCCGTCCACCATGGTTGCCTTGAACATCACATCGGCGCTCACCTCCACGGCGCGCAGGGCGGTAGCCGTATCGGTAGAGAAGAAGGGGTTGCCGGTGCCGCCACCGAACACTGCGATCTTGCCCTCATCCATGGCGCGCAGAGCGTCCTTGCGGGTAAAGGCAGGGGCCACCTGCGGCATGGTGATCGAGGTGAACACCTCGGTGGGCACACCCAGCTGCTCCAGCTTATCGGAAACAGCCAGTGCGTTCATCACCGTAGCCAGCATACCGATCTTATCGGCCAGGGTGCGCTCCATCTTACCGCTGGAACGGCCGCGCCAGAAGTTGCCGCCGCCTACCACGATGCCGATCTGCACGCCCAGCTCGTGAGCCTTTTTCACGCCGCCGCAAATGGCGTCCATGGTGGGCTCATCAAAGCCCATGCCCTTTTCGCCGCCCAGCGCCTCGCCGCTGATCTTCAGAAGGATACGCTTATATTTCAATGCCATAATCCAAACACCACCTGTTTTATCTTTCGCCGGATAGCCCCGGCAGTTTTGCTATATTATATTTTACAATAAAACTCCCACAATGTAAACAGTCAAACGCGCCGTTCTTCGCAAAGCTTTTGTGAACGGATGCGCAGCGCCCGCAAAGCCTGCTTCTGTTCCGGGGAGATGCGGTAGCTTTCCACCGCTTTCTGGATGGTCTTGTTGTGCGTCCACACGTCCAGCCGCTTTTCGGTCAGCCACGGCAGCGCCGCTGCCGGCTGCTTTGCCAGTGCAGTGGCAAAATACCACGCCCGCATCATATTGACATAGTATTCCTCGCTGTGCACCGCCGCCACCCAAGCCAGATATTCCAGCCGGAAGGCATCGTCCAGATAATACCGCATCAGCATCCCGATCCCGTAGCGCACGGTATACGTCCGGTCAGAGCCCAGCCAGCGCCGGATAGCGGGCAGCAACTCCGGCTTATGCTGCGCAAACACCTTGGGGCTGAAGCTATCGCAGACTGCCCAGTTATCCACATAGGGCAAAAAACGCTCAGTTGCCGCCAGCGCTGTGCCGTAATCCCGGACAGGCTCCAGCAGAAAGGCGTGGAGAGCGTTTTCTTCATAATAAAAATGCGGCAGATCTTGCAGAAACACCTCCGCTTCCGGGGTATCCACCAGCTGTTTTGCCAGCCTGCGCAGCAGCGGCACCCGCACCCCGATCACCGTTTCCGGTGGCAGGGTGGGCATCAGGCGGCTGTAAAAGACCTGATATTCCTTATCTTGCAGCGCAAGCAGCTGCGCACGGATCACATCCACTTCCGGCATTTTGTCACTTCCCTTCTGCACCATTGTACCAGATGGGAGGGAAAATGCAAAGAGAAAAGGCTCCACCTTTCTCAGATGAAGCCTTTGGAGCATCCCGCGCTTTCTATAATAGTATCCCCGTTTCTGTTTTTCCTGCTTGTTTACCCCACTCTCTGCCGCTTATCCAGCCGCATCTTATCGGCTATCATCGCGATGAACTCCGAGTTGGTAGGCTTACCGCGCAGGTTATGGATGGTATAGCCGAAGTAGCTGTTAAGGGTATCCACGTCTCCCCTATCCCATGCCACCTCGATGGCATGGCGGATGGCGCGCTCCACCCGGCTGGCGGTAGTGCCGTTTTTCTTGGCGATTTCCGGGTACAGGCGCTTGGTCACGGCGTTGATGTACTCCGGCTCGTTCATGGTGAGCAGGATGGCATCCCGCAGGAACTGGTAGCCCTTGATGTGCGCAGGCACGCCAATTTGGTGCAGTATTTCGGTGACGGTCAACTCGTCGCTGTCCACGCTGGTATGGAGCAGGTGCTTTTCCTGTCCACTTGCCGCCTTGAGCACCCGGGCTGCGAGCACGCTTTCGTCAAAGGGCTTGACGAAATAGTAGGCAAAGCCCTCGTCCAGCAGCTCCTGTACCATTTCCTCGCTCTGGAACGCGCCGGTGACGAAAAACGAGGTGTGGCGCTCCCCTGCGGCGTTGTAGCGCTGCTTGACCGCCAGCGCATCCAGCCCGGGCATAAAGGCATCCAGCAGCACTACCTGCGGGCGAACGGCCAGCATCTTTTGCAAAACTTTATTTCCGTCCTTTTCCACAACGGTCACTTCCACGCCCTTTTGCTCCAGCGCCTCACGACAGGCTTCTGTGATCTGAGCACCAGTATCCGACATCAAGAATCTCACTTTATCCATGGTTGTTTCCTCCAATGTGTGCAGTTCCCTTAACACCATGGATTTTACCATAATTTTCCAGATAGTTCAACGGTTTATTTTGGGAAATTGTGGAAATTCCGCTCGAATGTCATACTTTTTTATGCTGCTGCGTCCGTTCCGGGCACGGAATGTGCCTGTTCCAGCATGGTTTGTGCAAAAATACCGTAGCCTCGTGTCGGGTCGTTGACCAGCACATGGGTCACTGCACCCACCAGCCGTCCGTTTTGCAGGATGGGGCTTCCGCTCATCCCCTGCACGATGCCGCCGGTCTGCGCCAGCAGTGCCGGGTCTGTGACGCGCAGCACCATGTTGCGGTGCGGGTCGGCGTCGTTCACCTTTTCTATATAGACACGGTAGCTGCGGGGCGTTTCGCCGCTGGTAGTGGTCAGGATCTCTGCCGCACCGGGCAGCACCTCCTGCGCAAAGGCGATTTCCGTCTGCTGCCCCGCAATCGCAGTGCTTACCGTTCCGTAGACGCCGTTTTCGCCGTTGATGCAGATCCTGCCAAGGGCATGGTCGCTGATAAATTTGCCCTTCAGCTCCCCGGGGCTTCCGGCGGTGCCGCCGGTGCAGCCCACGATCTGGCAAGTCACGATCTCGCCACTGCGCAGGGCAACCCGCTCGCCGGTGTCACTGTCGCTGATAGGGTGCCCCAGCCCGGCAAACACCCCGGCTTGTACGTCCACAAATGTCAGAGTACCCACCCCGGCGGAAGAGTCCCGCACCCACATTCCTGCCCGCCACTGGGCGTTCTGGGTATCCCACACCGGCAAAAGAGTGGTCTGCCGCTGCTCTCCTTTGCGGACGTAGACCACCTCCACCGCCGCACCGGCGGCGGCTTCCAGCGCGGCATGGACCTGCTCGTTGGTCTCGGTGACGGTGTTTCCCATGCGGATGACCCGGTCGCCCAGCCGCAGCCCCGCCTGCTTTGCGGGGTTCACCGTACCGACGGCAGTGTGCACCTCGGAAAAGCCCACCACAAGCGCTCCCTCTGAAAACATTTTCACCCCAAAGGGCGTACCGCATACCGTGACCGTGGGGCGCTGCATCACGGTGGCGCGGATGGTCTTGACCGGCAGCCAGCCGCCCAGTGCCAGCGTGGTCTGATAGCTGCCCGCTGCCCGGGTGCTGGCCACGTTGCGGCTGCCGTGTCCGCGCAGCGGTTCCACCCAGCCAAAGCGGGGCAGCGCAAGGGGCTGCTCCGGCTCCAGATAGACCTGCTCCGGCAGGGCGCACCACAGCCAGCCCAGCGCCGCCACGGCGGCCACCAGCAGATAGGCACCCATGATCTTCCCCCACCGGATGATGCTGTGCTTAGACATTTTACGGCCTCCCTGCGCATTTTTCAGATCTATTATGCGCCGAAAAGGACGAAAAAACCGCACCCGCATCCAAAAATGGACACAGGTGCGGTTATGATTTTTACAGAGACAGGCGCTTATGCGTCCTGCAGCTCGCCGCGGCTGGCGGCTTTGAGGTAGGCGAAGATGAATTCATCGATATCGCCATCCATCACGGCATCCACGTTGCCGGTCTCGTAGTTGGTGCGGTGATCCTTGACCATGGTGTAGGGCATGAACACATAGCTGCGGATCTGGTGGCCCCATGCGATCTCGTTCTGCACGCCCTTGATGTCGTCGATCTTATCCATGTGCTGTTGCTTGGCGATCTGGTAGAGCTTCGCCTTCAGCATTTCCATAGCGTAGTCGCGGTTCTGGAACTGGCTGCGCTGGGTCTGGCAGTTGACCACGATGCCGGTGGGCTTGTGGATCAGACGGACAGCGGAAGAGGTCTTATTGATGTGCTGGCCACCGGCGCCGGAGGAGCGGTACACCTGCATCTCGATATCCTCGGGGCGGATGTCCACCTGAATGGTGTTGTCCAGTTCCGGCATGACTTCCAGAGAGGCAAAGCTGGTCTGGCGGCGGGCGTTGGCGTCAAAGGGAGAAACACGCACCAGACGGTGCACACCGTTCTCGCTCTTGAGCAGACCGTAGGCGTTGGCACCCTTGACCATCATGGAAGCACTCTTCAGACCGGCTTCGTCGCCGTCCTGATAATCCAGCACCTCCACGGTCATACCGTGTGCCTGTGCCCACTTATTATACATACGATACAGCATCTCGGCCCAGTCCTGAGCCTCGGTGCCGCCGGTGCCTGCGTGGAAGGTAAGGATGGCGTTGCTGTGGTCGTACTCGCCGTTCAGCATGGTCATCAGCTGCAGTTCCTCCACAGCCTTGCCCACGGTGTTCACAGCCTCCTCGGCCTCGGGGATCATGGCGGGGTCGTACTCCTCGTCCAGCATCTCCAGCATGGTCTCGGCGTCATCGTACAGGCCCTGCAGCTTTTCAAAGCGGTTCAGCTTGCCCTTCAGGTCGCCGACCTCGTCAAAGACCTTTTTGCTCAGCTCTGTATCATCGTAAAAGCCGGGGCGGGACATGGTGTGTTCCAGCTCCTGCACGCGCTTGCGGCTTGCTTCAATGGCCAGTGCTTCTTCCAGGTCCTTAACGGCCTTGGCGTGCTCGGCCAGCTGCACTTTCAGTTCATCAATCGTGATCATTCTCTAAGTTCCTCTCGTTCAAGGGTTTTCATCATAACAGATAACGTCCCCGGCAGGGTGCAAAACGCACGCACAGCGCGTATTTTCTGCCCTACCAAAAGACACAGTTTATACACAGATACTTCATTAGTATACCGAGAATCTGTGATAAAGTAAAGAGGAAAAATACTATCTTGCCGGAATTTTGAAGATTTTCACCTTTTCTTTTCATTCCCGGGGGAGTATAATACCAGTATGATCGATTTCACAGGAGGATATCATGCCGAAATATTATGGCTGTCCCTGTGAGGGCTGCGGCAAGCCGCTGACCCTTCAGGACGACATCGTGGTCTGCCCGGACTGCGGTGCACCCTATCACCGCACCTGTTATGAGAAGATGGGTCTGTGCATCCACGCCCCTGCCCATGGCGCAGGCTACGAGTGGAAGTTCCCTTATCAGGATGCACAGCTGCGCACCTGCCCCGCCTGTGGGGAGCGCACCCTGCGCAGCGAAAGCGTCTGCCGCTGCTGCGGCGCTGCCCTGCCCCCGGAGAGTAGTGCAGAACAGCCCAACGACCGTGCTGCCGCCAGCGCCGAGCAGAACCGGGATTTCGATTACAGCGGGATGTACCGGGATGAAATGTACCGGAACTTTACGGAAAAGGTCGTTGACCCGGTGCACCGCAACGTGCGCGCCGCTTTTGGCAAGGATGAACTGATCGACGGCGTACCCTATCAGGACTGGGTGGATTTTATCGGCACAGCCGCGCCGGTCTACCTGAACGATTACAGCCAGATGCAGCTGCGCCACTCCAAGATCTCCTTGAGCTTTTCGGCGCTGCTGTTCGGTCCCTTCTACTTTTTCTATCGCAAGGCGTGGAAACCGGCCTTCGGCTTTCTGGCCGCAGAGCTGCTGCTGTTCGTCCCTACTCTAATCAGTATGATGCAGACCACCGGCAGCCCGCTGACTGCCGGCATCAGTGCTTCCGCACTGGTGGCGCTGAGCCGCATCATGTCCCTTCTCAGCTTTGCACTGATGCTGGTACGGGGACTATATGGCAAGTGGCTCTACCGCCGCAGCGCAGCTGCACGCATCCGCCGCATCCGTGCCGAGTTTCCGGACCCGGAGCAGCGCCGCGCCGTGCTGAACGCACAGGGCGGCGTCAGCATTGCAGCCTGCATCGGGGCGTTCATTCTGCTGATGATCGTAGGCAGCCTTTGTTCCATGCTGCTGGGGCCGGACCTGAATGCATTGGTAGGCACCTTTATTTGATATGTTTCACGCAGGATGGGGATCCTGCTGAAAAGCGCGGTTCGCCGTGCATAAAATGAGAACATGGGAGAATCATTATGAAAAAAGTCACCAAAGCCGTTATTCCGGCTGCGGGTCTTGGCACCCGCGTACTGCCCGCTACCAAGGCAATGCCCAAAGGTATGCTGCCCCTCGTGGACAAGCCCGCCATCCAGTATCTGGTGGAGGAGGCCGTTCGCTCCGGCATTACCGATATTTTGATCATTCTGGGCCGCAACCAGAGCATTATCGAGGATCACTTTGACCGCAGCCCCGAGCTGGAAGAAAAGCTGGCAAAGCCCGGCAAGGAAAAGATGCTGGAAGAGTGCTTGGGCATTGCCAATCTGGCCAATATCCTGTTCGTGCGCCAGAAGGAGACGCTGGGTCTGGGCCATGCAGTCAACACCGCCAAGGCCTTTACCGGCGATGATCCCTTTGTGGTCATCTACGGCGACGACGTGATCTGGGGCGAGGATCCGGTCTGTGCCCAGCTGATCCGCGCCTACGAGGAGTTTGGCCGCCCGGTCGCCGGTGTATCCGCCGTGCCTTGGGAGGATGTGAGCCGCTACTGCAGCTTAAAGACCACTCCTATCCACGACAACTACTTCTTTGTGGATGACATGATCGAGAAGCCCAAGAAGGGGCAGGAGTTCAGCAACTATTCCATTCTGGGCCGTGTGCTGCTGACCCCGGAGATCTACGAGATCCTTGCCCACACCAAGCCCGGTGCCGGCGGCGAGATCCAGCTGACCGATGCCATGGCAGAGTACGCCCGCACCCGCGGCGGCATGACCGCTGTGGAGTTTACCGGCAAGCACTACGATATGGGCAACAAGCTCAAGGTCGTGGAGGCGCAGGTGGAGCTGGCATTGCAGCACCCCGAGATCGGCGAGGAGTTCCGCGCCTACCTGAAGGAGTTCTGCAAAACGCTGTAAAGATGCTGCATAAACAATAAAAACAGGGCTGTTGCACGAAACAATGTGCAACAGCCCTGTTTTTGCATATATTCAGATGAAAAAAGGGGTTCCGAAATGCCCGCAGGCGTTTCAGAACCCCAAATACAAACCTGATTTAGTTTGCCTGACTGGGATGCGGCACGGGCGGGCGCTTGGTGAACATGGCCTTGAGTGCCAGCGGGGTAGCCACGCTGGACACCACGATCAGCAGGATCACGGCGGTAAAGTAGACCGGATCTACTACGCCGATGGCCAGACCCTTCTGCGCCACAATCAGTGCCACCTCGCCGCGGGTCATCATACCGACACCGACCTTCAGGGAATCGTCCCAGTTAAAGCGGCAGATCTTTGCAGCCAGACCGCAGCCGATGATCTTGGTGATCAGTGCCACCACCACGAAGCAGACGCAGAAGAGTAAAATCTCCGGGGTCAGGCCGCTGATATCGGTCTTAAGGCCGATGGAGGCAAAGAAAATCGGCGCAAAGATAACATAGTTGCTGATATCCACCCGGCGCTCCACATAGGGTGCGTCATCCATGGTGCACAGCACGATGCCTGCAATGTAAGCACCGGTGATATCGGCGATGCCGAAGTATTCCTCAGCAATGTAGGCCATGGCAAAACAGAACGCCATGCTCACGATAGTGATACGCTGGGTATGGGGATTGCGCTGATCCAGCCACTTCATGGCGTAGTGCACCACAAGGCCAACGCCCAGTGCGGTGGCAAAGAACAGCAGGGTGTTGAACAGCACCTTGCCCAGACCCGTACCGGTGCCGCTGCTGGCGCCCAACACACAGGTGAGCACCACGATGCCGATGACATCATCAATGACAGCGGCACTGACGATGGTAGTGCCCAGAAAACTCTTCAGGTGCCCAAGCTCCTGCAAGGTAGCCACCGTGATGGACACACTGGTGGCGGTCATAATGGTGCCGATGAACAGTGCTCGGTAGAACTCCGGGCTGCCAACTGCGGCAAAGCCGTAGAACGCACCATATAATAAGGTGCCGCCCACCAGAGGCACAGCCACGCCAACGGTAGCAATCAGGGTGGCGATGGGGCCGGCCTTGATCAGCTCTTTCAGGTTGGTGCCGAGGCCGGTGGTGAACATGAGCATCACAACGCCAATCTCTGCAAAGACGGAGATGGAGTCGCTGATCTGCACCAGATTCAGCACACAGGGGCCGATGAGCAGGCCGGCGATAATCTCACCCACCACCTGCGGAGCCTTGCACTTACGCGCCACCAGTCCGAAGAATTTCGCGCTTAAGATGATGATTGCCAGATCTCGAAACAACGAATACATGGATTATCCTCCTTTTATTTTTCCCACTTCCCTGCCACTGCCGGAGCCCCGGCCCTGCCATACTGCAGGGAAAGCGTTTACATTATAGTCCTTTTTACCAAAAAATGCAAAACATTTTTTATCGTTCTTTTTGTTAAAAAAGCTTGACAGAAGCAAAGAAGCTTGCTATAATAAATTGCTGTCTGAACAGACACGCCGCACAGGCCGCGATGCCGCAGCCTGTGTACCCTTGGCCTTGCAGATCCGCAGGGCCCTCAAGTCCAAAAGGAGGTGCTACAAAAATGGCAAAGTACGAAACCATGCTGATTACCAGCGCCGCTCTCGATGAGGAGGCTTCCGCCGCTCTGGTGGGTAAGTTCAAGTCCCTGATCGAGGCTAACGGTACGATCGATTCTATCGACGAGTGGGGCAAGCGCCGTCTGGCCTACCCCATCAACGACGAGGAAGAGGGCGTCTACACCGTGATCAACTTCACCAGCGAGCCCAGCTTCCCCGCTGAGCTGGACCGTGTGTACAAGATCACTGAAGGCGTTATGCGCAGCCTGATCATTGCTCACGAGGAGTAATTCTTCTGTGACAGAAAGGGAAACCGTACTATGTTGAATGTTGTTGCTATCATGGGTCGCCTTGCACGTGACCCTGAAATGCGTCAGACCACTACCGGCAAGAACGTTGCTTCGTTCCGCATTGCCTGCGACCGCGGGCGCCGCGATGCCAATGGGCAGAGCGTGGCGGACTGGATCGATGTGGTTGCATGGGATCGGCAGGCCGAGTTTGTCTGCCGCTATTTCCAGAAAGGTTCCCTGATCGTTGTGGACGGTCGTTTGCAGTCCCGTCAGTATCAGGATAAGACCGGCGCAAACCGCACTGCCGTTGAGGTGGTTGCCAGCAACATCAACTTTGCAGGCCCCAAGAGCAGCAATGCAGGTGACGGAAACGGCTATCAGAATGCCGCTCCGTCCTACCAGAACGCAGCGCCTGCCCGCCCGGCTGCTGTGGAGGCAGCTCCCAGCTACTCTGCCGGTAATGCAGACGACTTCGCCGTCATCGACGACAGCGATGACCTGCCGTTCTGACACGAAACGGTCTATCCGTTAAAAATCCAATAGGAGGTAATAAGCAATGGCTTTTGAAAGAACCGAAGGCTCTCGCCCCGCACGCCCCATGCGTCGCGGCCGCAAGAAGGTTTGCAGCTTCTGTGTCGATCGCATCGACACCATCGATTACAAGGACGTGCCCCGTCTGCGTAAGTACGTCTCTGAGCGTGCTAAGATCATTCCCCGCCGTGTGACCGGCACCTGCGCTTACCATCAGCGCGCACTGACCATCGCCATCAAGCGTGCTCGTCACGTTGCTCTGATGCCCTACGTCAGCGACTAATTTTTAAAAAACCAACCCGATCAAAATAATCAGCAATCAGCAAAGCGCTTTCACCGATGACAAGGTGAGAGCGCTTTTTTGCTTGCGTTAGATATACTGTTCACACCAATGTTTTGCCTTCTCCCCCACCTGCCGAGCTGTCAGCCCATCGGTAGAAAGAAATGTTACGTTTTTCTTTTCCCGGAACCATTCCCGTTTCAGCGGCAGAAGATGGTTCAGGTAATACGCAAAGAATTCCCGGGAATGGTGGTATCTCCCGCTTTACGGGCACGCAGGACGGATTCGGAAGCGTCCAGAAGCAGAATATGCTCCGGCATACAAGCCTGCACTGCTGCAAGCTCCGGTGCTAAGGCTTGCCGAATTGCTTCGATCTCCCACTCCAGCCCCCTGCTTTTGGGGTAGTTCAAGGTGTAGAACTCAATCTCCTCCGCGCCGAAATCCATCACAGCGTGGGGGTATTTTTTTGCTTTCTGCCCGCGGCGTAGCTCATTGCGCAAAAAAAGCCGTTGGATCTCCAGATAGTCCGCATAACAGTTCTTATTCAGCCCACGCCGCTTTATCTTTGCAAGGACGGCAGCGTTGTCCTCAAAGCAGACCTGTACCTGCTGGCAGTGCTGTTCCAGATAGCGGGCCACCGTGGTCTTTCCCACTGCCATGCAGCCCTGCAAAGATAAGATCATAACATTTCACCCCTCTCTTTTTTCACATAGTATAGCACTTTCAGCTGCGTACCGGAAAGCGTTTTCCTCGCAGAAAGTTACAAACCGGTACAATTGTCCCGGGTGTTTCCGACTTGTACCGGGAATTATCGGTATTTTCGGTTCTGCTGCTTTGTCCGCAAATCAAACTGCACAAACACAGGGCAGTTCATTGCACACCTTGTACAAAGTTGAATTAACCTTATTGATTTTTTATACAGAATGTGCCATACTAATGTCACTGGGAACGTTCCCGACAACGTTCCCGAAACACTTTCAGAAAGCGAGGCTCGCCGACATGGCAAATCTGACCATCAAGGATATTGCACGGATCAGCGGCTGCTCCGTCAGCACCATCTCCCGTGTGATTAACGACAGGCCGGATGTTCGCCCGGAGACCAAGGAGCACGTTCTGAAAGTGATGCGGGAGGCCGGGTTCGTGCCCAACACCAACGCCCGACAGCTGAAGATCCAGCAGTCCCGCAGTCTGGTGTTCGTAGTTAAAGGCACCCGGAACATCTTCTTTTCCGATTTTCTGGTGCAGCTCCAGCGCGCCGCCACCCTGTACGGGTACAACGGCATCGTCTCTTATCTGGACGAGAACGCCAACGAGATCGACGCCGCCGAAAAGATCCTACGGGAGATCAAACCCAAAGGCATCATCTTTCTGGGCGGCAGCGTGGCCAACTTCCAACGGGGCTTTGACAGCATCAATGTCCCCTCCGTGCTCACCACGCTGGTCACGGACGAGCTGGACTTTCCCAACCTTTCCATGGTGGGTGTGGATGATCGGGCAGCGGCCTATACCGCTGTGGACTATCTCATCCGGCAGGGACACCGCAAGATCGCTGTTCTGGGCGGTCCGGTGACCAGCTACCCCAGTGTGATGCGCCGCAAGGGCGCACAGGAGGCCATGGAGGATGCGGGCATCCTGTTCAACGACAAGCTGTACGGTCTGTCCAACTACGATTTCGAGTCCGCCTACCACGCCATGAACAGCCTGCTGGCCCGTCGGGCAGATTTCACCGCCTTATTTGCCATGAGCGACGTTATCGCCTTTGGTGCTATCCGGGCGCTGGTGAGCGCCGGGTTCCGAGTGCCGGAAGATGTTTCGGTGATCGGCTTTGACGGCATCACGATGTCCCGCTACTGCGTGCCGGTGATGACCACCATTGTTCAGCCCAGCGAGCAGATCGCGCTGCAAAGCATCGAGCTGCTGGTACGGCAGATCGAGCATGGCTCCCCTGCCCAGACCGTGACCTTGCAGCCGGAATTGCAGCAGGGCGAAAGCGTAAGGGCAATTTAAATTTTGTATTCCCTCCGTCGAAGGACGGAGAGTATATAGTTGATCTGTAATTTTAATAAGAAGGAGAACTTATTATGAAAAAGATGATCACTCGTCGTAACTTCCTGAAGGCCGCTGGCGTTTCTGCCGCTGCTCTGGGTCTGGCTGCCTGCGGCGGCTCTTCCAGCAGCACCGCTTCCTCTGCTGCCAGTTCTACCGCTGCTTCCAGCACCGCTGCAAAGGCAGACGGCAAGGTCTACTATCTGAACTTCAAGCCCGAGCAGGATCAGGATTGGCAGGATCTGGCCGCTGAGTACACCAAGGAGACCGGCGTGCCTGTGACCGTTGTCACCGCCGCTTCCGGCCAGTATGAGACCACCCTGATGAGCGAGATGGAGAAGAGCGAGGCTCCCACCCTGTTCCAGGTGAACGGCCCTGTTGGTCTGGCAAACTGGAAGGATTACTGCTACGATCTGTCCGGCAGCCAGCTGTACGGCGAGCTGACCAGCGACTCCTTTGCACTGAAGGACGGCGACGCTGTTACCAGCATTGCATACGTCATTGAGACCTACGGCATCATCTACAACAAGGAACTGCTGACCGCTGCCGGTTACAAGCAGGAGGACATCAAGGGCTTTGCCGACCTGAAGAAGGTCGCTGATGACATTCAGGCCCGTAAGGCTGAGCTGGGCGTGGACGGTGCTTTCACCTCCGCCGGCATGGATGGTTCTTCTGACTGGCGTTTCAAGACCCATCTGGCAAACCTGCCCATCTACTACGAGTACAAGGCAGACGGCATTGGCTCCACCGACGCCATCAAGGGCACCTATCTGGACAACTACAAGCAGATCTGGGATCTGTACATCACCGATTCCACCTGCGATCCCAAGCTGCTGGCTTCCAAGACCGGCAACGACGCTGTGGCTGAGTTTGTGGGCAAGAAGGCTGTGTTCTACCAGAACGGCACTTGGGCTTACAATGATGTGAAGGATCTGGGCGACGACAATCTGGGTATGCTGCCCATCTACATCGGCGTGGACGGCGAGGAGAACCAGGGCCTGTGCACCGGTTCCGAGAACTTCTGGTGTGTCAACAACACCTCTTCCGAGGCTGACATTCAGGCTACTCTGGACTTCCTGTACTGGTGTGTCACCTCTGAGGCCGGCACCAGCGCAATGGCTGACAAGATGGGCTTCGTCATCCCCTTCAAGAAGGCTAAGGACTCCACCAACCCCCTGATCACCATTGCAAACCAGTATGTGGCCGACGGCAAGACCAGTGTTGACTGGTGCTTCTCCACCATGCCTTCCGAGGAGTGGAAGAACGGCGTGGGCAGCGCTCTGACTGCATACGCAGCAGGCACCGGCAAGTGGGACGATGTTGTCACCGCATTTGTGGATGGCTGGGCCAAGGAGTACAAGCTGGCCAACGGCTAAACCTTTGACCTGAGATCTCCCTAAGAACTAAAACGGGAGGCGGGCGAAAAGTTCGCCCGCCTCCTTTCTTTTTTATCAGACAGCTCCCTGAGGAGGTATATCATGCAAAAAGCCATTAGTAAATACTGGCCGATATTTGTGCTTCCTACTCTGGTCGCCTTTATCATCGGCTTCATCTGGCCCTTTATCTGGGGCGTTTACCTGTCCTTCCAGCGGTTCACCACCGTTTCCAAGACCACCTTTGTGGGCATCCAGAACTACATCTCGGTATTTCAGGATTCCACCTTCCTGCACGCCTTCGGCTTTACGGCGGTGTTTACCGTAGTGAGCACTGTGCTCATCAATGTGTGCGCCTTTGCCATTGCGCTGGTGCTGACCCGCGGCATCAAGGGCACCAACATCTTCCGTACCGTGTTCTTTATGCCCAACCTGATCGGCGGCATCCTGCTGGGCTACATCTGGCAGATCCTGCTCAACGGCGTGCTGGCCAACCTGCAGAAGCCTCTGCTGGCTCTGGATGCCAAGGCCGGTTTTGTCGGTCTGGTCATCCTGATGTGCTGGCAGCAGATCGGCTACATGATGATCATCTATGTGGCCGGCCTGCAGAGCGTGCCCGGCGACCTGATCGAGGCCGCTAAGATCGACGGCGCAAACGACCGCGAGATCCTGTTCAAGATCAAGATCCCCATGGTCATGCCCAGCGTGACCATCTGCACCTTCCTGACCCTGACCAACAGCTTCAAGCTGTTCGACCAGAACGTAGCCCTGACCGCAGGCGAGCCCGCCAACGCAAGTGAAATGCTGGCTCTGAACATCTACAACACCTTCTACGGCCGCTCCGGTGCGCAGTGGAAGGGCATTGGTCAGGCAAAGGCCGTAGTGTTCTTCCTGATCGTGGTGGTCATCTCGCTGATCCAGCTCCACTTTACCCGCTCTAAGGAGGTGCAGCAGTAATGTCGAAACGGAAAAGAACCTGGGATGTCATCCTTATTGTTGTAATGGTGCTTCTCTGCCTGCTGTGGATCTACCCCATCGTGCTGATCCTGCTGAACAGCTTAAAGACCGAAGGCAGCTTTACCACTTCTACGGTGTTCCGTCTGCCCACCGCCGAAACCTTTGCCGGTCTGCGCAACTACGTTTACGGCGTGACCAAGATGGACTTCCTCTCCAGCATGGGTTACAGCCTTCTGATTACTATCACCAGCGTGGTGCTGATCCTGCTGTGCTGCTCCATGACCGGTTGGTACCTGACCCGCGTAAACAACAAGCTGAGCAAGTTCATGAACCTGCTGATCGTGTTCTCCATGGTCGTCCCCTTCCAGATGGTCATGTTCACCCTGTCCAAGACCGCTGACCGGCTGAAGCTGAACAACCCTTGGAACATCTGCATCATCTATCTGGGCTTCGGCGCTGGTCTGGCCGTGTTCATGTTTACCGGCTTTATGAAGAGTGTGCCCATGGAGATTGAGGAAGCCGCCATGATCGACGGCTGCAACCCCATCCAGATCTTCTTCAAGGTCGTGTTCCCCATCCTGAAGCCTACCATGATCTCCACCGCTATTCTGGAGACCATGTGGGTATGGAACGACTATCTGCTGCCCACGCTGGTGCTGGATATCAAGAAGTACCGCACCATCCCCATGGCCATCCAGTATTTCCGCGGCGGCTACGGCCGCGTGGAGCTGGCTCCCATGATGGCCTGCATCATCATTGCGATCATCCCCATTATTATCCTCTACATGACCTGCCAGAAGTACATCATCGAGGGTGTCGTGGCCGGTGCTGTAAAGGGCTAAGGAGGTGCACGTTATGCGTGCAAGCGGCATTTTGATGCCGGTGTTCAGTCTGCCGGGGCCTTTTGGCATCGGTACGCTGGGCAGTGAAGCGACCGCATTCGTTGATTTTCTGGCCGAGGCAAAGCAGACCTATTGGCAGATTTTGCCCATCGGCCCTACCGGCTATGGCGACAGCCCCTACCAGAGCTTTTCCGCCTTTGCCGGAAACCCCTACTTTATTGATTTTCGTCTGCTGGCGGCAGATGGCTATCTGACCGCCGAAGAGATCCCCGCCGCGCAGCCGGTGAGCACCGTTGACTACGGTGCGCTGTACAACCAGCGCCCGGTGCTGCTGAAAAAGGCCGCCGACCGGCTGCTGGCCGCCCCCTCCCCTGCTTATGAAGCCTTCTGCGCGGCGCAGAGCTTCTGGCTGGAGGACTACGCCCTGTTTATGGCTGTGAAAGCGGAACAGGGACAGGCTGGCCTTGCTGACTGGCCGGACGCCCTGCGCTGCCGCGAACCGGAGACCATTGCCGCCGCAAAAGCACGGCTGGCTGACCAGATCTGCTACCACAAGGCAGTGCAATTCTTCTTCTATACCCAGTGGAACGCACTGAAAGCTTATGCCAACCGCAAGGGTGTCCTGTTGGTGGGTGATATCCCCATCTACGTCAGCCCGGATTCCAGCGACCTGTGGACTCACCCGGAGTTGTTCCAGACCGATGGACAGATGCACCTGACCCATGTAGCCGGCTGTCCGCCGGATGCCTTTGCGGCAGACGGCCAGCTGTGGGGCAACCCGCTGTACGACTGGCCCGCCCACAAGGCCACTGGCTTTGACTGGTGGAAGCAGCGCATGAAGCACGCCACCTCTATCTACGATGTGGTGCGCATCGACCACTTCCGGGGCTTTGAGAGCTACTATTCCATCCCTGCCGGAAGCACCACGGCTGCGGGCGGTCACTGGGAAAAAGGCCCCGACCGGGACTTTATCCACGCCATGCAGCAGGCGCTGGGCAGCGGCAATATCATCGCCGAGGATCTGGGCTACTTGACCCCGGAGGTGAAGGCGATGCTGGCCGAGAGCGGTTACCCGGGCATGAAGATCATGCAGTTCGCCTTCGACAGCCGGGAGTCGGGCAACTACCTGCCCCACACCTACCCCCGCAACAGCGTGGTGTACACCGGCACCCACGACAACGTGACCACTGAGGGCTGGCGCAACAACGCCAGCGCCGAGGATGTGGCATACGCCTGCCGGTATCTGCGCTGCACACCGGAGACCCTGACCGAAGGCATGATCTGCGCATGCCTTGCCAGCGTTTCGGATACTGCCATCATCCCGCTGGCAGACTGGCTGCATCTGGGCAGCGAGGCCCGCATCAACACCCCCAGCACACAGGGCGCAAACTGGCACTGGCGGCTGGCGCAGCCCCTACCCGCAACATTGGCCGGGCATATCGCCGAGCTGACCACGCTGTATGAGCGTGTGCCGGAAAGGCTTTAAATGCCCGTTTCCCTTTCGTCTGACAACCTGTAAAATACACAAGGCATCTGCTTTGCCCGCTGCTGCGTCCTGCGCAGCACAGCGGGTACGGGCAGATGCCTTTGTTGTCCTCTTTTTCAGCACGTTTTTGCTACAACATTTTTTCGCCGTAAAAAAAGCAGGCGCTTTGCGTGTTTACAGCGTATTCAGGTCAGTTTTTCAGCATTCCGTCACAATATATTCACAAATGTATCATGGTTTTCAAACCCGCGCTCTCTTGTCATTTTTGTGCAGATATGCTACAATTCAGTTACTAGATGAACTGCCCCTTGGGGAGTTCTGTGTACGAAAGGAGTTTTCCATCATGGATCATACATATCAGCGCCCGCTGCAGCTGCCTGCCGGCTACTCTGTGCTCTCTGCCGAGGAGATGACCTACACCGAGGGCGGTGCCTTTTCCATCAACATCACCCCGCAGCAGGTCATGGCCTTTGGCATCAATGTTACGGTAAATCTGCTGGGCTTGATGGGGCGCTATGCGTTCCAGGGCGCAGTCTCCGGTATGCAGAATGCCCTGAACGATGGTTTGAGCGTTGGTGATGCCATAGGGCACTACTGGGGCAAGCTGAACACATGGAGCAAGGTTGCCACAATCGGTATGGCTGGTCTGGGCGGTTATTATGCCTATTGTCAGGCACGCAGCATCTATCTCTCCATCAAAAATCTTGTGGACGCCTTTAAGAATACGTACAACGAAATTCAGGCCAAAAAAAAGGCAGAGCAGGAGGCCGCCGAGCAGCAGAATTGTCTGCCTACTCTGGTAGCTCTGTGCTGATCTTTCATCGACCCGGAAAGGAGTGTTCTTATTTATGAAAAAGCTTCAGCTGCCCTCTTCCTACGCAGCCCTCTCCCCCGAGGAGCAGCGTGCTGCCTTTGGTGGCAGCGAATTCGGCGATGCTGTCGGCAGCTTTTTTGATAATCTGCACTTTGGTGATTTCTTCTGGGAAGGTGGGCTGATCTCGTTTTCCTTCACATTCGTGCCCATGCTGCTTTTCCGCATGGTCAAGGCGGGTGTGCAAACCGGGATCAAGCTCTCTCAGCAGATCGGCCGCCTGCTTGGCATCACCCGCGAGACTGCCGTCACTGCCGTCCAGTATCTGGATAATGTTCAGCAGAGAGGTGCCAAACCGGTCGAGAATTCTCTCCCCCAGCCTTTTTCGCTGCAACAGTAAGCCATAAAAATAAGCCGTGCATCCCGGAGCATTCCGGTCATGCACGGCTTTTTGTTTTGTTCAGATCACCCGGACTGCGCCCTGCTCCCGCAGGCGCAGCACATAGCAGCTGCCCTGCCCGAACACCCGCTCAATGGCTGTATGGTACCGCCCGAGCAGCCGCCCGGGCACATAGGCTTGGATGGTGCCTGCAAAGCCGCCGCCCTGCATCCTCCACGCGCCCTCGGTGCCTTCCAGAATGCTCTGGCTCAAGGCCAGCGCCACCGACAGCCCCTGATGCCGCACATCCGCTGTGCAGTACACGTTCTGGCACAGCGCAAAGGAAGCCTGTCCGCTCTGCTTCACCAGCCCCGCAAACACCGGAAACCGCTTTGCGTAAAGCGCATCCCGCTGCGCCAGCGTGCGTGCGTTTTCCTCAAAATAATGGATTGCCCGCAGCACCGCACGGTCTCCGCAGCGGCTGCGCAAGGCAGGCAGTGCCGCCCAGAATGCCGTCTCTTGTACCTGCCCCAGCAGCGGCTTACCAAAGCAGGCGGCCACCTGCTCCATCTCCTGCCGGATGGCTGCAAACTCTCCGGTCAGCTCGCTGTGGCTGCCCCGGGTATCGGTGACGCAGAGGAACATTCCCTCCGGCAGCAGACCGTCTGCGTGGAGTTTTTCAATCTTTGGGGTGCGCGCATCGGCAAAATCTGCAAAGATAATACCGCCCACCGCACTGGTCAGCTGATCCAGCAGGCCGCTGGGCTTGCCGAAATAGGTATTTTCCGCATACTGGCAAATGCCGGCCAGCTCTGCCGGGGTCAGCCCGGTACTGTATTCCTCGTTCCAGATGGAGGCCATGCCCATCTCAAACGCCGCCGAACTGGACAGCCCGGAGCCGCGCAGCACATCGCTGGCGGTATAGGCATCAAAGCCGCCGATCCGCTTGCCCACTGCGCGGAATCCCTCGGCAATGCCGCGGATCAGACTGGCCGAGTGGGTGCTCTCCCCTGCCTGCGGCTCTGCGGTGGCAAGATCAATGACATCCAGTTTGTTGAAGCCCCGGGACTTGACCCGCACATAGCCATCCGTGTTGCGGGCCGCCACCGCCACCAGATCCAGCGTGACCGCCGCCGCAAGGCCATAGCCGCCCTGATGATCCGTGTGGTTACCGCCCAGCTCTGCCCGCCCCGGTGCAGAGTACACCTGCACCTGCCGCCCGGGGCCGAAATACAGTTCGAACTGTTCCAGCGCAGCCGCATAGCGCCCGCGCTGCCGTTGCAGCACCGCCGGGTCTGCCCCATAAAGTGCAGCAAGTGCGTCGTCCCAGCTGCCCTGCAGGATCTGTTTTCTGAGTTGTGCACTGGTGGCCATGACAGTTCCTCCCTCCAGAATAAACGATTCTGCTCTTTTTGCTTATTGTAATGCATTTCGGGCTTTTTTTCAATTTATTTGACCCAAAAATCCAAATTTCGGCGTCAGTTGCAAAGAATAAGATGTACTTTTGTTGAATTTGCAGGGCGTTCTATGGTATACTGGGTGCAGAATGTGACAGGACGGAGGTAAAGCTGCCATGCCAGACGTTTATAAGCAATCCTTTAAGCAGAATTACACCAACAACATTGAATTGTCCATCTTCAACTGCGGCTTGGAGCGGTGCGCTCCGGGTCAGACATGGGGTCCCGGCATCCGCGACCACTACCTGATCCATCTGGTGGTATCCGGCAAGGGCATCTTTGAGGTGGGCGGCCGCACTTGGGAGGTGAGCGAGGGTGATCTTTTCTTCGCCCGCCCCAGCCAGCTGATCCGCTATACCGCCGACGAACAGCAGCCGTGGGAGTACAGCTGGGTGGGCTTTAACGGTGCCTGTGCCCACAAGCTTGCCGCGCAGCTGCCCTTTACAGACGATGCACCCGTGCACCACACCAGCGACCCGGACGGGATGCGGGCAGCCCTGAACAACATCTACTCTTCCCGTGGGCTACAGCCGCAGGACGAGGCTGCCATGGTGGGGTATCTGTACCTGTTCATCGCCGCTTTGATGCGGGAGACCAGCGCAGGCAAGCCTCACACGGCCTCCTCTTCCAGCCAGTATGTGCTGAACGCCATCAAGTACATCCAGTTCAACTACTCCCACGACATCTCCATTGACGACGTAGCCAAGAGCGTGGGGGTTTCCCGCAGCCACCTGTACCGGGTGTTCATGCTGAATGTGGGCAAGAGCCCCATCGACTACCTGACTGAGTACCGCATCAACGAAGCCTGCAAACTGTTGCGTGCCGGCAACCTTTCCATTGCAGAGGTGGCGGTGTCGGTAGGCTTCTTTGACCAGTTCTACTTTTCGCGGGTGTTCAAGCGCGCCAAGGGCGTGCCGCCCAGCAAGTATTTTGCCGCCCAGCAGGACGCCGACCCGGCAAGCCCTGCCCAACTGTAACCTGAGCCCATCACACAAGGAGAAACCATGCCTTTACAGAAAAACCAGATCCTGACCCTGCGCATCGAGCGCCTTTCCAGCGACGGCAGCGGCGTTGCCCACAGTGCCGATGGTGAGGCCGTATTCGTGCCCGGCACTGCCCCGGGGGACGAAGCCCGGGTGCGCATTGTAAAGGACTGCGGCCGGTATGCCTTTGGCATTCTGGACGAGCTGCTCACCCCCTCGCCGGATCGCATTCCGGTGGACTGCCCGGTAGCAGGCCCCTGCGGCGGGTGCAGCCTGCGGCATCTGGATTACGCCGCAGAGCTGCGCGCCAAACAGGAAAGCGTGCTGGACGCCTTCCGCCGCATCGGCGGGCTGGAGGTTCCGGTTCTGGATATCCTGCCCTCCCCTGAGGTGGACCGCTACCGCAACAAGGTGCAGTTCCCTGTGGGCGTGGACAAGAACGGTGCGCCTTGCATCGGCTTTTACGCCGGACGTACCCACCGCATCGTCCCCTGCCCGGACTGCAAGCTGCAGCCCGGCGTGCTGAACGAGATTGGCAACGCGCTGTGCGCCTTTTTTGCACAGCAGGGCATCCGCCCCTACGACGAGCAGAGCGGCAAGGGGCTGGTGCGACATATCTTCCTGCGGCGCGGTGCGCACAGCGGGCAGATCATGGTGTGTCTGGTATGCACCCGGGCAAAGCTGCCCCACGCGGAGCAGCTTTGTACCGTGCTGCGGGAGCAGTTCCCTGCCATCAGCACCATTTTGCTCAATGTCAACGCCAAAAACACCAACGTCATTCTGGGCAGTGAGAACCATATCCTGTACGGCCCGGGCTATATTGAGGACACTCTCTGCGGCGTACCGGTGCGTCTGGGGCCGCTGTCCTTCTATCAGGTCAACACGCTTGCCGCCGAGCGGCTGTACGGCGTTGCCTCCCAGTATGCACAGCTCACCCCGGATGACACACTGCTGGATCTCTACTGCGGCATGGGAACCATTGGCCTTTCCATGGCCGACCAATGCCGGGAGCTGATTGGTGTAGAGATTGTGCCGGAGGCCATCGAGAGCGCCAAGGCCAACGCTGCCCGCATGGGCGAGACCGTAGCAGCCAAGAGCCGCTTTTTCTGCGCCGATGCCGGACAGGCTGCCACCCAACTAGCCGCCGAGGGCCTGCACCCGGACATCGTCATGCTGGACCCGCCCCGCAAGGGCTGCGATGAAGCCACTCTCTCTGCCGTGGTGCGCATGGCACCCCGCCGGGTGGTGTATGTTAGCTGCAACCCCGCCACCGCCGCCCGAGACGCCGCATGGCTGGAAAAGAATGGGTACCATGCAGAAAAGGTGCAGCCGGTGGATCTGTTCCCAAGGACGAAGCACGTCGAAGCGGTTCTCCTTTTGACCAAACTCCATGTCGAGCGGCACATCGAAGTGGACGTCAGCATGGATGAACTGGATGTGACTGCTGCGGAAAGCAAAGCAACTTACAACGAGATTCGGGATTATGTGTGGGAGCACTATCAACTCAAGGTTTCTAATCTCTATATTGCACAGGTGAAGCAGAAGTATGGCATCATCGAGCGGGAAAATTACCATAAAGCGAAAAATGAAAATGCGAAGCAGTCTAAGTGTCCGAAGGAAAAAGAGGATGCGATTGTGGAAGCATTAAAGCATTTTCAGATGATTTGATACGCAATCACCCCAGAGAGGACAGCCTCTTGTGCGTTCTCTCTGGGGTGATTTTTGCGTTATGCTACTTCCGGGTAGCGCATATATACATACTCGTAGATTTTCTTCTGGTAGGTCTGGATATCGCTTACATCATAGCTATTGGGAAGTTCTTGCCAAAGGGTATTGCGGATCAGGTTATCCACAATCGCCTTAGTTTCCTGCTTGTCCGTCCAATGGTCGAGTTTGGCAATCTGCTGTTTGATTTTTGTCAACAAGTCCACAGACACCTTCTTGATCGTTTCAATTTCCTGCTTCGTGAGGTTCTCCGAAAACAGCAAATCGTACACCGAAAGTTCCTCATCGCTGGAAAAGCCCTCACGCACATAGCGCTGCTGTTCCATATCCAGCGAACTGGCCAGTTCCATTAGATCCATGAAGGTTTTCTCGATGGTCGCACGGTTCTGCTCCGCATTGTAGGCATCGATAATCTCCTGATAGCGGTCATAATAATCAATGCGCTGCGGGTTTGCAAACAGCATTTTCGCCAGCTGCTGGTTTACCAGTTCATCCAGATCGCGCAGGAAAAGGTTCTTCCGCCGGGTGTGGGCAAACTCCCGGCTCAGCAGCTCAAAATCAATTTTGCTGATGTCAAACTGCCGGGAAGGTACAGCCTCCTGATCTGGCTTTTCCACATGGATGTACTCGTTGACGATGCCGTTGATCTGCACCATCAGGTCGGTATTGTCCGCGTGTTTCCGCTTCTGCTGCAAGCCCTCGTAGATGGCGAGAATTGCGTTTTTCCGGGCGCGCACGGCATCGTCCACATCGTCACGGTCTGCGTAGCGGAACAGCCGCGCCAGTTCAGACGCATAGGTCTGGAAGGTTTTCTTGGTTTCCAACGTCTCGCACATCGCGTTGACTGCATCCTGTACAAGGCTCATCTTTTCAAAGTCCTGTGCATCCACCAGTTCCTGCAGCCGGAACCCGTGTTCTGCCAGAAAGCCGTCCGCTTTTCCGATGACCGTGCGGATGCGCTGAATCAGCTCCGTTTTGTCCACCGTTGGGTCAATGCCCGCCGGGCTGTTCTTGCTGACCGTATAATCTGCCAGAGCCTTGCGCAGCGCCTTTACGATACCAATATAGTCCACGATCAGGCCGTTGCTCTTGCCCTCCGAAACACGGTTTGCACGAGCAATAGTCTGCATCAGGGTATGGGCTTTCAACGGCTTGTCCAGATACAGACAGGACAGACACTTTACATCAAAGCCCGTCAGCCACATGGCACAGACGAACACCACCCGGAACGGATTCTTGCTGTCCTTGAATTCTTTATCCAGCTCCCGCTTTTCCATTTTGGCACGGTGCGGCAGAATATCCAGCCCCCACTTTTTGAAGGTCTGCACCTCGTTCTGCTCCTGACTGATCACCACTGCCATTTCGGTTTCTTTCATCCATGCCAGTTTACGGGCAAGCTCCTGTGCTTCCTGCTGGGTCGCTGTGCCCTGCCGGGCTTCCAGTTCCCTGATCTTTGCCTGCCAGCATTCCTGCACATAGTTGTACATCCGCACACAGGTGACCTTATTCAGGCAGACGAACATCGCCTTGCCGCTGGTCCAAAGGTCAGAGTAATGCTCCACAAAATCCTTTGCAATGGAGCGCAGCCGTTCATCTGCGGTGAGAATATGGATCTCCTTTGCAAACTCGCGTTCCAGCTTTTCCTCCTGCGAGGGATCAAGGTCGGCTGCTTCAATGGCATCCAAGATCCGCCCGGTGATCTCCGGCTTGTCCAACTGGGCGATCTTATCCGCACGGTTCTCATAATACAGCGGCACCGTTGCGCCGTCCTCCACCGCCCGCTTGAAGTCATACACCGACAGATACCCGCCAAAGGTGCGTTCCGTGATATGATCATCCGCCAAAAGCGGCGTACCGGTAAAGCCGATGCGGGACGCCGTGGGCAGCAGGTGCATCATGTTGTCTGCAAAAATGCCGTACTGGCTGCGATGGGCTTCATCCGACAAAATCAGAATGTCGTGATCCGGGTAGATGGGCGGTTCCTTGGGCAGGTTGAACTTCTGGATCAGGGTAAACACAAAGCTGGGGTTGCCCTGCAGCTTTTTTACAAGGTCTGTACCGCTGGATGCAATGAACTGTGAAGCCTTTGTCTTGCCCAGCAGACCGCAGTTTTCAAAGGTATCGCTGATCTGCCGGTTCAGCTCGTCACGGTCGGTCAGCACCACAATGGTGGGCGAGCCTGCAAACTTGCGCCGGATCTTCTGCGCCAGAAAGACCATGGAGTAGCTTTTGCCTGACCCCTGCGTGTGCCAGAACACACCCAGCCTGCCGTTTTTCAGCTTGCGGTTCTCGTAAGCACTGACGGCCTCGTTGACGCCGAGATACTGGTGGTTGCGGGCCAGAATCTTGGTGGTGCGCCCACCGGAATGGTCGTAAAGGATGAAGTTTTCCAGCAGATCGAGGAAGGTCTTTTTCTCGCAGATGCCCCGCAGCATGGTTTCCAGCTCCACTCTACCTGCATCGCTTTCCTTCAGACGCTTCCACTCGTGGAAAAACTCGTACTTGCTGCCAAGCGTGCCCACCTTGGCTTCCAATCCATTGGACAGCATAAGGAAGGCATTGTAATAGAACAGCTGCGGAATGGTATCGAGATAATTTCGGTAATTGTCTATGTAGGCGTTCTGCACATCCACGGTAGGCTTTTTCAGCTCGATGAACAGCAGCGGAATGCCATTGACAAAGCCCACGATGTCCGTTCTGCAGCGGTACAGCTGCGAGTGGATCTTCATTTCTTTTACGGCGAGAAAGTGGTTGTTTTCCGGGTTTTTGAAGTCGATCACCGCCGCGCTTCGGATTTCGGTGCGGCCATCCGGCCGCTTGACCGTCACCGGGATGCCATCCCGCAGCAGAAAATACTTTTCCTCATTGATCTGCATCAGGGATGCAGTGGAAACGTGCGCCGTAAATTTCTTCTGCACCTCGTCCAGCTGGTTCGGGGTGAGCCACGGGTTCAGCCGCAAAAGCGCCTGCCGAAAATACCGGGTCAGCAGCACTTCCCCATAGCTGGTGCGGCCCAACGTCCCGTCCGGCCCCAGCTTTTCGGAGTTGTAAGCCAGCACGACCTCCCAGCCCAGAACATTTTGCAGCAAGTTGCCTGCACTGTTCTGAACAAGGACATTTTCGGAGTATTCGCGGCTCATTTTCTATTCCTCCCAAACTCAGTCTTATTTTTCTTGCATTTTCTTCATTTCTTCATCGAACGCTTTTTCGCCAATTTTAGCGATGCAATGCAGCCTTAGTCCTTGTTCATACTGTCCAAGAAGTCTGTACAGCGTGCTGTCTGATGCCGCCGAAAAAGGTGCCCAATTTGTCGCACCCTGCGCCATTTCCAAGGCCGAAATCTCTATCAGCGCACTTATTTTTGCATCTCGCAACGCTTCGATCATTCCATCTCTGGTCGGATTTTTTATTTGAGCACGAAGTTTTTGAATTTTATTCATCGCGTCTTTTACGTCCTTAAAATCCTTGGCTTCAGAGCAATATTTATTAAGAGAATCTGACATATTATGAACACCCCTTTCATCAAAGTTCAAGCTATTTTATTGCTATCCTATTTTTAACAGCAGCGGTAACAATGCAATCCCCACATCGCAGCTCTTATCTGCCAGCCACGTCAAAACAGGTTTTACTTTTTCCCACTTTGACTTTTTGCTGTCTTTAGATTTTACTACCTCTTCAATCTCAGAAATTTTTTCCAGAATCTCTTCTGTATCCTTATTCGTGAGTGAAGTCATTTCTTCTACTTCTTTGCGTACCTGCTCAAATGTAACGTTCACATTCACGCTGTTGGTCACATTGACGACCTGCGAATTAGAAACTTCCGGTTTGGGCAACTGTACCGCATTCATTTGGTATTTGTATGTTTCCAGCTTTGCTTTCATCATTTCCAGATTTTCAACCACACAATTCGGGTGTTCTACCAGATGTCCATAAAAGACCATTTTCGCATTTCTATCATTGTACCACAGACCATCATACCATTGCTTTACACATGCTTGGTATTTTCCGTCTATTTCTCTATGTAATTTCAAGCGTTCATCGTCACTTAAATTTTGAGTATTACTCAATTGTTCAATATCCGCACATACCATATCATAAAAATCTTTTGGCATATCCATAATGTCACACCTCCACTTCCCCGCTCATCAACTTCGCTAGCAGCAAATCTCTTGCTATCTTTAACCGCTCATTTTGTCCTTGCAACGTCTTTATTTTATTAAAATACGTTTTTGTGAGTTTGTCAAACTTTTCCAGAGTTTCTTTATCGGGAATTACCACATCCATCGCGTCCAGAATCTTTGTCGTCATGCTGGGTACTGCCGCGCCAATATTCATAGAGTACATATCAAATGCTTTGACAAAGAAATATACAAAAACGGCTGTATGCGGCTGTTTCATCGTAGCATAGAACATTGTGTCCACTGTCCAAAATGTCTCATCTACATACATGATATTATTCAAAGAGCCTTTTCGAGGAATCAGGACTGCCTCACCAGAAAACAGCGATTTATTACATTTTCGCATTAAACCGCCAGAGCCATAAACAGGGATATTTCCATCATCAGGAGCTTTTTTATGGTCTTTTCCATAATTAACACTAATGAGTTCCTTTAACAGTCCTTTGCTCCACCCCTCCGGCACGCCATCCACAATTTTCGTGTTTTCATGCCCCGGAAAGCGCAAATCCACAAACCACTCTTTATAAAGCCGCTGGGCAGCTTCCTCCAGTAATTTGATTTGCTTTTCGTTGTTTTCAATTAGGTCATCGTAGGCAGAGAGGATATCAGCAATTTTATGCTGTATTTGAGTATCTGGCAAATCAACTTTTATAGCTTCAATTTTGTATATTCCAAGTTTAGGCTGCGCCGATCCACCTGCAACTTGCTCCATATACTCTTTTCGTTCTGGCGATTTTAGGATATATGCTAAAAACCCTGGGCAAACATCTTTTGAAAATTCAGTCAATCGAACTGCATTCTCTGTCAAATTCACACCATCAAATTCCTTTGATACGAGTGCTACTTCACCAATTGTTCCGGCAATTGTAATAATAATATCATTTGTATTAACGATATAGTGCGCTATCTTTTTGTGTATTTCTTCTGAAATATATCCCAAGTCCGAGCCATCAATTTTTCCATTTTTTATATCTCGTGCTCTAATGTATTTGTACTTTGTCGGTTTCTCTGAAAAATCGGTTCCCTTCGGAAGTCTCTTTCCACTTTTAATTTTACAAATGTCTTTTATTTCGTAGCTTCTAAAATTCATACCCCCATCTCCTCCAGATTCTTCGAGATGGTTTCCATCAGGCGGTTGGACTCTGCCTGCAATTCCAGCAGCTCCTTGTGGATTTCCTTCATCCGCTGGGCAAAATCCACACCGTCATCCTCCACGGGTGCAACGCCCACATAGGCACCGGGCGTCAGGGATGCGCCTTTCTCGTTGAGGATGGTGTCTCGGCTTGCCACCTTGCACAGACCGGGAATATCCTGATAAACGCCCTCGCCAAATTTTTCGGTGAGCCAGACGGCCTCCTTGGCAACGGTCAGCTTCTCGTTGAGGGCTTCCAGCGCCTTGTCGAACTTTTCCTGCGTGGCCTTGCGCTCTTTGCGGGACGCTGCCTCCACAGCGGCTTTGGCTTCTTCCCGCTTGGCCTGCACGTTTTGTTCCATTGCAGCTTGAATCTCTGCAAAGGGGCGGTCGTCTGCCAGCTCTGCGTGATACTCCGCCAGAAGCACCTTGTACTTGTCCACCTCGCCACGATAGAGCCAGACAATGGCGTCGAGGTTCTTCAACTGCCAGTCGCTCCACTCGTTCTGAGTGCGGTCCACCACGGTATAATAGTTGCGGGCATCGATGAACAGCACAGTGTCCAGCAGATGCTCCGGCTTGCCCTTATCCAAAAACCACAGCGAACAGGGCAAACTTTTGGTGTAGAAGAAATTGTTGCCCACGCTCATCATCACGTCCACATGGCCGGTCTGGATGAGCTTTTCACGGATGTCCTTGTCTTTGCCCTGACTGTCGGTAGCCGAGGACGCCATCACAAAACCCGCACGGCCATGCTCGTTCAGGTAGGAGTAGAAATAGGACACCCACAGATAGTTTGCGTTGCCGATCTCCTTGGCCTTGTTCACGCCGGGCAGGCCAAACGGCAGCCGCCCGGCACTCTGCGCCGACTCCGACTTGACCTTGTCCACGTTAAACGGCGGATTTGCCATCACATAGTCGCAGCAGCCGTTCAGGTTGTGGGCATCGTGATAGAAGGTATTGGCTTCATCGCCGGACTTGATCACGCCGGTCAGACCATGCACAGCCATATTCATCAGGCAGAGCTTGGCATTGTACTCCACCTTTTCCTGTCCGTAGAAGGTCATGGTGTTGTTGGCGATCATGCCCGCATGGTTTACAAAGTCGCCGGTCTGCACAAACATACCGCCGCTGCCGCAAGCCGGGTCCAGCAGAACGCCGTGGGCAGGCTCCAGCACATTGACGATCATTTTCACCAGCGATTTCGGCGTAAAGAACACGCCGTCATCCTGTGCCACATTCTTGGCAAACTTATTCAAAAAGTACTCGTAGATACGGCCGATCACATCGCCGCCCACATCGTCCAACGCATCATTGTTGAAGATTCGCAGCAGTTCCCCCAGCAGCTCATCCGAGAAGATGGTGTAGTCCTTCGGCAGAACGCCCTGCAGCTGCTCGCTCTGCTGCTCCACCAGTTCCATGGCGTTGTTCACCACTTCGCCCAGACTGTTCAGCGGGTTGCCCTCGATGCCGGTCAGCCCCTGTTCCGGGATGTTGGCGGGCAAATTGACCAAGTAATTGTACTGCGCCTCTTTGGGCAGAAACAGTGCACTCTTCTCGGCAAAGTCGCTCTGTTCCACCGGCAGCACCCGGCCACCGCGCACGGGACGGTCTTTCAGGATCTCCTGCTCTACCAGTTTGAAGCGGCTGTACGCATACCGCAGAAAAATCAGTCCCAGTACCGGCATACAGTATTGGTTCGAGGTGAGTTTAGAGCCTGCACGCAGCAGATCTGCCGACTCCCACAGGTCAGCTTCCAGTTTTTTGACGTTCACATTATTTGCCACGAGGGGGTTCCTCCTGTTGTTTGGATTTTCATTTTCTATTGTATCACATTTTTCTGCAATGTTCATCTTTAATCATCGCTATTTTCTTTTTGACTGGAAAAAGTTGTTTACCAATGGCTGACAATGTGTTAGAACCATATACTTTCTCATTTGGAGACGCTAATCCTGCATCCATCGGATGCAGTTCAAGGGTTTGGGTGTCCCCAACAAGTATTTTGCAACGCAAAAGAAGCAGCTGCATGACAAATGATCAGCGACAGTCTCCCCCTGAACTGCAATAAATCCCTGACTTCCACTTTCTCCTTTCATCTGGCTCAGAAATAAAGGCCTTCACTATGTACACCGAAATCGGGCAAAAAGGAGACACTTTTCACGTTTCTTTCACGAAATTTTAACATCCAAAGCCTTATCTAAATCTATTCACCCTATCCTTTATGTACATAGCACCTTGTGAGATAGCACGAAAAAAGCCGATAGGCTTTCGACCTACCGGCTGTTCGTCTGCTTATATTCAACTTTCGACAATTTATATTATAGCACCGATTCTCTTACGATGCAATGCGTTTTTTCTCCAATATAAGCCGTTTTTCTCCGTTTATAAAGTATGATTATACAAGCACATATTCGGCTGCTTTCTAAAAAGGGCTGCAAAGCAACTTTTGCGGTTTGCCGTACAGAAGATACTGAATACAAACCGTCCCCTCTTCCGTTTTCACCTTCACCTGTTCTGCATGTTCAAATATATCGCGCAGACGGCGGTACTCTGCCCGCTGCGCATCCGTGTAGTGGGACGGCATATCCGAGGTAAGGAACACATTGCCCAGCAGGGCATTGACCGTGGCAAGGGTGTGCTTTTGTTCTGCCGTCAGCTTGCAGTTTTCCTCCCGGAGGAAGAACACATCCGGATCGCTGCCATAGGCACGGCCATTGAGCTGCCGCCGGAATAGCGTGTTGTTGATGGCCTGCTTTGTGGACACCCGCTCCCGGTGGAACAAGCGCATATACCACACATCGTCCCAGTCCAAGCTCACGTCGCAGCTGACACGGCAGTAATCCACCAGCCCGAAAGCCGGCATCACCGGTACGCCGCAGCCGAGGATCTGCTTTTGCCCGCACCAACTGCGCAGCAGCTCCATGGCACGGTACATCCGGCCTGCCCGGCTCTCGCGGGCGTTGCCAAAGGGAGCAGCGCCGTACAGAAAATCCAGCTTGACAAGGTCGAAGCCCCAGTCGTTCAGCACCCGGTCAAACACCCGGCGCAGATAGTCCAGCACGGCCGGGTTGTCGATATCCAGCGCATAGAAACTGCTCCAGTTTCTGCCGCAGCACCACGGTTTGCCGTCCACTTTCAGCAGCCAGTCCGGGTGCTGCCGGAAAAGGGCAGAGTCCTTTTCGCACACAAAGGGTGCAAGCCATAGCCCAGCCTGAAATCCGGCGGCGTGAATTTCCTCCACCATGCCTTTCAGCCCGTGGGGGAACTTCTGTGCATCTGTTTCCAGCCAGTCGCCCACCTTCGGCTCCCAGCCATCATCGATCTGGAACAGGTCTCCCGGGCAAAGCAGGCTGCGGCAGCCGGTCAGGTCCTCCCGGATGGTATCCTCGGTGATGTTCTGATAGCGGTTGTACCAACTGGAATAGCCGGCCAGTTTCTTTTCGGTTCGAGGACGGATGCCCATAGCCTGAAACCAGCCGTCGAACACCTCGGCCTCGCTGCCCTCGGCAAAAAACAGGTCGAACAGGGCAAAGCTGCCGCCGGGATGCTCCACCCCGGCGCAGTCACGCTCCAGCGTCAGCAGGGCGTTGCGGCTGTCGTAGCGGAGGATGGTGTAGCCCGGGGTCTCGTCCAGCGATGCCACCAGCTGGAACTGCTTGCCCTTGCGGAAATAGCAGTAGGAAAAGCCGTGGCTCTGACCGTTATGATGCCCGTAAGGCACAAAGTGATAATCGCCGTAGCGGTCAAAGGCATATTTTTTGCGCAGAAAGCCGGGGATATGGTCGGTGCCGCGCAGCTTGCCGTTCCGGTCCAGCTCCGGGCTGTAGGTCCATGTCTGGTAGCCGTTCATGAACAGACGCTCGCCTGCTTCCATCGTCCACGGCAGCTCGGCACGTACCGCCTTCAGCGTCCCGGCGGGCAGGTCTGCCGTCAGATGCAGCGCACCGCAGCCCGGGTGCACCGGGGCATCGCCCTGCCGCATACCGCCGGAAGTTTCCGCGTACCAATGCAACGTTTCAGTCATGGTGCGTTTCCTCCCCGTGAAGCTGTGCGCTGATCTCGGCAGCGCGGGCGTCGGTCAAAACGAACTTGCGGCAGAACAGCACCAGCGCACCAGCCAGCACCAGCATGGGCAGAATGGTCATCATCAGGCGCAGACCCAGCAGGGTTCCGGCGCTTTGTACTGCCACCGGGCCGGTCTCCTCCGTGTTGCCCACAAGACCGATGAGGTCCAACCCGATGCCGGTGAGGAACACCGCCACACCGGAGGCTGCCTTGACCACAAAGGTCTGCATGGAAAAGATGACGCTCTCCTCCCGGCGTCCGGTCTTGAGCTGGCCGTAATCCACACTGTTGGAAAGGAACAGGGTGGTCAGCACGGTCAGCATCCCGTTGCAGGCGAACACGACAACGCCCGGGATGCACAGCAGGGCAAGGCTATGGGAAAGCCCGGTCAGGCAGAACACCAGCAGCGTGCCGTAGCCGCACAGTGCCAGCACAAGGCTCAGGTGAAACACCTGCGTACTGCTGAACTTTTTGCGCAGCAAGGGGTAGAGCACCATCATGCCAAGGATCTGCGCCGCACCGCCCACGGTGGAAAACAGGGTGTAGGTGGCTTTCCAACCTGCACCGCCAAGGTCGTATTTGAAGAAATAGATGATGAAGTTGGAGGTAAGGTACAGCGCCGAGTTGATCAGCACGATGCTGCCCACCACTACCATAGCCTGATCGTTGCGGAACAGGGCGGAGAACATCTCCTTTACGGTGGCGGTCTTCATCTCACTGGGGGTGGTTTCTTTCATGGAAATGCAGCACACCAGCTCTGTCACTGCAAAAATTACCGCTACGATCAATGCCACCCAGCGGAAGCCGGCGCGCTCGCTGTCGCCGCCAAGGACTCCCACCAGCAGCATGGTGAACATGGCAATGAGTGCCGAACCAACGCCTGCACAGGTACGTCCCACCATGGAGAGGTTCTCCCGGTCTTTGGGCGTGCGGGTCACGGCGGGGATCATGGACCAGTAAGGAATATCCATCATGGTATAGGTAACGCCCCACAGGATGTACACCACGCTGAAGTAGACCATCATTGCCGCTTCGTCCAGCGCAGGGGCGGCAAACAGGGCGTAGAGTACCAGCGCATTGAGCAGCGTGCCGGAAAAGATCCATGGCCGGAAACGCCCCCAGCGAGTGCGGGTCTTTGCCACCAGAACGCCCATAAAGGGGTCGTTGAAGGCATCAAAGAACCGGGCTGCCATGAGCACCAGCCCCACAAAGCTGGCCGAAAGTCCCAGCACATCCTGATAATAATACATGACGTAAGAAGCCGACAGGGCGTATACCATATCCTTGCCCACGGCACCAATACCGAATGCGGTTTTTTGTTTCAGGGTCAGTTCCATACAGCGTCCTCCTTTTCAATGGTGAACCGCAGCACAACGGGCTGGGTCTGCGGGGTTGAAACGGTCAGCAGGGCTTCTCCGGCAGTGCCCACGGTGCGCAGATAAGTACCGGTCATGCCGCCCTCTGCCACGGCGGTCTGCGGGCCCACAAGGGCGGCGCTGCCCTCCACCGCAAACTGCACCGGGAACTGTGCGTAGGGGGCTGGGGTGCCGTTCTCGTCCAGAATCCGCACCCGGACAGCTGCCATATCGTAAGTGTCTTTTTCCCGAAGAGTCGTCCGGCTGACCTTGACTTCCAAGTGCAGCTTTGCGCTGGGGCAAAGGGTCACGCTGTGCACCACGTTGCCGTCCTGCACGGCATCGAACCGCCATCGGGTGGCTTCGCCGCCCCAGTTGCCCACATATTTGCCGTAGAGCGCCACGCCGTCCGCAAAGGTCATTTTGTAGCGCAGCATACACCAGCCGAATTTGACCTTGTAGGCAAGCGGCAGCCCCGGCAGCCCATATTTCCCGGCGGCCAGCAGGCAGTCCCGCACAGCGGCGGCCTTGGAGGAAGAAAAGTGCTCCTGCGTTTCCAGCAGCTCGCCGATGGTATCGTCCATCACAAAGGGCGGGTGGGGCAGCGCCGTCCACTCGCTTTGGCGCAGGGCGGTGACAAACACATCGTTTTTGTACAGCCTGACCTGCTGGGCATTGCTGAAAACGTAGGCCGTGCCCAGCTGCCCGGCGGGGTTATCGCCAATGTCCATGGAGGAGCTGACCGCCAGCACCGGGTCAGTATCGCCCTGACTGGCATAGACCGCTGCCGCCAGCTTCGGGTTGCGGAAGCTGTCCAGCACACCGTGGTAGCAGATGCGGTCCCCGGAGCCAAAGTCCTTGTGAGTCTGGTAGTCGAACATACACCAGCCAAAACACCCGGCGTGTTCCCCGCTGCCGTAAGCGGCATTCTGCACCCGGACGTGCCGCAGGGCGTGCTCCTGCCGGTGCGGGCCATCGTCAAAGGGCTTGGTGGGGTACATGTGACCGTTGCACTCCGAGATGAGCAACGCCTTGCCCATATCGGGGGTCACGTCTTTTTTAGGCTTTGCGCCGGGCGTTACCCCGTTGTGGGAAAAATCGTTGTAGGCGTAGACGTCCTCCAGCAGATGACTTTTTTCCAGATACCGCACGCCGGAGGTGGCACGACTGGGGTCCAGCTGATGGGCGATTTTGTTGGTGCGGGTGTAGAAGGCATCGTCGTCCACGCTCTCGTTGATGCGCACGCCCCACAGGATGATGCTGGGGTGATTGCGGTTCTGCAGGAGCATCTCCCGCAGCATCTCGCAGGCGGCGTCCTTCCAGTTGTCGTCCCCGATGTGCTGCCAGCCCGGCAATTCAGTGAACACCAGCAGACCCCGCCGGTCGCACTCGTCCAGAAAATACTGACTTTGGGGGTAGTGGCTGGTGCGCACGGCGGTGCAGTGCAGCTCCTCCTGCAAAATGCGGGCATCCTCCCGCTGCAGGCTTTCCGGTGCGGCGTAACCGATGTAAGGAAAGCTCTGGTGCCGGTTCAGCCCCCGCAGGAAGGTCTTTTTGCCGTTGAGGTAAAAGCCATCCGCCCGGAACTCCGCCGTGCGGAAGCCAAACGTCACCTGTTTGCGGTCGATGGGCTGTCCGGCTGCGTTCAAAAGCTCTGCAATGGCATGATGCAAAACCGGGTGTTCTGTATCCCACGGCTGTGCTTCCGGCACAGAAAGCTGCATCTTCCCGGTTTCTGCCGCAGGTGCAGTCTGCTCTGCCAGCAGGGTGCCGTCTGTGGTCTCCAGCCGGATGCGGACCGCTGCGGCTGCGGGCGTAAGCTCTGCCGTCCACTGCACCACGGCGTCATGCAGGGTGGGCGTGTAGACGAACAAATCGGTCAGGCGGCTTTCGGCGGTCGCTTCCAGCCAGACCTCCCGGTACAGCCCACCGTAGGTCAGGTAGTCGATGACAAAGCCAAAGGGCGGGATAGCAGGGTCCTCCCGGGTGTCCAGCTGCACGGTCAGCAGGTTTTCGCCCTCCCGGTCCACAAGGTCGGTGATCTCCACCGTAAAGCCGGTATAGCCGCCCCGGTGCTGCCCGGCAACCTTGCCGTTGATCCGCACCACCGCCTGATGAGCAGCGCCGTCAAAGCGGACAAACAGCCGGGGCGCAGCCTGTACCGGCGGCACCCGGAACCGCTTGCGGTAGCCGCAGACCATCTCGTAATCGGCCGGAGAGGCATAGTGCAGCGGCACCTCCCGGCAGGTATGGGGCAGGCGGACGGCTTGTTGTTTTGGCACCGGCAGCCCCTTGCCAAAGGCTTCCGTCCAGTGTCGTGTAAACTCCCAGTCCTCGCAAAAGCTGTGTTTCATCGCGGCAGCACTCCTTCCAGTAAGATCGAGATCATTTCCTCCAGTACAGCCACATACTGCACCCCGCTTTCTGCCAGACTGCGGTCTGCCAGAAAGCTCTCGATGGATGCGGTGATCATCTGCCGCAGCACCGGCAGGGACACCGGACGCATAACCCCCTCAGCCACAGCCTGCTCCAGCAGCGCCATGGTGGGCTCCCAGCCGTTTTCCAGCTGACTGCGCACCCGCGCCGCCACCACCGGGTATTTCTCGTCCAGTTCCTTCATCTGCTGCAGATCCAGCGCGGCATACTCATCCGGCATAACAATGATGACTGCCCGGAGTTTTTCCTGCAAAGTACCGCTGCCTGCCAGAATTTCCTGCTTGCAGCGGTGGATATCCGCAAAGGCGTGGTCTACCATGTCCAGCAGAAGAGCCTCCTTGGAGGGGTAAACGGTGTAGATGGTTTTTTTGCTGATATGCAGCGGCTCTGCCACCTGCTGCATGGTGAAATGCAGCCCCTGTTGACGGAATAACTGCATGGCCTGTGTGCGCACAAGGGCGCTGAGATCCTCCTGCATGAGCATCCTCCTTCTGGAAACCGAAGTTTTCTTTCCGGTTTCCATTCTAGTACGGAAACCCACGCAAATCAAGTGGTTTCCGCATTTTCTGCGTTTTGGCGAAGAATCAGAGAAAAATTGCAGCAAAGTGACAGTCATTCACCCGTCTGGTTTTCAGGCGGGCATTTTCTTTTGCCGGAATATGGTGTTTCTACTTTTATCGTGGTACAATATCTTAAAGACTTTTTGATTTTGGAGGGAGCAGCTATGATCGATCATGCAAAGCTGGAGCCTGTTTTGCGCGGATACCAGGCCTATTTTTCGCAGCACTGGCTTCATGGAGAAGATTTCAAATGGGAAGCTGCACAACAATTCCACGACCACTGGAATATTGACGCGGCAGATTTTGGCGGAATGTTCAAGGAAGCCACTGCAAAGGTCTTTTCGCTTCTGGATACCGGCTATGCCTATCCCCGCGCGATGATCCTGAATTTCGCAGCAGCGGACTGTGAAGCCACCCGCGCTATGTTCCGCAGCCTGTTTGATGAATCCATCGGGCTTTCTCAGCGCATCGCCGCATTTCAAGCTGCTGCCGAATCCCTGCGCATAAAATACAACGACGGCAGCTGGAACAACCACTACCAGAACACCAGTGCTGTCAGCGTCTATCTGTGGCTTCAGTTCCCGGATAAATATTATGCCTATCGGTATGCCGTATCCCGTGATATCGCAAAAGAATTAAACTTTGACACACCACCCAAACGGGATGGTTCTATCGACTCTCTGCTGAACAGCTATCGTCTTTATGATGAACTGCGGACGGCGCTGAGCCAAAATACTGCTGTCACCCAGATGATCCGCAGCGCCATTGATGCAGCCCCTTCCGGGAAATACTGGCCCGACACACACTGGAATATTGCTGCCATTGATCTGGGCTTTTATCTGAGCCGCTATTATCTTCAGGAACAGACAGTCGCTCAGAAGGAATCCGAGTGGTTTCCCAGCAAAGCAGACTATGATCCGGGCATTACTACAGAGCAGTGGATCAGTCTGCTGAACGACCCGTCTGTCTTTACACAGAATGCGCTCCGCATTATGAAATGTATGCTGGATTACGGTGGTCAAGCCACCTGCAAGCAGCTTGCAATCAAGTACGGTGAAGCTGCCGGCTTCTACAATATGGGTTCTTCCAGCCTTGCACGAAGGGTCGTTGAAAAGACAAATTGTCCCCTCATGCCGCGCGACAGCGAAAACTCCCGCTGGTGGCCTGTTCTGTATACCGGCAAAAGCGCAGATTCCAAAGAAGACGGCTCTTATATTTGGCGTTTGCGGGATGAGCTTATTCAAGCCCTGAAAAAAACTGACCTTTCTCATATTCCCCTTTATGCCGTTTCTTCTGAAAAAGACTCTACTTCTCCCCGCCATTACTGGTGGCTGACCGCAAGTCCAAAAATCTGGCAGTTTTCCGATCTCAAAGTCGGTGAAGAACAATCGTATACATTATACAACGAAAGCGGTCATAAGCGGCGGATCTTTCAGAACATTCTGGATGCTAAGGCAGGTGATCCCGTCATCTGCTACGAGGCCAACCCCGTTAAAAAAGTAGTTGCTCTTGCAAAAATCACACAAGAAAATAACGGAAAAGAACTTTATTTTGAAAAGATCGAAAATCTAATATCCCCCATTGAATACTCCACTCTGAAAGATTGTCCGGAACTGGAAAAGATGGAGTTTTTTGTACAACAGAATGGAAGCCTGTTCAAGCTTTCGGAAGGAGAATACAACTTTATTCTGGACCTCATCCGGGAAGAAAATCCGGCACCTGTCCGTTCGATAGCATCGAACGCTTATACAAAATCAGATTTTCTGAACAGCGTATTTCTGAGCGAACCGCGCTATGACGTTTTGGTCTCTCTACTGCGCCGCAAAAAGAACGTTATTCTGCAAGGCGCACCCGGCGTTGGAAAGACCTACGCCGCCAAACGGCTGGCGTACTCCATGATGGGCCAAGCCGATTCTTCCCGGGTGGAGTTCGTACAGTTCCATCAGAATTACTCTTACGAGGATTTCATGCTGGGCTACCGGCCGGATGGCTCCGGCTTCAAACTGACCGAGGGTGTATTTTACCGCTTCTGCCAGAAGGCTTCCAACGACCCTGACCGGGAGTACTTTTTCCTCATCGATGAGATCAACCGGGGCAACCTGAGCAAGATCTTCGGCGAGCTGATGATGCTGATTGAAAGCGACCACCGGGGTGAAAAGATCACTCTGGCCTATAATGGGATGCCCTTCTATGTCCCGGAAAATCTCTACATCATTGGCATGATGAATACTGCCGACCGGAGTCTCGCTATGATCGACTATGCGCTGCGCAGACGGTTCAGTTTCTTTGAAATGGAACCGGCGTTCACCTCCGAGGGATTCCAGAACTATCAATCTGCGCTTGACAACGAAACCTTCAATGCTCTGGTGGAACAGGTCAAGGCATTGAACCGGGAGATCACTGCAGATGCCTCCCTTGGTTCCGGCTTCCGTATTGGTCACAGCTACTTCTGTCTGGCCGACCCTGCCGCCTGCACCGCTGATTGGATGCGCTCTGTGGTGGAATTTGACCTTCTCCCTACGCTGGCAGAATACTGGTTCGATGCGCCCGACAAGCTGCATCGTTGGGAAGAAAATCTGCGTGGTGTTTTCAATGACGACTGACAAAGGGATTTTTATCCAGAACATCTACTATATGCTCTCCTACGCCTATCAGGTGCTGCAGCAGCAGGATTATCAGTGCATTGCCTCGGAAAAGTTTGAGCACATCGACGATTTGTTTGCCGCTATCCTTGCAAAGGGCGTTTCCCGGCAGCTGAAGCAGGGGCTTTATCGGGAATATGTTTCCCGAAGTGAGACCCGGTCGGTTTTGCAGGGAAAGCTGGATTTTCCGCAGACCATTAAGACCCGCATCCAGCACAAGCCGCAAGTCGCCTGTACCTTTGACGAGCTTTCGGAGGACAACCTGTATAACCAGATCCTGAAAACCACCCTGCAAGTGCTGCTTCGGGACGAGAATGTTTCTGCTGCGCGCAAAGTGGAATTGAAGAAAGTGCTTCTGTTTCTGGACACGGTTTCTGTACTGCTTCCCTCTCAAATCCCATGGAAGCAGTTACATTATCAGCGGAGCAATCAGAATTACGAGATGCTACTGAATCTCTGCTATTTCGTGCTGCACGATATGCTGCAGACCACCGAAAACGGCAGCTATAAAATGACAGCATTTTCGGATGAACGCATGGCAAAGCTGTACGAACGCTTTATTCTGGAATATTACCGAAAGCACCACACCTATCTTACCGAAGTTAAAGCTGCACAGGTCAAATGGGATCTTGTAGGAGAGCACGATGCTGCCATGCTGCGGTTTCTCCCCGCCATGCAAACCGATATTTTTCTGCGTTTCCATGAAAAAATTCTGATTTTGGATGCCAAGTATTACAGCCAGACATTGCAGCAGCGTTTCAACAAAGAGACCTTGCATTCTGCCAACCTCTACCAGATCTACACCTATGTCAAAAATCAGGACGCTGCCCATACCGGAAACGTTTCCGGGCTGCTGGTCTACGCCAAAACGCAGGAAGCCATCACCCCGGATTGTCTCTTCAACTTAGGCGGCAACCAGATCGGTGCACGCACCTTGGATCTCAATCAGGATTTCCGGCAGATCACCGCACAACTGGATGGAATTGCCCAGCAGTTTTTCGGGAAGTATCCGCTTTGATCTTTTCCATGTCGATTTATCCACCCCCTCCTGATTTTCAAACGGGCATTTTATTTTGCCGGAATTTTGAGAATTACGATAAACTGCCCCCGAAGCAGCGCGGTCTTACGCGATCTGCTTCGGGGGCAGTCTGGTTTTGTTTTATGATAAGGTTACTGCTTTGCGCTTTCCGGGGCGACCTCAAAGTCGATCTTGCCCAGATTGACGTCTGCACGCACGATGGTGATCATCATGGTATCGCCCAGATTCCAGTTCTTGCCGGAAACGGGGTCGGAAAGGCGCACGCCCTCGGTAAGCATGGTGCCGGTAGCGGTCAGGCTGGAAGCGGGCACAAAGCCCTCCACGCCGTTTTCCAGCTCGATGAACAGGCCGCGCTGGGTCACGCCGGAGATGCGGCCCTCGTAGCACTCGCCCAGATGGCGGCGGGCATACTCGGCCTTATAGCAGTCCTCGGCCTTGCGCTCGATCTGCATGGCGATGACTTCGCGCTCGCTGGCCTGCTTGCTGACGTCCTCGGCAAACTCGCTGTAACGTAGGATCATGGTGTCCTTATCCGTGCCCTTGAGCTGGGCGGTCATGATACGGTGGATAGCCAAGTCCGGGTAGCGGCGGATGGGACTGGTGAAGTGGGCATAGTCCTGCAGCACCAGACCGTAGTGTCCCTTGGGTTTTTCCTCGTACACAGCCTTAGACATGCAGCGCAGCATACCAACATTGATGATCTGCTCGTAGGCCGTACCGCGCACACCTTCCAGAATGGCGCTCAGCTCCTTGGGAGTGGGCACATCCTTGGCAAAGTGGTCGTTGACGCCGCAGGCCTGCAGCAACCCGTGCAAGCGCTCCAGCTTTTCGGCGTTGGGCTCCTCGTGCACACGGTACACAAAGGGAATCTGCTTCACGCGGGCAAAGTGGGCAGCGCACTGGTTTGCCAGCAGCATGAATTCCTCGATCATGGCCTCGCTCTCGCCGGAGGTGCGCTTTTTCACGTCGATGCAGTGGCCGTCCTCGTCCAGGATCAGCTTTACCTCGCCGCTCTCGATATCCATGCAGCCGCGCTCCTTGCGCAGGCGGGCACGGTGGCCGTACAACTCCTTCATGGCAGGCAGCTGTGCCAGCACCTCGTGGTACTTACCGGTCAATTCGTCATCGGTGCTGCCGGCCAGCAGTGCGTTGATCTCGGAATACACGCCCTTGACCCGGCTGCGGATGACGGACTTGACAAAGCGGTAGTCGGTCAGGTTGCCGTCCTTATCCAGCCGCATCAAACAGGAGAAGGCCAGTCGCAGCACGCCCTCGTTCAGGCTGCAGATGCCGTTGGACAGCTGCTTGGGCAGCATGGGCACCACCTGATCGGCGTAGTAGACGCTGGTAGCGCGGTTAAAGGCCTCATTGTCCAGTTCGGAGCCGGGCTTGACGTAGTTGGAAACATCCGCAATGTGCACGCCCAGCTCAAAGCCGCCGTCCGGGGTCTTGGTCAGACTGATAGCATCATCGATGTCCTTGGTCTCGGCGCTGTCGATGGTAAAAATAGGCAGGGCGCGCAGATCCATGCGGCCCTCGCAGTCCGCAGCGGATACCTCGGCGTTATCCAGCTTTTTGGCCTCGTCCCGCACCTTGTCCGGGAAGCGGTTGCGGATATCCTGCGCGTAGAGCAGTGCCTTTGCGCAGCGCTTGGCCTCGTCGCAGCTACCAAAGCGCATGGCAACGCCTACGCGGTGATCCTCCTGACGGTTGCCGCGCAGCAAAATCTCCACTGCCACCTTGTCGCCGTCCTTGGCACTACCTTCGCAGTCCCGCATGACCTGCATGGAAATGGCGGGGCAATCGTCCGGCACAAACTTCAGGCGGCCCTCCATGCGGTGCATGGTGCCCACCAGAGAATTTTTCTCTTCCAGAACAGCAAGGATCTCGCCTTCATCACTGCCCTCTACCCGGGGATGTGCAAACTTTTCCACCAGCACCTTGTCGCCGGGCATTGCGCCGCGGGTGAACCGGCCGGGGATAAAGATATCGCTGGTGCCGTCCTCCAGCATGACAAAGGCAAAATTCTTGCCCAGCTTTACCACCTTGCACAGCAGTGCCTTATCGGCACGGCCGCTGCGCACGGTGAAGAACACGCCCTGCCGCTGGCAGATTACGGCCTCGTGCACCAGCTGGTCCACAGCCTCCATCACCTTGCGGTCTGCGCCGCGATCCCCGCCGAACTTATTCTTCAGATCCTTTACGGTGCACGGCTGATTCTGGATCGCGTGCTCAATTTTATCGCGCATTGCCATAAAATATTTTCTCCTTCACTTCCGTGGCCGTGCATCTCCTGCGGAGCACAGCCCTGCCTTGGGACGGGCACTTTTCCCCTGTCCCCTCTTGGCGGCAGCCCGCAGAACCGGCTGCCCGCACTTTTTTCTGCACAGAAAAACAGCCCCGTCCGTTCACGGGGCTGCAACGCTTTCTCAGCCTGCCAGACGGCCTGCAAACAGGCAAGCCAGAATAGCGACCACAAAGAACACCACGCCTGCAATGCGGGTGACCTTGGCCAGCATCTGGTCTGCCGGGGTCAGACGTGCATTGTTGGCACCGCCCACACTGCCGTTGATGGCACCGGACAGACCCTGACCGTGGGTGTGCTGCATGAGGGTGAGGAAAACGATGACCAGCGAAGCCACCAGCAGAATGGCACCGCCAACAATTTCGATAACAGACATGAATCGTAACGCTCCTTTTATTTGTAAATACGGAAAACCACGCAAAAATACAACTATATAGTAGCATAACAAAGCCAAAATTGCAAGTAGAATCCGCGCATTTATCCCGCCGCTTCCAGCGCGTTGCAGACCTGCGCAAAGATATCCGCACCGGAGTACGCGGTGTGGATCGCACCGTCCTGCAATACCACAATGGTATAGCGGGGCTTTTCTGCCGGCCAGAACCCCGCAAACCACAGGTTGCAGCGCTCGGTGCCCTCCGGAGTGAACTGCCCAGTCTGGGCGGTGCCGGTCTTGCCGCCCGCCCCGCCGGAAAGCCCGGCGGCATCCTGCGCGGTGCCCTGCTGCACCACCTGTACCAGCATGGCGCGCAAAAGCGCTGCGCTCTGCGCCGGAATCACCCGCCGTCCCCGGGGGTGGCTGAGGGTCTCCACCGGCTGTCCGGTGGTCTCGTCCAGCGTGGCTTGCAGCACATAGGGAGCGCGGTATACGCCGTCCGCCGCAAGGGTGTTGAACAGCGCCGCCACCTGCATGGGTGTTGCCAGCAGACTGCCCTGCCCAAAGCTGAAATTAGCCAGCTGCCCGCTTTGCGCCAGCTCCTGCAGGGTGGGCAGCTGCCCGGCCTCGGCGGCAAGTCCTTCTGCCAGCGGCAGGCTCTGCCCAAAGCCGAAAGCTTTAGCGGCATCCAGCAAACTTTCTGCGCCCAGCTGCTGCCCCAGACGGATAAAATAGCCGTTGCAGCTTTTTTCCAGCGCAGCAGCAAGGTCAACCTGCCCGTGCGGCACCCCGCCCGCGCAGCGAAAAATTTGTCCATCCACTACCACTGCGCCAGTGCACTCGATAACCGGCTGCAAGCCCGCTTCCAGTGCAGCCGCCGCCAGCACCGGCTTGAACACTGACCCCACCGCGTAGCATTGCAGCGCCCGGTTCAAAAAGGGGCTGTTCTCTGCCTGCAAACTGTCGGCAAGGCGCTCCGGGTCGTAGCACGGCACGCTGACGCTTGCCCGCACCGCCGCTGTGGCGGTATCCAACACCAGAATGCAGCCGCTCGTCATGGTATTCGCTGCCACTGCCTCCACCGCCCGCTGCACCGGGCGGGAGATGGTCAGCTGCACGCCCAGCGCCCCGCTGTCGGCTTGCAAAAGCTTAGGTGTTTCTCCGGTGCGCATCGTACCCTGCGCCGTCACGGCGCAGACAAGACTGCTGTGCTCCCCTGTGCCGGAAAGTACGGCGTCCAGCGCCTTTTCCAGCCCGGCAGCGCCATGACCTGTGCTATCCAGATAGCCCACCAGATGCTGACACAGCGGCACTGCGGCATACCGCCGGGCGGTGAGGTAACCGCTCAGACCAAGACGAGTGGGGTCGCAGTTCACCTCCAGCAAAAACGGGGCGGCGCGGCTGCGGCTACGGTACAAAAGCGCCTGTCCGGCGGCATCGGTGCAGGCATACAGGCGGTCGTAGTTTCCCTGCCCGGGAAAGCACACCACCTGCCAGCGCTCCTCAAGACCGGTGAGCAGCCTCCCCTGCGCATCATAAAAGTTGCCCCGCCGGGCGGGCAGTTGCAGGGTGACCGTGCTCTGCGCCGCCGCCCGTGCAGCATAGGCGGGGTGCAGCGCCAGCAGATACAACCGGCACAACACCACCGCAAACCCCAGCAGCAAGGCGGCATACACTGCCAATACCCGTTTGCCGGACATGAAGCCACCACCTTTCCATTGCTGTTAGGGTGGGCAGCAGGGGTGCGGGGTATACATAAAAGAGGCGGAACCTCTCCGAAGAGAAATTCCGCCTCTCTGGCGTATCTTATTAAGGAAGACTGGTACGGATTAGTACATGCCGCCCTTCCAAACCACACTTTTGGAGCCGAATCACGAATATCGGGAAACGTAGACTTTTGTAGAATTATCAAGGCCACAAGCCGATTTTTCCAGATTCTCCGTTTTTGCACGATCCACGCTTTTCTACGCAAATCTACGCCACTTACCGGGTGATTGGCGTAAGTTTTGGCGTAAGTTTCGGCGTAAGCAATTCCGCTTCATGCGTCGAAAATCACAGGTTGCCGGCGATCTGTTCAAAGGCTCTTTCAACCGATTCAAAGCTGCTGTGCGTGTAGACATCCAGCGTCACACTGGCATTGGAGTGTCCCATCAGGTATTGCAGGCTTTTTACATCCAGCCCGGCCTGCTGAACATTGGTGCAGAAGGTGTGTCGCAGCACATGAGGTGTAATGCGCGGAACAGGTTTACCGTACACCTTCTCAAACTTTCCCTGCATGCCACGCATATAGTTTTCCAAGTGCATTGCCACCTTCGGCATTCCGGACTTGTCCAGAAAGAGGAATCCGCTGCAGCCATCCACCAGCGCTTCCACTTTCGTGGACGCTCTGGCTTTTACTACACGCCGCAACGCTGCACAAACAGTATCTGTCATGGGAACATTGCGGATACCGCTTTTTGTTTTCGGCGGTGTGACAAAGTAGGGTTTTTCAGCCGTCCGGCAAAGCTGCCGCCGGACATGGATACAGTGCCGTTCAAAGTCGATATCTGCTTGTGTCAGGCCATACAACTCACTCACACGCAAGCCGGTTCCCATAAGAATGACGATATCATCATAATAGTTGCCGCCATAGTCTTGAACGAATTGCAGATATTTTTCCTGCTGCTCTCTGGTCAGGGCATTGCGCACATAAGCGTCCTTCAGCACAACGTCCGACAGCTTGAACTTGAATGGATTCTTGCGGATGATGTCATCCTCCACCGCCATCTCAAACGCCGGTCTGACAACGCTTTGCAGGATTCCTATGGTGTTTTGCTTGAAACCGCTGTCATGCAGAAACACGAACCAGCCTTTCGCATCGGACAATTTTACCGTTTTGATGGCTTTTTGCCCGAAAGGGTCAGCATGAATCCGCTTGACCGCTGTGTTGTACGACCGAAGTGAATTGGGTTTCAACCCACGTTTCAGTTTCATATAGCGGTCAACCAGATCAGCCACCGTCATCTCTCCGGCGGCGTAGTCGATGCCGTCTGCCAGATCGCGCCACAGTTCTTCCTCTTTTTTCCGCAGCTCTGTCAGGGATTTAGCGTAAATACAACGCCGTTTCTTGTGGATATCGGTATAACGATAGTCGTAGGTGCCGTTTGCTCTTTGGCTTTCGCCATCCTTCAAAACACGACCCTTGCTATCTTTGCGCTTTTCAGACATTTAGAAACTCCTTTCTGTGAAAAGCGCATCTATAAGGTCAGTGTCAGTATAACACATCAACCATGCGATTTCCACCCGCAGCGAATGAGAAAAGGACGGTTTCACATTTGCAGCCTTTGGCAACCTCTCAAATAGAATATGCTTGCTCGACAAAGCAATCGAACAGGCGACGTTTGATCAGACGCTTGTTTCCCACCCAAAGGACGAATTTGCATTTATCTTCATTCGTAATTTCACGCAGTTTGTTGATGCCAATGCCGGAGTAAGCCGCAGCTTCTTCCAGCGTTAAATTGCTCTTTTCCCAAATCGGAACTTGTCGGGACTTGGTCCCTCCATCTTGCTGATGCAAGACCGTTCCGTCGCTTAAAGTCCCCACCGGGGACTTCATTGCTTCGCAAACGCGAACTTCCTTCATAGGCAAGCCTCCAATTCCTTGTAACCGAACGCCTGTAACCGGGCAGGAAAACTCTCTTTTTCTGTACGCAGGACATTCGGTGGACTTTATACTTTTTCTTCTCTTTTTAAGGTTACATGGTTACAGAAAGAGAAAAACGCAGCAGTCATGCGGCTTTTGGGCTGTAACTGGGGCGTAACCGAATCTGTAACCAGACGTGTAACCGCTGTTCATCAGAAGGGAAAGCCCAGCTGCTTGGCTTCCGCATCCGTTATCTCGGAGAAATCTTCAGCCCCGGTTTCGGGGCTGGTTACGCGCTCCCAGCCTTTCTGAACGCCGTACTTCGGGTAACGCTTGGCGGTTTTGTGAGCCTGCCAGCCTTGAATGTCGCCGCGCGAAATTCCCGTGTTCATGATCTCACAGATAGCGCGGGTCTCCCACTCTGCCGGGATATTGGTGTTGCCCAGTGCTTCTGCATAGAGCTGCTTGGAACACACCCGGTCACCTGCGTAGTCCTCCAGAAAGGCGTAGATCATGCCCGCCTGTGCATCCTCCTGCATGAAGTCCTGCTGGTGGGCTTGCAGAGTTTCCTGCATGGCAGGGCTGAACGCCAGCTTGTAGTTGCCGCTGTTGTAAATCGTCATGGCTTCTGCCCAAAGCTGGTCGATATAGGCACGGGAATCCTCCTCGTTGTCCAAAATGTGGGTCTCAGCCAGTTCCGCATCCACCGGAACAGGGATGAAGCGGCGGTTGCCTGTGCGGTCACGGGGCAAAAAATCCTGCCGATTGGTCGTACCGGCAAAGACGCACTGGCGCAGACGGTCGGCAGGATGGGTCTCGTAGGGAACTTTATAGGTTTCCTTCTGCTTGCTGAGAAAACTCTTGATCTCCTCGATGCTCTTGGCATTGGCGGTGGCGATCATCTCCGACATTTCGATGATCCAGTGACCTTGCAGCTTGCGGTACACGTTGTCATCATCCAGCCGCCGCAGGTCATCCGAGAACCACTCATCCTTGACCGCTAGCAGCCGGAAGAAGGTGGACTTTCCTGCACCTTGCCCGCCCACCAGACAGAGCATGGTTTCAAATTTACATCCCGGCTGGAACACCCGCTTGATGGCTCCCAGCAGGAATATCTTCATAGCTTCGCAAGTGTACTCGTCCTCCGCAGCACCGAGAAAATGGTACAGGACATGGGGAATCCGTTCAGTCCCATCCCATTTTAGGCTGTTCAGGTAATCTCGGATGGGATGGTAGCGGTTCTCGTTTGCAACAATACGGATAGCAGATTCGATTTTCTTTTCGCTGGAGATGCCGTACTTCTCCATTCGCCGCAGGATATACTTCATATCGGTGTCGTTCAGCGTCTTGCCAGATCTCGGCCAGCCCACGGGCTTTACAATGTCGATGCGCTCGCTCAACAGGTTCAGCCGGATGGCATCGGCAAGCACATGGTCGTTCTGCAGAATCGTGATGCAGTTTTGGATCGTCCGCTGGATCTCGCCGTTGGAGTGCTTGGTCAGCATTTCTTTTACGTCCGCAACGGTTCTGGGAGTACGTTCTTCGTTGACTTTTTTGCTCAATAAACATCACCTCGTGTTTCTGACTTTTCGGCGGTAGGCGGGACAGACGGCTTCCGCTGGGTCTGTTCTGCCTGCAGGCGGTTCAGCAGTTGCAGAACCGAATCCCGTGCTTTCTCCTTGACCTGCTCCTTGCCTTTCTGCCGAACTTCTGACTTCAGCAGCTTCTCCTGCAGACGTGTAGCGGTAGATTGCATGGTTTTGAAGAACTTGTCCAGCACGGTGTCCAACCGATGGGCGGCGTATTCCCTCGTGGCCTGCGGAGCCTTGCGTTCCGGGGACAGCACCCACTTCTTCGTGTCCTCGATCATCCGCATATCTTCCTTGCGGGTCTCGGTGCGTACCACGTCCGTCACGACCTCCACCGCCTTGTCATAGGCCGTAGCCGAAACATTTTCCAGCAGGGTCTCCATATCCGAAACTTTCAGGGTCAGCTCGTCCAGCTTGCTCTGCTGGGTGGCAAGCTTCTCCTTCTGCTTGGCAAGGATGAAGTCCTGCTTTTCCAGATATTTGCGGTTGCCGTACTCCGCTTCTTCCTCCAAATCTAACCCATGACGTTTTGCAATCTCAAACAGCATTTTTCGACAGGCGGCATCGAAGGTGATTTTGCGGTTGTTGCGGCGGCTGAGGGGCTTGTCCGGGTCGGGCAGCTCGAAGCCCAGTGCTTCCAATGCCTTTTCCTGCTGGGGTGCCACCTCGCCGTACTTGTTCTCGCAGTCGAACACATGACGCTCATGGATGTGGGGAGTGCTTTCGTCCAGATGCAGTGCCCAGTCCAGCAGATGAACATGAGTGCCGAAGCGCTCATGAAATTCGGACATAAACTCTGTCACCACTAAAACCAGGTCTTCCACCGATGCGTGTTCGTCCAACGTTCCGAACTGGTAGATGGTTTCTTCCGGGCAGGTTTTCTTACCTGCAAGCAAGTCCTCTATGGTTCGATTGCGCTCGGTGTGGCGAATCTTCGCATTGCGGGCGTTCTGGTTCTCCACAAAGTGAGCGTAATGGATTTCATAGAACATCTTCTCCACATCGCTGAATGCGGCAGTCTGTTTATCCTTGTCGGATGCCGAACGGATGCCATGATAGCAGTCCCAGTAGATGTTACCTTTAGCTCGTTCCGGGTCAATGTGCTCGCTGTTGGAAAGGTTGAAACTGCGGTCATTGTGCTTGGGGTTATAGGTGCCGTGGGTTCCGGCTCGTCCATTGTGTCGTGTTAATTTCAGATAGACATCCCTCTTTTCCTGTATTTTTGTGTACGGTCACTCATGCTATTAGATCACAAGAGTAATACAATTCTTCCAAGCAAAGGGTCATGCATTTCAAGATCAAGTCTTGAAATCTTCTCTCGGAATCGAGAGGTAGTCCTTTCAAAAAAGGATTTATGTGGTTGTCATACTGCAAAGAAAGTGACCTATCGCTCCTTCCCTCAGTGGGAGATCATGGCGTTTGTCGCTTTCCGCTTAGAAGAGTTTGCTTTCGCTCTGCAAGAAAAGTATAACAGAGAAACTTGGAATCGAACAGGAACTGAGAGTTCCTAATTTTCGGTGAAAGTAGGAAGCATCGTTCCCATTTCTTGTTGCATCCCTATTCTTTCTTTGCGGGGAATCATTAAGATGCTGCATCTCTGTAATTATCATAGCACCTGAAATTGCAAAAGTCGTGGGCTTCGTAGGCCTATTATTGTCCCCCTAAGTGAAACCGTTTTGATTACTTTTTCCTGATTTTGGTATAAGGTTTAGCAGGAGCTTCTTTCATTTCAACAGCTTGCCGGGAGAGTGCGCAGCAGCGGAGCTGCTGGATCTGCCGCCATTTTGCGCCAGATAATACCCAGTAGGATATGACGCACAGCATCATATCACTGGGCAAGGCGTTCCCCCTTGACTCCCTTCAAAGAGCTGGTCTCGCCTGTCGGCTCGGTCGGTGCTTCAAAAGGCCAGTGGCCTTTTGAGGTCGCCGCAGGCGACCCGCACCTCTCTGCACTCTTGCTCCGGGCAAGCTGTCCTGGAATGGACAGCTCGTCCGGCTCCGATGTAACGAGAACTGACAAATTCGTCCGTTTTCGTAATCGTATAGCACAAAAAGGCGGTCATCTGCACCCATGCAGACAGCCGCCTTTGGTTTTATGCCGTATTCTATTTGTCAGTCTCTGAAGATCTTATCCAGTTCCCTTTCCATGGTGCCCGCCTTGGCAAATTCCAGCGTATCGGCCTGACGGATATGGTGGGCAGTGATGCCGTGATCCTTTGCAAAGCCCAGAATGTAGCTGATGGCAATGCGGTAGATGATCTCGGTCGGGGCAAGCCCATAGACCTGCTTGGCAAAGATATGCTCCAGCCGGGCGTTATCGTCCGGGAAGATTTGCCGCATCTTCTCGCTGCGGTAGAGGCGCTTGACGATTTCCGTAATGTACAGGCCGGACTTCATGTAGGGGTCGAGGAAGGTCTTGCCGGGGTCATCGAAGCAGCCGGGGTTTTCCTGTTCCAGCAGGTCTACCATCTTTTTCACCACCCACTTGGGGGTAAAGATCTGGTTGGTTTTCTGGGGCGGGATGTAGTCGAAGATATCCTCGGTGCGGCTCTCGTCAAAGTAATCCGCCAGCTTGACCTTCAGGTTCAGGAATTCCTTCACCGAATCGTCAAACACCACCGGGTCGAACAGGTGGCCTGCAAAGTGTTCCTCCTGTCCGGTGGCTTGGTTGATATACGGCCCGCCGTCCCGCAAAAAGCGGAACTGCTCCAGCGTGATGCTGGTGACCTCCTGAAAGACCTTGTCCGGGATGATCTGGTCAAAATTTGCCAGTGTCACGGTCTCGTCGCCATAGGCCATGAGGAAGGACGGGATGGTGCGGGAGAAGCCCCGGAGATGGTCACGGACGGTGTCCTCGTAGCCCTTTTTCTCCTGCTCCTTCTGGTTGGTCTCCACGGTGCGCACGATGGTCTGCTGCATCTCCTGCGCCGTCTGCTGGATGGTGGATTGCAACGTCTCCATCAGGGCGGCGGTGCTCTGCTGCTGCTTTGCGTCAAACTCCCGGTTCACCTGCTGGCGCTGCTGGGCAGTGGTGCAGCTTTGCAGCTGCTGGGTGCGCTGGGTCTCCAGCTGGCTCTGGTCGATGCGGTAGTTGTCCACCACCTTGTTCACCGCCACGTCCATTTTGGCCTTGGCGGCGCTCTCAAACCGCCTCTGGTCGGACAGCTTCAGGTCGCGGCCATACTCCTGCTTTGCCTGCTCCACCATAGGAGTGATGATCTCCTTGGTGATGCTCTTTTTCAGGGGTTCCAGATGCTCTTCTTTGGCAGGAGCCGGGGCATCTGTCAGATCTTGCAGGGCGGTGTCCAGTGCCGGGGTGTTCTCGTAAATTTTTTCCCCGAACACATCCGCTGCCTTGCCGATGACATAACCCTCGTCCAAATCCACCTCGCCCTTGTCGTTCAGGGAGAGGTCTGCGCCGGTCTCCGGGGTGATTTGGATGGGCTTTGCCTTTGCCTCGCTGATGGGCTGGAAGTTTTGCAGAATGTCCAGCACCTCCTGCGGCGCACTGAACACGTTGGAAATGTTCTGGAACAAAAAATTGCTCTGGAAGCCCATCCGCACCACTTCTTTGGACTTGATCTTCCGGGGGATGCTGAGGACTTTTTCTGCATCCAACGGGATCATCTCCCCTTCCTCGTCCTCGCCGATGACCGGGAAGAAGTTGAGCAGATTCTGGATGTGCGCCTTGCGCTCCTCGGTGTCGCCTTTGCCGCTGGCGGTGTCCTGTGAAAGGTCGTTGGCGAACCGCTCATAGATCAGCAGGGTGCGGGCGGGGTCAAAATCGAACACATAGGCGTTCTCTTTGCGGCGGAAGGTGCCGTTTTCGTGGAAAAGGCAGGGGTTCTGGGCACGGAACGCTGCCTGCATATACAGCGCCGGGCTTTTCAGGTTGGAGAGCATCAACACCGCCGACCACTCCGGGATAGTCACACCGGTAGTCAGCTGCCCCACCGACAGGGTAATGGTCTTTTCGTGGTGGGCGATGGCGGCTTTTACCCGGTCAAAACTCTTCTGGTTCTCGTCCGTGTCATCCAGCTTGCCGTCACCGGCGGCTAGGATCACCTCATAGTCCCGGAATACCGGGTGCGCCTGCAGCTTTTTCGCCAGCGCTCTGGCACTGTCCACCCGGTTCAGCAGCCAGAAGGTGTGCTTCAGCTCGGCACGCAGTTCCGGGGTGGAAAACGGAAATTTGTTCTGGGTGGTCATAGCATCCAGAAAGCGGTCCACCTCGGCGTCGTGTTCAAAGCTGCCGCTGGGTTTTACCTTGAAGAACTCGTTCAGGTCAAAGGCAAATTCCTGCGTTTCGCCGTTGATCTCCACGCCCTGCTGAATTTTGTCCCGGATGATCTCGGACATCTGGTAGGTGTAGAGGTTGAGCATGGGGAGGTTTGCGTAGGGGTTCTGCTGCCCCGGTGCGCCCTGCCAGTTCCGCTTGGCGGCCTGCTCGTCGGCGTAGGTCCAGTTGAAGATGGCATCCCCGGCAAACTTGTCGTTCGCCAGCGCCTTGAAGGGCGTGCCGGACAGGTGCAGCGTGAACTTGCGGCGGATACGGTCAAAGGCAAGGTCGGTCTTGTAGGTGTCCACGCCCTCGTGGGCTTCGTCGATGACCAGCACATCCCAGTTCAGCTCGGTCAGGTGGCGCAGCTTGTCGTACTCGCCGCCGAAATACTTCGAGCCTTTCATGTCCTGCAGGCTGACGAACTCAATGCGCTTATACAGTTCCTCCCCCTGTGCGGCGGCATCCAGATAGCCCTGCTCGTCCAGCACATGGGGCTGCCCGGCAAGGGCATCCACATGGCTGACAAACAGATAGCCGGACTCCTTGCCGAGAAAGCGCACATAGTCGCTGTACCAGCTATTGGCGATGGCTGGGCGGTTGGTGACGATAAGCACCGTCTGTGCATCGACCTGCTTGCAGAAATCGTAGACGGAAAGGGTCTTGCCAAAGCGGGGCTTGGCGTTCCAGAGGTATTCTCCGCCGGGGTGGCTCTGGTAATAGATTTTGGTGTCGCGGACAGCCCTTGCCTGTTCTTCCCGCAGGGTGTAGGCGATGGCGGCATCCAGCTGCACCCTGCCCCGGTTCATGCGGAAATCCTGAAAATACCGCCGGGACTGCTGTCCATCCAGATGGAACCACTCGTTTTTGCGGTCGTTCTCCACATTCAGCTTGCGGAGGTAGGCGTGGAAATCGTGGTCGGTGAACACCTCGCCGCTGCCGTCATCGTAGACGGCATTGCCCCGCCACTCCTCATGGTACAGCACATCGGCTGTGTGGGTCTGCTGTTTCAGGCGTTTGTCCACCGACTGCTCGGTGTAGCCGATCTTCGTCCAGCCGTTGTGCCGGGCAATTTCCGGGGTGGTATAGGCGTAGATCATGGGCACCACCTGCCGGGCAGTGCGCAGGGTTATGCCAGCCATTATGCCATCTCCTTTACATGGGTCTCGATAAATTCGATCTCGTCCGCGGTCAGGTCATATTTACGGTAAAGCTGCTGGTCAATTTCCGCCACCGACTTGCTCCAATCAATGTCGGAATGGGCGGTAAAATCTTGAAGGGGAACGTATTTCCATTTTGGTGCCGGACAGTCCTGCGTAATTTTTAGTACCCCAAGCATTGCCCTTGCAAATTTTGTTTTTACATACTTTGTTATTGCGATAGCTTCTTGTTCACTTTCGCATTTTCCAATAGACATAAATGTCTGCGTATGTCCTATGCCCGGTTCAGCAATTATCGGTGCTGAGAGAGTTTCGCCAAAAGCACCACTACCGTTTGCTTTGGAGATAAAAACCTTATAACTCCCAAAATTTTCAGGGACACGGACGTAATCTTTTCTAATCCATTTCTCTGTGCGCTTGCTTCCGTCCAGACCCAAAATCTTTATGTAAGAACTTCCGTCCTTCGGCATTTCAGAGAAGAACACAATATTATCGAGTTTACTTAAAACATTCGACTTGAAGTCGTATTTATGACCTTTACTTAGCAGAGACTCCACGCTTGAGTTCTCTTTGTGCATCGTTTCTGTGAAACGATACGATTCTGCTGCATAAATCGCCTTACTTAACGATACATAGTCTGTTTTTCCAATTTTACGAGCAATACTTCTTAGTTCATCGAACACAATAAAATGCTCAATCGCACCGTAATTCTTCACTTTGTCGCGGTATGTAATTACAACACCGCCCTTAATATCTGTGTTTGCAAAGATTTTTGAACTATCAGATTCATAATGCAAGACTGTCAAGTGCGGATCACTCAGCATCTTCTCATTCCATGCCTTCGGCGTAGAGCCAGCATTGAACAAAAACCGTGCAGGGTGAATCATTTCCACCTTATCTGCAATTTCATAAGACGCATCCAGAAATTTGTTATATACTGGCGGTGCAAACCCTTTGTTATCGCCAAGGGTTTCATCCTGATACGGCGGGTTTCCGATGACATAATCAAACTTCATGCTGGTACTCCCTTCCTGAATGGTTTCAAAGTTCTGGGTCGTTCCATGGCTGCCCTTGCGCCAGTTTTTCACTTTGCAGGATACCGTGGGCGGCTGCGGCTCTGCCGCCCCGAACATGGAAAAGAGGTCAAGCTGTTCTGCCTCCGGCTGAGGCTTGCCGCCGGGCACAGACAGGTGCAGGCCGTCCATCTGCCACAGGTTCCAGCTGATGATGTTGGCGATGGCTTGCAGTTCCTCTTTTGTGGGCTTGCGCTGCCAGCGGGCTTGCAAGTGCTCTGCATAGGTCAGCAGCAGGTTGACCCGCGCCAACAAAAGATTATCGCCCTGATACTCGTAGCCGTAGGTTGACTGCACCGCATGGGTGGCATATTTGCGCCACTCTTCCTCTGTGGCGGCGTTCTCGCTTACCACCCGCAGCTTGCGGTCCAGAATGCCAATGCGCCGAGCTACCGGGATCATCTCGCCGGTGGCGGCATCGTACCGGGACGCCAGAAAGGGGGCTTCGCCGCAGGTCACCTCCAAGCGGCGGCTCTGCACATACTGCACCCATGCCGGAGTCTTGCCCCCGCAAGCCGGGAACTGCACCGGTGTTTCCACCGTCTGCCAGCCTTGGGGCAGTTCCACCGTGAACTGTCCGGTGGTCTGCTCTGTCCCCAGTGCACCGAACCAGTCGGCGTCCAGTGCGTTGTTCATCTTGTTGCAGACCCATGCCGGGCTGAACACTTCGCCCTTTTTGCGGGTGCGCTGCTGCTGGGTGTCGGTCTGCTTCATCATCCGGGGCAGCACCACCTCGTAGTGGGTCAGCCCAAGCTGCTGGGTGGTGATCTGGGATCTATCCGTGACAGGTTCGTACATTACCGTTTGCAGCTCTTCCGGCGGGTCGGTCGCCCAGATGATGTTTTTACCGGTGGAGTGGTCTTTTAGAAGTGTATCCAGCACCGCCTGCACTTCCGGTGCGTGAAAGTCGATCAGTTGTTCCAACGGGGTATTCCTCGCTTTGCCTTAGCGTTGCGGCGGAAGTAGCATCATTTCACTAGTTTCGCCCTATACTAGTATTATACTGCTACTTTTGTTCATGTCTAGCATATTTACACCACTTTTTATAGAAAGTAGTAGTGCCACATATACTAGTAGGTAAAGAAGGGTGGGAAAACTATGTTCGGGGAACGGCTAGCTGAACTTCGCAAGTTAAATGATGACACGCAGCAAATCCTTGCAGATAAGATTGGCTTTTCGGTCTGGGCTGTCCGTGCATGGGAGCAGGAAAAGAACTTGCCTCCTAGTGACGCGCTGCTTGCCATCTGCAAGCTCTACGGCACCTCCGCCGACTACCTGCTGGGCCTGACCGACATCGACCCCTCGGACGAAGCCCGCAAACAGCGCCAGCGCCTGACCGAAGAAGAACAGAACGAGATGCACCGCTACGAAGAATATCTGTTGTGGAAACGCAAAAAATAAGCCGCCCAGCGAGACCGTAAGGTCGCTGGGCGGCTGTTAATTTTAGTGTTTTTGTCCAAAAATGCTTTTCTAAAATGTAAAAAGAGTCCAATCAAAACGTATCGACAAGAATCCACCAGAATGCTATAATAATATGTATCAAGTAAGGAAGTGGTGATGGGTACGGTTCCTCATGTCATGCAGATTGTTAAGGTATACGATGCTGGTGTTACTATGCCCCTTTCATGCGTATTATCCACTAACAATTCATTGGCTGTTGTTAAATACCCTTTTAACCCTTTAGGAAATCATGTTCTTATTAATGAATGGGTAGCCTATAGTATTGCCAATATTATATCTGCTCCTGTCCCACCATTCGGTTGCTGCCTCTTGGACGACAAGAGCGAATATGATGCTCGTTTTTTAAAGGCCGTCGAATTTGGTAATATTTGCTTTGATTCTCAAAACTTCGGTCTATGTTTTTTCTCATCTTTAGTTTCAAAGGCAGTTCCCATGGATTCTATTTATTTTCCTGTGATGAGAAATGCTGCAAATATTAGCCTTATGCTCCTCTTAGACTACATTGTTTGCAATGTAGATCGTCATTCAGGAAATGTCCTTTTCTCATCAGAAGATAGAAATTTTTATGCAATTGACTACAGTAATATTTTTAATTCTCAGCGTGGTTGGAACGCAACCACGCTAAAACAAGAAATTCTTGCAAAGGATTATACAGGCATTCATCTCCTGGATAAAAAAGGCAATGGAGAGGTGTACAATACTTTTCAACCTGTACTACAATTAGAAAATCTGTACACTGATGCACAATCTATAAAACAGATACTGACATATGATGCTTTAAAGTCTGTAATTGACTCTATCCCGTCTGCATGGAACAATTTTATAACATCAGATGAAAAGTTACTGCTATGCGAGTATCTGTATAATCGAGTTCAAAACATCAACGTTTTCTGTTCGTCTGTAGAACAAGGAGGGAGGTAATTGTATGTGTGAAAAGAAACTAAAATATTCTATCTTACAATATTCGCCTTCGCTTGTTTCTGGCGAAAGCATTAATCTTGGTGTCTTAGCTGCATCAGATGTTGAACCTTTTGTTGATTTTATTCCAACAAAGAAGATGACTCGCATTGCAGAATTCGATGATAGCTTAGACTTGGATATGCTGAAGCTCATCCTTCAGGGCATAAAAAACAAGGCAAGTATTACATTGGAAAATTACGATAAAATTTTCGATATTCAAAAATTCGTTCAATTTTATTGTAACGAATATCATTTTAGCAGAATAATGACTTTTTCCTACCATGATTTCGATTCAACTTTGGAAGAATTATTCCGCATGTATCTTCCGCAGGATTTTGCTAAAGAAAAGCGTCCTTCTCATGCAGAAGAGCTTCAATTCATGACCAAAATCCTCAAAACGGGTAATGTAGATTTCAGGCGGAATGTCAGAGAATGGGGAAGTTATTCTGAACCTATAAGATACGATTTTCGAATTAACAATTATGGCATCAAACTATTCTGGCTGAATGGAAAAGATCTCAACCGCATAATAACCAGTGTTAAAGCGTGGGCATGGAATTGTCAGCATTCACCTAAAGATGTTAAGACTGTTATTATCTACAATTTCAATTCAGATGAATCCGCTTCCAAAGAACTTCAGATGATCCTTAATATTTTTAAAGACAGTAGCGATTGTATTTATTCGTGGACCGATGGACTTAAATGGCTTGACACTTTATCAGAACTTCCAGATGTATAAATAATCTGAAATACCCGATTCTTAGCAGCAAGATAAAACTACTAAGAATCGGGCATTTTTATATCATCGTTACAATATACTTTCTTAGCCCATCCTCCATCCGAATGCCATACTTCTCATCCACCTTTTTGAAGTACGCCTTCATCGCATCCAGCGAAATCTCTGCATGAGAAGTTTCGTCCGGCAGAAATCCCTTCCGGGCATCCAGCCAAGGGGCTTCTTTGTGGGTGATGCTTTCCAGAACCTTTCCGCTGTACATACCAAAGGTATCCAGCACCCGGTCTACCACTTCTTTGGCCTCCGGGTTGAGCGGCAGTGCGCTCTCCTTCAACGGCACAAAGGGGGCATCAAACAGCGGTTTGTCGTAAATCGCTGCATAGTTGCCCTGAATATAATACAGCAACAATAAAGCCGCTGACAGTCTGCCGCTCGCAGAATCCATCAGTGGGTTTCATGAGTCTTCAAATCCCCTAGACACAAAAAATCGGCACCCGCTTTTCAGCGAGTGCCGATTTTGTTACCCTATAGTGCGCTTTGATTTTTGGCGTAAGTGGCGTAAGTTTGGCGTAAATCCGCTTTTGCGCGCTCCAAAAATCAAGGATTCATGCGGTTTTTAGGCAGTTATTAGTACATGCCGCCCATGTCACCGCCGGCAGGTGCGGCGGGAGCCGGGGGTTCCGGCAGGTCAGCAACAAGGCTCTCGGTGGTCAGCACCATCTCAGCGACGGAGGCTGCATTCTCCAGAGCGGAACGGGTGACCTTGGTCGGGTCCACGATGCCAGCAGCGATCATATCCTCGACAAAGACCTCGTTCTGGGCATCGAAGCCGTAGTTGGGCTTGTTGGCAGAGACGATCTTGTCGATGATGACACTGCCCTCCAGACCGGCGTTCTTGGCGATCTGGCGCAGAGGAGCCTCCAGAGCCTTCAGCACGATCTTGGCACCGGTGCGCTCGTCGCCTTCCAGCGTGTCGCACAGAGCGCGCACAGCGGGGATGGCATTGATGGGAGCGGTACCGCCGCCGGCCACAACACCCTCCTGCACAGCTGCCTTGGTAGCGTTCAAAGCATCCTCGATGCGCAGCTTCTTGTCCTTCATCTCAACTTCGGTAGCAGCACCGACCTTGATGACAGCCACGCCGCCGGCCAGCTTAGCCAGACGCTCCTGCAGCTTCTCGCGGTCAAAGTCGCTGGTAGCGGCCTCAATCTGGCTGCGGATCTGAGCAATGCGGGCTGCAATGGCGTCCTTGTCGCCTGCGCCGCCCACAATGGTGGTGTTCTCCTTGGTCACCTTCACCTGACGGGCATGGCCCAGCATCTGGACGGTAGCGTCTTTCAGCTCATAGCCCAGATCAGAGGAGATCACGGTGCCGCCGGTCAGGATAGCGATATCCTGCAGCATCTCCTTGCGGCGATCACCGAAGCCGGGGGCCTTGACGGCCACAACGTTCAAGGTGCCGCGCAGACGGTTGACGATCAGGGTGGACAGAGCCTCGCCCTCGATATCCTCAGCCACGATCAGCAGCTTCATGCCGTTCTGCATCACCTGCTCCAGCAGGGGAACCAGATCCTGAATGACGCTGATCTTCTTATCGGTAATCAGGACAGCAGCGTTGTCCAGATCGGCCACCATCTTGTCGGTATCGGTGACCATATAGGGGGTCAGGTAGCCGCGGTCGAACTGCATACCTTCCACGATCTCGTTGTAGGTCTCGGCGGTGGTCTTGTTCTCCTCGATGGTGATAACGCCGTCAGAGGTGACCTTTTCCATAGCCTCGGCGATCAGACGGCCGATCTCGGGGTCGCCGGCAGAGATGGTGCCGACGCGGGCGATATCGTTGCTGTCCTTCACCTTCTGGCTGTGAGCCTTGATGGTCTCCACAGCGGTGGTAACAGCCTTGCTCATGCCGCGGCGGATATCCATGGGGTTGGCACCGGCGGTAACATTCTTCATGCCCTCGTTGACCATGGCCTGTGCCAGCACGGTAGCGGTGGTGGTGCCATCGCCTGCAGCATCGTTGGTCTTGGTTGCAACTTCACGCACCAGCTGTGCGCCCATGTTCTCGAACTCGTCCTTCAGCTCGATCTCTTTTGCAATGGTCACGCCATCGTTGGTGATGACCGGTGCGCCGAACTTTTTGCCCAGCACCACATTGCGGCCCTTGGGGCCGAGGGTGATCTTGACGGTGTTAGCCAGGGTATCAATACCAGCGCACAGTGCCTTGCGGGCGTCCTCGCCCTGCTTGATCTGCTTTGCCATAATAAATCGCTCCTTTATAATGCAAACTCAATTGAAAAGGGAAAGCTTAGTCTTCCACAACAGCCAGAATATCGCTCTGGCGCACGATGGTGCACTCTTCACCGTCCACCTTGACCTCAGTGCCGGAGTACTTGCTGGTGAGGACCTTGTCGCCGACCTTGACGGTCATCTTGACTTCCTTGCCGTCCACGACACCGCCGGGGCCTACCGCGATGACCTGTGCCACCTGCGGCTTCTCTTTTGCGCTGCCGGTCAGGATCAGGCCGCCCTTGGTGGTCTCCTCGACTTCAACAGTCTTAATGACAACACGGTCTGCAAGAGGAATGATCTTCATAATTCTTGCCCTCCAATTATATTGAATTTATTTGAAACTTTGTTGCGTCCTACGGAGGCTTTGTGTATGCTCCGCAGTGGTTTAGCACTCTTTTTCTCTGAGTGCTAAGTGTATTGTACTCATCTTGCCCTGAAAAATCAAGGGGTTTTGCAATTTTTCTTTGTTAAGAATTTATGACGACCAAAAATCGTACCCTGCCACGTAAAAAAGACGCAGCCGCTGCACAATTTTTGCACAGCGGCTGCGTTCTGTTCCGATGGTAAGGTTTGCGGCAGTGCTTTTTATCTTACGCCTGCTTTTTTGGCGGTAAAGCGCTGGTAGGCGGGCAGCGGCAGCAGCACGCGGCCTGTCAGCGGCTGCACCTGTACTGACACCTGCTTGCAGGGGGCGCACTCGCCGTCCACGGTGGCAATGATGGGCCCACGGTCATCTGCTGCCCGCAGACTGACCGATTTTGCGCGGCGGTAGATAAAGTAGGGCTTTGCGGCCTCGGTCAGCTGGCCATTTTTAAAGTGCTGACCGTTTTTGTACAGCATCAGCAGCTTTGCAATGACCCGACGGCTGACCTTGCGCACGATGAACACATCCAGCCAGCCGTCATCCGGCTGTGCCTCCGGCCCTGCCATGAAGCCGCCGCCGTAGGCGCGGCCGTTGCACACTGCGCACATCAGGCAGTCCACGGTCAGCACCTCGCCGTCAATGACGTACTCCACCCTGCGGCCGATATGCCCGCACAGCTGCTGGACAATGGACAGCGCATAGGCTGCCTCGCCGCCGCACAGCGGGATGCGCCGGAACTTGGGGATGCCGTAGGCCACCTGTGCATCCAGACCGGCGGCGCAGATGGTGGCAGAAAGCCCCAGACTGGTGCGCATCAGGTCGATGGGCACTGCCCCGCCGGCCAGCTGGGCGTCCAGATCCAGAAACTCTTCCTTTGTACCGTAGGTGCGCAGAAAGTCGTTGCCGCTGCCATAGGGCAGACAGCCCACGGCGGTTTTATCAAAGCCGTGGGCACCGGTGAGTGCCTCGTTGAAGGTGCCATCACCGCCGGCGGTAAAAACGCGCAGCTCTACCCCGGCCTTTTGGGCAGCAGCGGCGGCTGCGCGGGACAATTCCCGGGCGTGGCCTGCGTGGGTGGTGACGCGGATGGTGTAGTCCTCCGGGGCAAGCCCGGCACCGGCAGCTGCTGCCGCGATCTGCTGCGGCAGGGTGCGGGTACAGTCGGCCTTTCCGGCTGCGGGGTTGAGAAGAAACAGCGTGTGCATCGGGGTCCTCCGTGTTGTAACTCTATTTCCTCTATAATAGTCGAAAACCGTGCCGGTTGCAAGCAAAACCGGTATTTTGCTGTTTTATTACAGGGTAACCGTTTCATCCTCCCGCAAAACGATGCTGCCATCGGCGGCGCATTCTGCTGTCCAGTGCTGCCCCACGCAGGCAGTTCCGGCGGCAATGCGGTTTGCAAGCGCCTGTTCCACTGCTCTGTCCACCTGACGGCGCAGCTCCCGCGCACCGTAGGCCGATTGCGCCCGGGCAGCCAGTGCCGCCCCCACCTGCGGAGTGTGGCGCAGCCGGTAACCGCTGCGGGCGGCGCGCTGCTCCAGCTGGCAGAGCATTTTTTCTGCAATAGCGCAGAGGTTTTCCTCTGCCAGCGGGCGGAACACGATCACTTCATCCAGCCGCCCGAGCAGCTCCGGCCGGAACCACTTTTTGGCTTCCTCCACAGCCTGTGCGGACTGCTTTTCAAACACCGCTTCTGCCCCGGCGGCAAAGCCCAGCGGCGCGTTCTGCCCCGCTAAGAAGCGTGCGCCCAAGTTGGAGGTGAGCAGCACAATGGTGTTGCGGAAATCTGCCTTGCGCCCCATGGCATCGGTCAGCTGACCATCCTCCAAAATTTGCAACAGGATATTCTGGATATCCGGGTGTGCTTTTTCGATCTCGTCAAACAGCACCACACTGTACGGGCGGCGGCGCACGGCTTCGGTCAGCTGACCGCCCTCATCGTGGCCGAGGTAGCCCGGCGGTGCGCCCAGCAGCCGGGCGGCGGTGTGCTGCTCCTGATATTCCGACATATCAAATTTGAGCAGCGCTTTCTCGCTGCCAAACCAGCTGACCGCCAGTACCCGCGCCAGTGCGGTCTTGCCCACGCCGGTAGGCCCTAAAAACAGCATAGCACCGATGGGCCGCCCCGGCTCGCCCAGACCGGTGCGGCTGCGCCGGATAGCCCCGGCCACCGCAGCCACTGCCCGCTGCTGGCCGACGATCTCGGCGTTCAGACGGCTTTCCAGCTTGTCCAGCCGCTCCCGCTCCTGTTCGCCCACCCGCTGGGCGGGCACGCCGCTGGCCGCTGCCACCACCCGGGCGATGTCCTCCGGGCTGAGCACCGGCTGGGTGCGCTGCTCCTTTTCGGCAAGGATGCGCGCCGCCGCACAGGCTTCGTCCACAAGGTCGATGGCCTTATCCGGCAGACAGCGGCCGGGCAGATACCGCACCGAAAGCTCCACCGCCGCCTGCAGGGTCTGCGGCGGCAGTCGCACGCCATGATACCGCTCGTAGCGGGGCGCAAGGCCGTTGAGGATCTCCACCGCCTGCGCGGGGGTGGGTTCTTCCACCTGCACCCGGCCAAAGCGGCGTTCCAGCGCGGCGTCCTTCTGGATGTGGGTGCGGAACTCCTGATTGGTGGTGGCGCCGATAAGTTGCAACTCGCCCCGGGCAAGCACCGGTTTTAAGATGCTGGCAGCGTCAATAGCACCCTCGGCGGCACCGGCTCCCACGATGGTGTGGAACTCGTCGATGAACAGGATGGCAGTGCCGTCCCGCACCAGCTCTTCCAGCAGGTTTTTCAGACGCTCCTCAAAATCGCCCCGGTATTTGGTGCCCGCCACCAAGCTTGCCATATCCAGCGCCAGCAGCCGCCGCCCTTGCAGCGCTCTGGGCACCTGCCCGGCGGCAATGCGCAGCGCCAGACCCTCGGCCAGCGCCGTTTTGCCCACGCCCGGCTCGCCGATCAGACAGGGGTCGTTTTTCTGGCGGCGGCACAGGATCTCCACCATGCGGTCAAGCTCCGCTTCCCGGCAGAACACCGGGTCCAGTTCTCCCTCGGCGGCACGGCGGGTCAAATCGCGGCAATATTTATCGCTGGCGCGGCTGCCCCGGGGGATGCTGGCCGACACCCGGGGCTGGGCGGGCAGCACGAACTGTCCGCTCAGCTGACGGCACTCCCGCACTGCCTCGGTGAGCGAAAGCCCCATCTCCGCCAGCAGCAACCCGGCGGCGCAGCCGTCATCTTCCAGCATGGCGCAGAGCAGGTGCTCCGGCTCTGCCCGGCTGACGTGGGCGTTCTGTGCCCCGATGAGCGCATAGTCCATGGTGCGGCGCAGGTCCGGTGCCATGGACTGCCGGGTCAGCCGCTGTACCGGGGCGCTGCGCCGCTGCGCCAGCTGGCGGCGTACCTCTGGCTCGGTGATGTTTTTCCGGGTGAGAAACTGCGCCGCAGCGCCCTGCTGCCGCAGCATTGCCAGCAAAAGGTGGCTGGTATCTGCCTGCTCACAGCCCAGATCCCCCGCCAGCTGCACCGCCTGCTGCAGCAGCCGTGCCGCCGGACGCGAAAAGCCCCGGTAGCTGCCAATACCCAGATTTTCCCAAATGCCCATGTGTCTGCTCCTTGCTGCATATAAAATCGTCTGCACTGGAAGTATAGCCCCAAAGGCGCAGAAAAAATCAGTTGTTTGTGTCGGGCGGCAGAAAAGTAAAAAACGATCCGCAGTGGTTGCCGGGGGCGCGGATGCGTCCGGCTGCTGCGGATCGTTTTTTGAGATTTTATCTTGCGGGGAACGTTTTCAGAACGAACCGCCTCCGCCGCCGTGGGTAGTGCCGCTGGAGGAGGTGTGGGTGGAGCTGCCGCCGGAATCGCTGGAGCTGGACTCCTTTGGCCGCTCGGTGCGGTGCACGTCACGGTACAGGAACAGATCCCGCTGGTTGGTCAGCTTCATGCTGCCCTGCCGCACATAGCTGGTTGCGTCCCGCTGCGGTGCCACGCTCTTGAGCCGGCTCTTCATCACGCCGGTCACGATCAGTGCAGTCACCAGACCAATGACCAGCGCCAAACCCAGATACAGGATTGAGAGGGGCTCATGCGGCATATTGTCCACATCGTAGGGGTGGCCTTCGCGGGCGGCGGTAACATACGCATCCGTCCACTGGATAAAGGTGCGGAAGGCAGCGGCGTAATCACCGTCTGCCATATCGGGGGTCATCTGCTCGCCAAGGTACTGGATGCCGGCATCCGTAAAGGCGGTAATGCCGTAGCCGCAGGTGGAGATATGCCATTTGCGGTCGCCTATGCTTACCAGCAGCAGCACGCCGTCCCGGTTTTCACCGTAGCCGAACTGGCAGTAGTCGTACAGGTCATCGGCGTATTCTTCCATGCTGGTGTAGCCCTCGCTTTCCAGCGAGTCGATGGTGGCAACGACCACATCAAAGCTCTGGCGGACGCTCAGCTCCTCCAACGAAGCTTCCAGCTCGCCGTCCTCATCCTCGGTCAGAACTTCCGCGCTGTCGTTCACGCGGTAGTACAGGTCGGCAAAGCCGTCTGCGGCAAAGGCCGGCACAGCCAGCGCCAACAAAAGCACCAGTGCGGCCAGCGCAGCGCAGAGGGAGCGCAGCGGGGTAACAGTCTTTTTCATCTTCCGTCCCTCCTTTACAAAATACCGGCCAGCCACAGCAGCCACATCACCGCATAGGATGCGGCACCAACGGCTGCTGTAAGACCCAGCGTCCACTTGCGGGCAGCGGCCTTATCCACCGGCAGGTTGCCCACAAACTTGCCGGTCTGGCCGTTCATGGCAAAAATGTAGTTGTTGCCCTGCCAGCTGGTGCTCAGCAGCCAGACCGGGAACAGCGCATACTTTGCCTTGCCGCCATGCAGCTGAATGCTGCTGTTCTCCATTTTCACGGAGTCGTAGCCGGTAACGGTCTGGGTAAAGGCGTCCTCAGTGGACTGCCGGATACGCTCGTTGGCGCGCTTGATGCTCTTTTGGGCGTCCACATCGTACTTATCGGCCACATAGCCCGCCAGATACGCGGTCTTGAAGGGCACGGCATCGCTCATGGTAAACGGCTCGATGGATTCCATCAGGTCGTCCTCCATCTTGGAGGAGCCGTCCACCGGAACCGCGTCAAAGCCCAGCACACCATCCCGGCGCACAGAGTAGTAGCTGGTCTCGGTGTAATCATAGTCATCATCCGACCAAAAGCGGGTGCGGGTGGCGGTAAAGCGCAGCTGAGCATCGGCGTCGCTGTCGTACAGCCAGAAGGGCACATACACGCCCTTGATCTCGTCGATATGGTTCTGGCTGCGGAACACCTTGGGCAGCAGGGTCTTGCCCTTGAGGTGCTCCTGCAATTTTGCCTTGGCGGCCTTTTTGTCCAGCTTGAAGGGGATGATCAGGTCGGGGCGCAGGTCTCCGGCAAACTGTCCGGTCAGCACGATGGGGTTGCCGCAGAAGGGGCAGGCCGAGGCGGCCATAGTGTCGTCGCCCACGATCTCGCCGCCGCAGCTCTTGCAGACATAAGTATGCAGACCGGCGGTCTCGCCCTCTGCCCAGCTGCCGCCGGGGGTGGCCCAGTTCATCTTGCTGGGCTTTTGGTCTTTCAGATCTTCATCGTAGCCCTTCAGTGCGTCCACCTCAAACTCGGTGTCGCAGTAGGGGCATTTCATCTTCTGGGTGGTGCTGTCGAACCGGATCGCACCATCGCAGCAGGGGCACTTATATTCCAGCATTCCTGCCATAGTGTTTCCTCCTGTAGTCTGCGGGGCAAGGGCTTATTTGCTTTTCTGCCCTGCCCCGCAGCGTGATCGGTTATTGTGCGGCGGGCTGTGCGCCGGGTTCAGCTGCGGTCGTTGTCGTCAAAGGGGTCGCCGCACTCCGGGCAGAACTTGGGCGGATGTGCGGGGTCTGCCGGCTCCCAGCCGCACTTGTCGCACTTATACTTGGGGGTACCGGCAGGCTTGGGTTTACCGCACTCGGAGCAGAACTTACCCTTGTTCACGGCGCCGCAGCTGCAAGTCCAGCCCTCTGCTGCCGCCGGGCGGGGCTTGCCGCACTCCGGGCAGAATTTGCCAGTAACGGTAGCACCGCAGCTGCAAGTCCAGCTGTCCGCAGCGGGCTTCGGTTCCGGCTTTTTGCTGCCGCATTCCGGGCAGAACTTGCCGGTGGCGATAGCGCCGCAACTGCACTTCCAGCTGTTGGTGGCAGAAGTCTGCTGCTGGGGTGCTGCAGGCTGCTGCCCCATGGCGAACAGGCTCTGGGCGTTCATGCCGTTTGCACCGGCTGCCATGCCCATGCCCATAAAGCCGGTCATAGCACCGGCGGTGTTCCCTGCAGCAGTCTTCATGGCGTCGATCTGACCGCCCACCAGACGGGCTGCGGCGGTGGTGGGATCGGTGGTCATGGCGTTCTCTTCCCACTCGGTGATCTTTTTCTGCTGCTCCTCCGGGATGGACAGGGAGTTGATGTTGAAGGAGAACACCTCAATACCGCGCTTCTTGCGCCAGACGTTGGACAGCTGCTCGTTGAGGGCGTCCGAGATCTCCAGCGTGTGGGCGGGGATCTCATAATACTGCACCTTGTTGGCAGAAAGGGTGGCCAGCGCCGGCTGCAAAGCGTTCATCAGCTCACTTTTCAGGCGGGGAGCCAGCTCCGAGGCGTCGTACTGGTTAGAAACGTTGCTGCACACGTTGGTGTAGAACAGCAGCGGGTCGCAGATGCGGTAAGTAAAGCTGCCGTTGCAGCGAATATTCACCGAGAGCTTATAGCCCCGCTCCTCGCTGACCACCACGCGGAACGGGATGGGGGTGGCAGTGCCGTACAGGATCTCGCCCAGCTCCTTGGTGTTGATGTAGTACACCCGCTGGTCCTTGCCGGTGTCGCCGCCGTAGGTAAAGCGCTTGGCTACGGTCTGGAAGGTAGCAGCCAGAC
>NZ_QULS01000001.1:114335-396091 GCF_003482185.1 Faecalibacterium sp. OM04-11BH
TAAGTAAAGCTGCCGTTGCAGCGAATATTCACCGAGAGCTTATAGCCCCGCTCCTCGCTGACCACCACGCGGAACGGGATGGGGGTGGCAGTGCCGTACAGGATCTCGCCCAGCTCCTTGGTGTTGATGTAGTACACCCGCTGGTCCTTGCCGGTGTCGCCGCCGTAGGTAAAGCGCTTGGCTACGGTCTGGAAGGTAGCAGCCAGACTATCGCCGAAGTTGCCGGTGAACACGCTGGGCTCGGTGGAGGAATCGAAGGTATACTCGCCCGGCTCGGCGCACACCTCCACCACCTTGCCCTGCTCCACGATGAGCATACACTGGCCATCGGCCACAGCAATGCCGCTGCCGTTGGTGATAATGTTGTCCTCGCCGTGGTTGGAGCTGCGGCGGGAAGTGCGCTTCTGGCCCTTGACCATCAGCACATCCTTGTCCAGAGAATCGCAATAGAAAAATTCCTTCCACTGGTCTGCAAGAGTTCCGCCCAGTGCGCCCATACCTGCTTTGATCAAACCCATAGTAATTTCCTCCTGTACGTTTTATTGTTTTGCTTTCTTCTTTTTTATCATGCAGAACGATTTCGTTTGTAAAAAGGTTCTGCCTGCTCAGGGGTAAGGGTCAGATAATTGATATTATAATCATACTGCAATGCGGCACTGAACGCAAGGCATTTCTAACCGTTGCCATCTGTCTTTCCGACTTCTTTCACAAAAAGAACACCGGAGCGTCCATAGAGACTCCGGTGTTCCGAAATAATATTTTTATGCTTGTCCCGTACTCAAAAAGGCTTAGAACCGCCGCCATGTATCCGGCATGAACAGCACCAGCATGGGGAAGATCTCCAGACGTCCGGCCAGCATATCGAAGATGAGCACCAGCTTTGCGGGGTCTGCAAAGCAGCCGAAGTTCTGCATTGGGCCTGCCATTTCCAAGCCCGGGCCGATGTTGTTCAGGGTAGCAGCCACGGCGGTAAAGTTGGTGACCATATCAAAGCCGTTCAGGCTGATGAGGAAAAAGGAGGCCGCAAAAATAAAGATATACGCCGCCACAAACACGTTGGTGGTGCGGATGGTCTCGTGGTTCAACAGCTTGCCGTCCATGCGGGCGGGCGCTACCACCTGCGGGTGCAGGGCAGTCTTGAGCTCCTTAGCCAGGGTCTTGCCCAGAATGAGGAAGCGGCTCACTTTGATGCCGCCGCCGGTACTGCCGGCGCAGGCGCCAATGAACATGAGCATGACCAGAATCTCTTTAGAGAGGGTGGGCCACAGGTCAAAATCGCAGCTGGAAAAGCCGGTGGTGGTGATGATGGAGCCCACCTGAAAAGCGGCCTGCCGCAGCGCCTCGCCAAAGCTGTTGTACATACTATAAATATTGGCGGTGATGATGCCCACTGCCACCGCAATGACCACAAAGTAGCCCCGCACCTCCTCGCTGGCAGCAGCGCGGCGGAACTTGCGCATGAGCAGCAGGAAGTAGGCATTGAAGTTGACGCCGAACAGGATCATGAAGATGGTCACGACCCACTGGATGTAGGGCGAAAAGCTGGCAAAGCTGTCGTTGCGGAAGCCGAAGCCGCCGGTGCCCGCCGTACCAAAGGCAGTGAGCATGGCTTCGAACAGGGGCATTCTGCCAACAAGCAGGAACACCAGTTCCAGCACGGTGAGGGCAAAGTAGATGCCGTACAGGATCTTAGCGGTAGACTGTACTTTGGGGACCAGCTTATCCACCTGCGGGCCGGGGCTTTCGGCTTTCATCAGGTTGACGTGGGAGCCGCCGGTCAGCGGCAGCAGTGAGAGCAGAAACACCAGAACGCCCATACCGCCGATCCAGTGGGTAAAGCTGCGCCAGAACAGAATACCGTTGGGCAGCCCCTCCACGGCGGGCAGAATGCTGGCACCGGTGGTGGTAAAGCCGGAGACCGTCTCAAACAGGGCATCCACGGGGTTCGGGATGCAGCCGGTGAGCACAAAGGGCACCGCGCCCATCACCGAGATGAACACCCAGCACAGCGAGGTAGCCGCAAAGCCTTCGCGCATATAGAACACCTTACTGCGGGCTTTGATGGTGTGCAGGGCGTAGCCGATGCCGGCGCTGACCGCAGCTGTGAGCAGAAACACGCCCAGCACCATCCACTCGCCATACACTAAGCTGGCGGCGGCGGGCAGCAGCAGCAACGCGCCCTCGATCATCAGCACATAGCCCAGCAGACGAAAAACGATCGCATAATTCATAGTCCGCCTCCGTCAGTGCTCCACGATATCGCGCAGATCGTGCAGACCATGCTCCAGCGTGACCACGATGACGTTATCGCCCACTTGGATCTGGTCGCCGCCGCGGGGGATCAAAATCTTGCTGCCGCGGGTAATGCAGCACAGCAGCAGGTTCTTTTTCAGGTGCAGCTGGCTCAGGGGCACACCGGTAGCGGCGCTCTCCTCGTGCACCGTAAATTCCAGTGCCTCCACGCGGTCGTCCAGAATGCGGTACAGAGTCTTGATGTTGTTGCCCGCCTCGTTTTGCAGGGCGCGGACGTACTGCACGATGTAGTCACAGGTCATGTACTTGGGGTAGACCACGCTGCCCAGATCCAGCCCGGCCAGAATATCGTCAAATTCCAGACGGTTGACCTTGGTCACCAGTTTGCCGTTGGAGTGCTTTTTGGCAAACAGGGTCAGCAGCACGTTCTCTTCGTCGATGTTGGTCAGCGCCACAAAGGCTTCGGTAGATTCCAGACCCTCGGAAAGCAAAAACTCGCGGTTGGAGCCGTCCTCGTTCAGGATCTGTGCGCCGGGCAGCTGCTCGGCCAGTTCCACGCAGCGGGCTGCGTCCCGCTCCACGATGCGCACCCGTACATGGTTTTCCAGCAGTTCCTGACTGAGGTAGTAGGCAATGGCACCGCCGCCCACGATCAGGGCGTTGCGCACCGGCTGCACCGGCAGATGCAGCTGCTGGAAGAAGGCGTGGGCCTTTTCCTGCGTAGCAAGGAAGGTGACCTGATCGCCCTTTTGCAGCACAAAGTTACCGTTGGGGATGATGACCCCGCCCTCACGCTCCACCGCGCACACCAGAATATCGCTCTTGAGCCGGGTGGGAATCTCGCGGATGGCTACGCCGTCCAGTGCATCGGGCAGCGCAAACTTGATCAGCCGCACACGGCCGTCCGCAAAGGTATCGATCTTGCTGGCACCGGGGAACCGCAGCAGATGGGAGATCTCCTTTGCCGCTGCCATTTCCGGGTTGATGATGGCGGAAATGCCGATCTGCTTTTTGATAAAGTCCAACTCGTGGCTGTAGGACGGGTTGCGCACGCGGGCAATACCGTGGCAGTGACCCGCCTTTTTGGCAAACATGCAACAAAGCAGGTTCAGTTCGTCCGAGCCGGTGACCGCAATGAACACATCCGCATCCTCAATGCCCGCCTCGGATAGGGTGGTGATGGACGAGCCATTGCCCACGATGCCCAGCACGTCGTAGCTTTCGGTCAGGTGCTCCACGCGCGCCTTGTTGGTGTCCACCACAGTCACGTTGTGGCCTTCCTCGCTGAGCTGGCGCGCCAGAGCCGTGCCGACCTTGCCGCCGCCCACCAGAATGATCTTCATAACAAGTCCTTTCTCCTTTGGCAGCCCCTTTTTCCGGGGCATGCAAGTACAGTGTAGTATACCATATCCCGATGCAAAGTTCTACCGTTTGCCCCGCAAATACAGCGAATTGCTTAAAAAGCGACAGTTCTTTTGTGCAAAAGGCCAATTTGCAGCGTGAAAACGCAAAAAGGGGCTGCCGCACAGCTTTGTGCAGCAGTCCCCTTGGGGCAAAACGATTTAGAATGCCCACCGCATACGCTTTGGGCATCCTCAGTGGAAAAACTATTGTTATAAGAGCAATGCCGGGCCGCCTGCGGGCTGCCCGGCATTGCATTTTCACGGAAAAACAGGGTTTTCCCTGCTGTCAGGTCTCAGTACCGCTCTACGCCGTCCTTGGTGACAAGGGCGTACACCAGCGGAGCTTCCTCCGGCTTTTCCGCGCCGTACACAAGGCCGCTGCGGTACTCGGCGGCAGCGGCTTCAAACTTGTCCGCTGCGCCGTAGAAGGTGGCAAGGCTTTCGCCCTTATGCACATAGTCGCCGCGCTTTTTGTGCAGGGTGATACCGGCGGCAAAATCCAGCGGGTCGCCTTTTTTCTGGCGGCCTGCGCCCAGCAGCACACTGGCAGAACCGATCTTTTCCGCATCGTTGGCCACAATGTAGCCGTCCTGCTCGGCCAGCAGTTCGTAGCTGGCGGCGGGCTGTGCAAACAGGCTGTAATCATCCAGCACCCGGATGTCGCCGCCCTGCGCGGCAAACATTTCCTTGCACTTTTCAAAGGCAGAGCCGTCCGCAATGACCGCCTCGGCCATAGCGCGGCAGTGGGCGGCATCGCCCTTGCCTGCCAGTACCAGCATGTTGGCCGCCAATTGCAGGCACACCTCGGTCAGGTCTGCCGGGCCGTGGCCCTTGAGCACGTCCATACTCTCCATGACTTCCAGACTGTTGCCGATGTTGTGCCCCAGCGGGGTGTCCATATCGGTGATCATGGCGGCTACCCGGCGGCCATGGTGGGTGCCGATGGCGACCATCAGCTGCGCCAGTTCAATGCTTTGATCTACGGTCTTCATAAAGGCACCCGTGCCGGTGGTGACATCCAGCAGGATGGCGTCCGAACCGGAGGCCAGCTTTTTGGACATGATGCTGGACGCAATCAACGGGATGCAGCTGACAGTAGCGGTAACGTCCCGCAGGGCGTACATCTTTTTATCCGCCACGGCAATGCCCTCGCTCTGGCCGATGACCGACAGACCGATCTGGTTCACCTGTGCAAAAAATTCCTCCTGCGAGAGGGCGGTCTTTGTGCCGGGCACGCTCTCCATCTTGTCGATGGTGCCGCCGGTGTGGCCTAAGCCCCGGCCGCTCATTTTGGCGATCTTCACCCCGCAGGCTGCCACGATGGGTGCGATGACCAGCGTGGTCTTGTCGCCCACACCGCCGGTGGAGTGCTTGTCCACCTTGATGCCCGGAATGGGCGAAAGGTCTACCATCACGCCGCTGTGCGCCATCACATCGGTCAGCTCAGCGGTCTCCTCATTGGTCATGCCGCGCAGATACACCGCCATCATCCATGCAGCCATCTGATAATCGGCCACTTCCCCGCTGACGAAGCCGTTGACAATAGCTTCCAGCTCTTCCCGGGTGTGGGTGCCGCCATCCCGTTTTTTTGCGATCAGATCATAAATACGCATCGTTTCACGCTCCTGTTCTTCCTGTTTTTGGGGGCGTTTTATGCCCGGATCTCCTGCCATACGCTCTTGCCGTCCAGCGTGGAAGCGTCCACTTCCAGATACTCGCAGATGGTCTTGGCGATGGTGCCGAAGCACAGCTTGGTGCCCAGATCCGTCCCCGCCTTCACGCCCTTGCCGCAGACCAGATACGGCACATACTCGCGGGTATGGTCGGTGGTCTTGGTGTAGGAGGGGTCGCAGCCGTGGTCGGCGGTGATCATAAGCAGGTCACCCTCCCGCATACCCGGGAGGAAATCGGCCAGAAAACGGTCGAACTCGGTGGCGGCGGCAGCGTAGCCTGCCACATCGCGGCGGTGGCCGTAGAGCATATCAAAGTCCACCAGATTCACAAAGGCAAGGCCCTCAAAATCCCGGGTCTGCAAAGCCTTGGTAAAGGCGATGCCATTGGTGTTGCCGGTGGTCTTGATCTTTTCGGTCACGCCCTCGCCGTCAAAAATATCGTAAATTTTGCCCACAGCGATCACGTCCTTACCGGCATCCTTTAACAGATCCAGCATGGTGGCGCGGGGCGGCTTCAGGCTCAGGTCGTGGCGGTTGGTGGTGCGGTAGAAGGTGTCGGCGCTGTTGCCCAGGAAGGGGCGGGCGATCACGCGGCCCACGCCGTACTTGCCCTTGAGCATTTCCCGGGCAATCTCACAGTAGCGGTACAGCTCGTGCACCGGCACCAGTTCTTCGTTGGCGGCCACCTGAAAAACGCTGTCGGCGCTGGTGTAGACGATGAGGGCGTTTTCCCGCATGGCCTGCTCGCCGTAGTCCTTCAGTACCTGCGTGCCGGAATAGGGCTTGTTGCACAGCACCTTGTGGCCGGTCTTTTGCTCGTACTCCCGGATCAGCTCCTCCGGGAAGCCCTCGGGGAAGGTGGGCAGCGGCTCCGGGCTGACTACACCGGCGATCTCCCAGTGGCCGATGGTGGTATCCTTGCCCATGCTCTGCTCCTGCAGGCGGGCAAAGGCAGCCGCCGGGGCATCCGTTCTCTCCCCTGCGGTCACACCGTCAATGTTGAACAAGCCCAGCTTGCGCAGATTGGGGCAATTGAAATTGGGGTGGTTCGCAATGGCACCCAAGGTGTTGGTGCCTGCATCGCCAAAGGCAGCGGCGTCCGGCTCTGCGCCAATACCAAAGCTGTCCAGCACGATCAGAAAAACGCGTTTTTCCATAATGGTCACTCCATTTCTCCGGGGCGCACCCCGGAACAGTACTACTTTGTTATTCCTATTATAAGCAAAAAGTCCCCCGGATGCAAGAGGACGCAGCCTTGTGCGGTCTTATCAGTTTTTGTGTTTTGCAGCAGTTTTCCCCTGTCGGGCAGCAAGCGGAAAGCCGCGGCGCATCGTTAAAAGTTTTACAATCCCTCCTGCGGACAGAAACAAACGCAAAAACTTGTATTCAAGCAAAAATTCCTCTTGCTCTCTTGCACCGGAATGATTATAATAATAGTTGGTAGAGTTTTTGGTTTTCCCGCTCTGCCATATAAACCGACCCGCTGTACCGGGAGCTTTTTTTGTTTCCCTTGGTCATACACAGCAGCCTGCAGGGATGCTGTGCCGGATATAGGTAAGAGAGAGTTGACGGAGGTATATTGCATGAGAAAGACGAAAATTATTTGCACCCTTGGCCCTTCCACCGATAAGGAAGGCGTGCTGCGCGATCTGATCGCCAACGGCATGAACGTGGCTCGTTTCAATTTTTCCCACGGTTCCCACGAGGAGCATCTGGGTCGCCTTGAAAAGCTGAAGGCTCTGCGCGAGGAGCTGGGTAAGCCCGTGGCTGCACTGCTGGACACCAAGGGTCCCGAGATCCGCCTGAAGGACTTCAAGAACGGCGTTGAGAATCTGGTTGCCGGCCAGACCTTTACCCTGACCACCCGCGATGTGGAGGGCACCAACGAGATCTGCTCCATCACCTACAAGGATCTGCCCATGGACGTGGAGCCGAACGGCACCATCATGCTGGACGACGGCCTGATCAAGCTGCAGATCCAGACCGTGAACGACACCGACATCGTCTGCACCGTACTGAATAGCGGCAAGATCAAGAACAAGAAGGGCGTCAACGTGCCCGGCGTGCACCTGTCCATGCCGTATATGAGCCAGCGCGATAAGGATGACATCATCTTCGGCATCCAGCAGGGTTACGATTTCATCGCTGCCTCCTTTGTGCGCACCGCACAGGACGTGTACGATATCCGCAACCTGCTGAACCAGTACGATTCCAACATCCGCATCATTGCAAAGATCGAGAACCGCGAGGGCGTGAACAACATCGACAGCATTCTGGCTGCTGCCGATGCCGTGATGGTGGCCCGTGGCGATCTGGGCGTGGAGATCGACTTCACCGAACTGCCCGGCATCCAGAAGACTATTATCGACCGCTCCTTCTCCTTCGGCAAGCCCATCGTCACCGCTACCCAGATGCTGGACAGCATGATCGTGAACCCCCGCCCCACCCGCGCCGAGATCTCGGACGTGGCAAACGCCATCTACGACGGCACCTCTGCCATTATGCTGTCCGGTGAGACCGCTGCCGGTGCCTACCCCGTGGAGGCACTCAAGACCATGTCCGCCATTGCTGAGCGCACTGAGCAGGAGGGCTTCCATCTTCGCGGCCGCACGATGGATTCCAACCCCGGCAAGATCAGCGTCTCTGACGCTACCGCCCATGCTGCCTGCCTGACCGCACGGGATGTGAACGCCGCCGCCATCGTTACCGTGTCCGAGTCCGGCACTACCGCCCGCCTGCTGAGCAAGTACCGCCCGCAGCAGCCCATTATTGCCTGCGTCATGCGCGAGCAGGTGCAGCGTCAGCTGTCCCTGAGTTGGGGCATCACTCCGCTGATGATGTCTCTGGCACACAGCACCGATGAGCTGATCGAGATGTCCACTGCTCTGGCCAAGGAGAACGGCTACCTGCACAACGGCGAGCTGGCTGTTGTGACCGCAGGCGTGCCCGTTGGCGTTTCCGGCACCACCAACATGATCAAGATCCACATGGTGGGCAACTGTCTGGCTACCGGCGTGGGTGTCGGCCCCGAGAACAACGATGTTGCCAGCGGCAAGGCCTGCGTCTGCCGCACCATGGACGAGGTGCGTGCCAAGTTCAAGCCCGGCATGGTGCTGGTGGTGCCCTCCACCAGCAACGAGATGCTGAGCTTTGTACGCGATGCTGCCGCTCTGGTGGTAGAGGAGCCCGGCCTGAACAGCCACGCCGCTATTGCCGGCAAGGCACTGCTGAAGCCCACCGTTGTGGGTGCCGCCGGTGCTACCAGCCACATCCGCGATGGTCTGATGGTGGCTGTGGACTGCGCACACGGCAGTGTGCAGCGCCTGCAGGGCTGATAAAGGAGAACTGTAGTATGGAACGTATCGCAAGCTTTTGCGTAGATCACACCCGGCTGGAGCGCGGAATGTACCTGAGCCGTCAGGACGGCGATGTGCTCACCTGGGACATCCGCATGAAAAAGCCCAATCAGGGCGATTACCTGAGCACCGCCGCTGCCCACACGCTGGAGCACCTGTTTGCAACCTATGCACGCAACAGTGCCGTGAAGGACGGGGTGATCTATGTTGGCCCCATGGGCTGCCGCACCGGTTTTTACCTGCTGACCCGGGGGCTGACCCCGGCGCAGGCATTGCAGCTGACGGTGGACGCCTACCGCTTTATGGCCGATTTTGAGGGCGCTGTGCCCGGTGCCAGCGAGGTGGAGTGCGGCAACTACCGCGATATGGATCTGCCTGCTGCCAAGGCCGAGGCCGCTGCTATGCTGCCCGTGCTGGAAGCGCTGACCGCAGAGGATCTGCACTACTGATCTATGAACCAAAAGGAGCACCGCACGGTTTTTTGTGCGGTGCTCCTTTTCATTGCAAAACGATTTTGAATGGCCTCCGCTTCCGCTCTGGCCATGTCAATAGGAATTTTATTATTAAAGAACAATCCCGGAAAGTCTGCGGACTTTCCGGGATTGAATTTTCACAGGAAAAGGGTTTCAATTGGAAATGGCCTCTATATCTAAAACGATCAAATCAGCCCCAAGGCTGCAAACTCCTTAGCAATGCCGTCCTCATACACCGAGGGAGCAATGCGGTCGCAGCGCTGCTTCAGGCTTGCAGAGCCATTGGCCATACAGACGCTGATGCCGACCACATCAGTCATTTGCAGATCGTTGTCGCTGTCGCCAAAGCCGATGCTGTCCTGCAGGGGCACGCCGAGATAGTCGCAGACGGCCTTGATGCCGCGTCCTTTGTCAAATTTACGGTTGATAAGCTCGCCGTTCACATAGCCGCCGTCCAGACCGTCCAGCTTGCTCTCGCAGAACACAAAGCGATCCTCGTACAGGCGCTTGGCCTCGTCCAAGTCCTTGCTGTGCTCCGCAATATACACGATCTTATACAACGGTTCACCCTTGTAATCAGCCAGTGGACTGATGGTCATGCCGTCCTCCATGGCCTTGCGCCAACGGGCGGCTTCGCTGTTCAGATTGCCTGCATCCCGGTGGGTGAAGCTCCAGCGCTCGATCATCTTCAGGCTGCCGTAGGTGGCATCCCGCGCTTCCAGCGTGCACTCTACACCGTGGCGCTCCATGGCGCTGCGCACACCCTCTGCCAGCTGCGGCTCCATAGGCAGGTCTACCAGCACCTTGTCCCCGCAAAACACATAACCGCCAGCACTGCATACCGCGCCGTCAAAGCCGTAGTGCAGCAGCGGCTGGGTCATGCGCAGGTTGCGCCCGGTGCACAGAAACAGTTTATGGCCGTTGGCACGCGCCTTGCGCAGCGCTTCCACCGTGCTTTGGGGGATCAGCATCTCGCCCGGGGGCAGCAGAGTGCCATCGATATCTAAAAAGATCAGTTTTTGTTTCATTTGTTCCTCTTTTTTACAGCGAGCCGCGCTCTACCAGCGTATAGCCCAGCGTGGTCTGGCGCACCGGCGCAGCGTCCGGCCCGGTATGCTCCAGGCTTTGCAGCAGCATCCGGGCGGCCTCCTGCCCTACCTGCTTTTGGTAGAAGCGGATGGTGGTCAAGCCGGGCTGCACTACCTTGCTCGCCCAGTTATCTCCGATGCCTGCAAGGCCTACGTCCTCCCCTACCCTGCGTCCAGCAGCGCGCAGCACCTGCAAAGCGCCAAAGGCCACGGTGTCGGTCACGCAGATCACACCGTCCAGCTGCGGGCAGCGCGCCAACAGCTCCTCCATGCAGCGTTGTCCTTCTTCCATGGAAAAGACAGCGCAGCAGGCGCGGGGCAGACCATCTGCATTTAGTCCCACCTCTCGCAGCGCATCCTGCACACCCTGACGGCGGGCCGCGCCGGTGGCAGCGTCCTGCTCGCTGCCGCCGATGTACACAATATTTTTGCGGCCATGCTCCAGCATCTTCCGGGTCAGGTCGCGGGCGGCAGAGCGGTCGTCGTTATAAACGCAGGGCAGGTCTGCAAAGCGCTGCCCTGTTACTACCACGGGCACACGGCAGTCCTTCAGTGCCTTGCACAGCTGTGGGCTGTTATCACAGCCCAGTAGAATGATACCGGCCACGTGGTTGCGCTGCAATGCTGTAAGGTATTCCAGCTCCATCTGCTCGTCCAGCTCGGTGTCAGCCAGCAGCATCAGGTAGCGGCTTGCGCCCAGCTCGGTCGCAATGCCGCTGGTGATCTGCCCCACCGACTGGGAGCTGATGCTGGGCACAATGACCCCCACCTGACGCACCTTGCCAGTGCGCAGGGTCTGGGCGGCAGTGTCCGGGCTGTAACCGGTCTGCTCCACTACGGCTTGTATCACGGCACGCTTCTGCTCGCTGAGAGGGCCGCCATTCAAATAGCGGCTGACCGCAGCACTGGAAACGCCTGCCAGCTTTGCAATATCACTGATGGTCATGGGTTTTTCTCCGTTCCCTCTCCGGCGGTAATGTGTAAACGTTTTCATGCTTATTATAAATCCGTTTCATATTTCCCGCAAGAGGTGCAATGACCGTTTTTCTGCGGGGCTATCCGCTACTTTTTTGGTTGTTTTGTACAGCGCAGCCGTTTTCGCTTTCCAATTTACCTCCAGATTTGCAAATAACGTTGCGTTTACAGCAAACCCATGCTGATGGCGCGTGCGATAATCCCCAGCACCAGCGCCGCCAGAATAATGCCCAGCGCTGCCTTGCTCTCGCCGCCGGTCTGCTGCTTTTTGCTGCGGGAGGCTGTGCCGCGGCTCTGCTTTGTACCGGTGCTGCGGCTGCGGGCGGCAGTGTTTTTGGTGCTGCGGGTCTGCTGTGCACTGCGGGGCTTGCTGCGGGCAGCAGCTTTCCCCTGCTGTGTGTTCTGCGGGCTGCTCTGGCGCGCTTTAAGGGGTTTGCCCTCGCTGCACCGGCTCAGGTAGTCCTCGGCTTCGCGGTAATACTGCGCCAACTCGTTCTCCTTAAAGGCGGTACCGGCGTAGCCCTCTTCCAGCGCCTCGATGGCCTCGTTGAACAGCAGCGCCGCCTGTGCGCCGTCTGCTGCAACTGCCGCGTGGGCAGCTTCGTTGCGGGCGGTGCGGATGGCGTTGCAGGCATGGCGGGCGGCAGAGGGGTGCGCCGTGTTGCCCAGCAAGTCCAGCGGGCGGGCAGCATCAGTCTCCGGGTCCAGCAGCACCCGCATACACAGGGTAGTGTCCAGCTGCTGCCAGCTGGTCTTGCCGGTAAGATCCGGCATACGGTCATAATAATCCGGGCTTTCCTGCTTGCGGACGGCAATATGCTCCAGCAGCGCGTCCAGACTGTGCGCCCCGGGCTTGCGCTCCCAGTGCCAGCGCAGCAGGCGGCGGCTGATCTCATCGCAGGCGGTCTTGATCTCAAAAGCCACCTGTAAGGCTTGTTCCGGCATGGCATTTCCTTTCTGTGCAATGCACACAAAAGGCGGAGAAGGCACGCTGCCCCCTCCGCCGGGATGAATCTTATTTTACAGCACGAACTGGTAGTACACAAAGCCGCACAGCGCAATGGCTGCGCACAGGATGGCCGTAATGGGCGGCACCCAGCGGATCAGCGCTTCTGCCACGCTGTCCCGGCTGTCCTCGTACTCCTCGTCATCGTCCTCCACAGGCGCGGGCTGACGCACCGGAGCCGGTGCCGGACGGCGGGCAGCGGCGGGCATCACGCGGGTGCCCTCGTCTGCCGCAGCAACGTCGGAAATTGGTGCGCGGTCAGCGGCGTCCAGCACACGGGTAGGCTCCGAGATGGGCTGGACGGGGGCAGCCTTCGGCTGGTAAGCCGCTGCGCCCATGACCCGGGTGGGCTCCTCTACGGGCGCTGCCGGGGCGGTAGGGGCTACACCCACGATGCGGGTAGGCTCCTCCACCGCAGCGGACGCTGCGGGCGCCGCCGGGGCGCTGAGGGGCATTTCCATCTCGTCTGCCGGGGCGGCGGGCTGCAACAGGGTATTCAGCGCATTCTGCAGCAGAATGCGGTCACAGCCACACTCCGAGCAGTAAACGGTGTCCTCCTCAGTGGGGTGGAAGGCACCGCAGGCGCAGTACCAGCCGTTTTCAAACACCTGCGGCTGATACTTGAGCCCGGTGCGGTTCATGCGGGCTTCCAGCGTCTTTTGCAGCTCTGGAGCCAGACGGCGGGGTGCGGGCAGGCGCACACGCTTGATGCCGTCCAGATGCACCACACGCTTGCCGTTGTACACATTGCACAGCGAAACATCCACGCTGGTGATGGCCTTTGCCGTGATGAACACGGCATCGTCCTGCCCGAACAGCTCGCCAGGCTTTACCTGAAGATCCCGATACTCGAACTTATCCTCGCACAGGATCACACCGTCCACGCCTTTGCATTTGAAGTGGATCTCCAGTGCGGTCAGGGTCACGCGGGAAATATTCTTGAAGGTCAGGCAGACAGCGTGCTCGCCGCTGACGTCCCCCTTAAGCAGCTCCACGCAGACGAACTGCACCGGGCTGCCGGGGGTATAGTAGTTTGCGCGGGTCTGGGCGACCGGGTTAAAATTTTCCTCCACGATGTTCGCTCCTTTTCTTAAAAAAGCTTAGTCCTGCTGCTCCGGGGCGTCTGGCTGCGGCGCTTCCGGCTGGACAGGCTCGGCCTGCTCGGCGGGTTCGGCACGCTCAGCAGTTTCCGCAGGCTCTGCGGGCTGCACTGGGGCAGGCTGCACGGTCTGGTCGGGCTGCGCCTGCTCAGGCTTTGCATCCTCGCAGGGGGGCAGAGTGCCGCCGGCCATAATAGTGTTGAACTGCTCCTCGTTGAGCTTTTCGCGCTCCATCAGAGCCTTGGCCAACGCATGGAGCTGGTCGATGTGCTCCGTCAGGGTACGGCGGCAGGTCTCGTAGGCCTCGTCGATGATATCACGGGTCTCGCTGTCGATCTCGGCAGCGGTGGTCTCGCTGTAACCCTTGCCCTGACCAAAGTCGCGGCCAAGGAAGGTCTCCTCCTGCGAGGTACCATAGACCACAGGGCCCAGACGCTCGGAGAAGCCGTAGCGGGTGATCATCTGGCGGGCGATATTGGTGGCCTGCTGCAGGTCGTTGGAGGCACCGGTGGAGATGTCCTCCAAGATCAGCTGCTCGGCCACGCGGCCGCCCAAGCTGGACACGATGTCCTCAAACATCTCGCCCTTGGTCACATAGCTGCGGTCCTTCTCGGGCAGATACATGGTGTAGCCGCCAGCCTGACCGCGCGGGATGATGGTGATCTCGTGCACGCGGGGGTGGTGCTTGCAGTAGAAGCCTGCTACTGCGTGACCGGCCTCGTGGTAGGCGGTGAGTTTTTTCTCCTCCGGGGTGACCACGCGGCTCTTCTTCTCAGGGCCTGCCATCACCTTCATGGAAGCTTCCTCGATATCCTCCATGGTAATGGCCTTGCGGTTGCGGCGGGCAGCCAGCAGCGCGGCTTCGTTGACAAGGTTCTCAAGGTCTGCACCGGCAAAACCGGCAGTGCGCTGGGCAATGACCTTCAGGGAGACGTCCGGTGCAAGGGGCTTGTTGCGGGTATGCACCTTCAGGATCTCCTCGCGTCCCCTGACATCCGGCAGACCCACATAGACCTGACGGTCAAAGCGGCCGGGGCGCAGCAGCGCCTTATCCAGAATATCAGCACGATTGGTGGCAGCCATGACGATGATGCCGTCGTTGGCTTCAAAGCCGTCCATCTCCACCAGCAGCTGGTTCAAAGTCTGCTCGCGCTCATCGTGACCGCCGCCCAGACCTGCGCCGCGCTGACGACCCACGGCATCGATCTCATCAATAAAGATAATGCAGGGCATGGTCTTTTTGGCCTTATCAAACAGGTCACGCACACGGGAGGCGCCCACGCCGACATACATTTCCACAAAGTCAGAGCCAGAGATGGAGTAGAAGGGCACCCCGGCCTCACCAGCACAGGCACGCGCCAGCAGGGTCTTACCGGTACCCGGAGGGCCCACCAGCAGCACACCATGCGGGATGCGGGCACCCAGCGTATTGAACTTATCCGGGCTCTTGAGGAACTCCACAACTTCCTTGAGCTCCTCCTTTTCCTCGTCCTCACCGGCCACATCGGCAAAGGTGGCAGTCTTTTTGTTCTCGTGCTCGTCCTTTACCTTGGCCTTGCCTACGTTCATGATGCCGCCGCCACCAGCACCGCCGCGCATCATGGAGAACAGCAAAAAGCCGGTGCAGCCCAGCATGGCCAGATAGAACAGGATCTCCATCCAGGGGATGGTCTCCTTGGCAGGTACATAGTCGTACACCATGGGCGCATCGGGGTTGGCTGCATCGTACTGGGCGATGTAGTCCGACACATGGTCCACGAACATCCGGGCGTAGGGCAGCTTGTAGCTGACTGTCTCGGTGCCGTCATCGTTCTTCTTTACCCCGGTGGGGGCAGCGGAAGAGGAGGACAGCAGGCCGGAAAGCAGCCCGCCCGTGGACTGGGCAGTGCTCTGCTCGGCAGCGTTGGGCAGCTCCTGCGCGCCCTCCTTCAGGGTCATGGTGATCACGCCGGTGTTCAGATCCAGCGAGAATTTGGTGACCTGATTGCTCTCAAAATAGTGTACCACCGTGGAATATGCCATAGAGGAGCCGCTGGCGCTGCCGCCGGTGCCGCCCAGCACCGACCACACCATCAGCACGGCTGCCAGCACAATGGCGATCACCAGCGGATTGAAACGGGGTTTCTTCGGTTGCAAAAAAATCAACTCCAGTTCTGGATTTTTATAATGGACACGTTACTTCGTGTAGACCTCGGGTTTCAGCACGCCGACATAGGGCAGGTTGCGGTATTTTTCATCGTAGTCGAGGCCATAGCCCACCACGAACTCGTCCGGCACCTGAAAACCCTCGTAATCCGGCTGGATGTCGGCCTTGCGGCGGCTGGGCTTATCAAGGATGGTGCAGATCTTAACGGAGTTCGGGTTGCGCATCTTGAGCATGGGCACAAGGTTGGACAGGGTGACGCCGGTGTCCAGAATGTCCTCCACGATCAGCACATCCTTGCCGGACAGATCACCGTCCAGATCCTTGATGATTTTGACCAGACCGCTGGAGGTGGTATTGCTGCCGCCGTAGCTGGAGACCACCATAAAGTCGATATTGCAGGGGATGCTCACAGCCCGCATCAGATCGGCCATAAAGACCACCGAACCCTTGAGGATGGACACCAGCACCAGATTTTTACCGGCATAATCCCGGCTGATCTGAGCACCCAGCTCTGCCACCTTGGCCTTCAGCTGCTCTTCGCTGACCAGAACGGTCTTGATATCATCGTGCATACTCATTTGTTTTTTCCTCCTGTGTTTCGATCTCTGCATCCAAGTGCAGGATCCATCTGCTTTCCGTGTCCGGTGCAAGGCCATCGGCAAAGCCTTCTCCACACACCCATAAAATTTCGCTTCCGCTGGCAAGCAGCGGCAGCGTATCCCGCAGTTCGTTCGGGACACCGGCCTCGTTCATCCACTTACGCAGCGGCTTGCTCAACCCCCGCCCCGCAGGCCGGAAGCGGTCTCCCGGCTGTCGGGCACGCAGAACAAGACTAGTGTACAACGTAGTTATTCTAGCATAATCCGCCCGATTTTTTAAGTCTTTTTTATGAACGACTTGTATTTTTTCTTCAAAATCGGCTTTTAACAGCTCTGCTTTCCCTTTCCAGCCCCCGCGCAGCCGGAATTCCGGCTGTTTTTCGGGCAAAAAGGACAGCTGCGGCGGCAGGTTCTCCGGCTGTCCGGGCAGCGCTTGCGGCAGTGTTTCCTGCCGCAGACAGCCGTTCCCGGCGCAAAAGCGTACCTGCCCAGTCAGCTGTACTGCGCCGCTGCCCTGCCGCACCACAGCACACAGCAGCTGCACATATTTTTCCTCTGCGTCCCGCACCGGAGCCACAAGGCTGTGCAGCGCAGTTTCCAGCAGCAGCGGGTCTGCCGCCTGCAAGGGCGGCAGACGCCACGCCGGTTCTGCGCCGGGCAGGCGTGCCGCCGCCAGAAGCTTTGCAGCCCCGGCGGCAAGGTAGGCATCCACCCGCGCGGCCTTTTCACAGAACCGCGCCAGATTCTGCACCGCCGCCGCGTTGGTGCTTTCCAGCGCAGGCAGGGCGTTGTGGCGCAGCCGGTTGCGGGCGTAGGCGTCGGTGTCGTTGGTCTCGTCGGTGACCCACGGCTGCCCCGCTGCCCGACAGACGGCCTCGGTCTCGGCGCGGCTCAGGCAGAGCAGCGGACGCAGGTAGCACCCGCGCCTTGGCCGGATGCCGCCCGCCCCGTGCAGCCCGGTGCCGCGTGCCAGCCGCAGCAGCAGCGTTTCCGCTTGGTCATTTGCAGTATGGGCCGTAGCGATGGCATCTATCCCCTGCCCTTGCAGCTGCGCAAAGGCCGTGTAGCGCAGACGGCGCGCCCAGTCCTCCCCGGCGTGCGCTGGGGGCGGGGCCAGCTCTGCGGCGTGGAACACCCGCAGCGGCACGCCCAAGCGGGCGCATTCTGCCCGCACAAAGGCTTCGTCCCGGTCGGCGCTCTGCCCGCGCAGGCCGTGGTTTACATGGCAGGCAGAGAGCGTATAGCCGAACCTCGGCTGCAACTGCCGCAGCAAGAGCAGCAGTGCCATGCTGTCCGCGCCGCCAGAGACTGCCGCCGCCAGATGCAGCGGTGCGCCGGGCTGCAAAAGCCCCTCCCGGGTGCAGAAATCCTCCACCCGGGCAAGAATCGCGGCATCCATCAGCGCTTGAAGTCCACATCCATAAAGCGGGTGTGGGCACCGTCCCAGCCCAGCGGCACGGTACTGGTCTCGCCGTGACGGTTCTTTGCCACGATACACTCGGCGGTATCGGCATCCACCTCAGCGCCATCCGGGTTCTGGCTGGCGTAGTAGGAATCGCGGTACAAAAACAGAACGCAGTCTGCATCCTGCTCGATAGAACCGGAGTCGCGCAGGTCAGAAAGCTGCGGGCGGTGGCTGGAGTTGTTGCCCTGCTTTTCCACCGCACGAGACAGCTGGCTCAGCGCGATGATGGGCACGTTCAGCTCCTTAGCCATGATCTTCAGGTTTCGGGTGATGGAGCTGATTTCCTGCACGCGGTTCTCACTGCGCTGGCCGGTGGTCATCAGCTGTAAATAGTCGATGACGATCAGACCCACGTTGGGGCGGGCAGGGTCCTGATTCACCCGGCGGATCTTGGCCTTCATCTCGGTGATGGTGATACCGGAGGTATCGTCCATATAGATCGGTGCATCGTGCAGTTTTTCGGTGGCCAGCGCCAGATACTCCCAGTCCTCGGCGCGCAGCGCACCGGTACGGAAGGCTTGACTGTCGATACCTGCCTCCGACGAGAGGATACGGTTGGTGAGCTGTTCCTTGGTCATTTCCAAGCTGAAGATGGCCACCGGAACCTTTTGCTGCATGGCCACGCGGGTGGCGATGTTCAGTGCAAAGCTGGTCTTGCCCATACCGGGACGCGCTGCCAGAATGATCAGATCGCCGCGGCCAAGGCCTGTAAGCACGGTGTCCAGCAGACGGAAACCGGTGGGGATACCCTTGTACTTATCCGCATCCGGGCCGCTGATCTTTTGCAGGTTGGTCAGTGTTTCCACCATGCTGGACGAAAGCGGGGTCAGGGCGCTGGAATCGCGGCCGGAGCGGATCTCGTAGATGCGCTGCTCGGCGTTTTCCAGCAGAAGATCGGCGTCCGGCTCGTCCCCGGCGTCCTGCAAAATGTCCTTGGCTACCCCCATCAGCTGACGCACCAGATATTTTTCCTGCACGATCTGGGCATAGGCCTTTACGTTGGAGATGCTGGGCACCGTTTCTGCCAGACCGGTCAGATAGATCTTGGCCTCGTCTGCGCTGGGGAACACGCCATCGGACACCACTGCATCCAGCAGGGTAACAAAATCAATGGTCTGGTCGTTGGTAAACAGGCGCAGCATCTCGGTCCAGATCTGGGCGTTCTGCCGGGTGTAGAACATTTCCGGCTTGAGGATCTCCACAAGATCGGTCAGGGTGTCGGGCTTGAGCAGCACCGCGCCCAGCACGCTCTGCTCTGCCTGCATATTGTAGGGCAGATTGATGCCCACGCTCTCCAGATTCAGTTCATTGGAATAACGTCGTTCGTTCGGCATAGTAGTTTGTCCTTATCCAAAATCCAAAGCATCCTGTAAAGCCAAAAAGCGCCCCCTGCTGTGAGGGGGCGCAAACGGCACACAGATCAGGCCTGTTCCACTTCCACCTGGATCTTGAAGGAAGCCACGACGCCAACGTACAGACGGACCTTACCGTTGAACACGCCGGCATCCTTGATGTCCTTGGTCTCCAGCTCGATCTTCTTTTTGTCGATGGGTGCACCTGCCAGCGCAGCCAGTGCCTCGGCAACTTCCTTGCCGGTCACCTTGCCGTGCAGACGGCCGGATGCACCGCCCTTGGCCTTGATGGTCACGGTCTTGCCTTCGATCTTGGCAGCCAGAGCCTTGGCGGCTGCCACATTCTCAGCCTCGTGGAAATCGGCTGCGGCCTCCTTGCCGCGCGCCATGTTCACAGCGCTGGCATCCGCCACAGCGGCCAGCTTGCGCGGGAACAGGTAGTTGCGGGCGTAGCCGTCGGAGACCTCATGGATCTCGTCCTTCTTGCCGATGCCCTTGATATCCTGCTTCAGAATCACTTTCATGATAGTATCCCTCACTTCTCACCGGAAAACCGGTGCAGTCTTATGGTAATAGTATAGCGCATTTGTCGTTTTTGGGCAAGAGGAAGCGGGGCAGCATTTCAAATGTCCTTTTGCTGCACACCTGCCCCCTCAGTCGCCTGCGGCGACAGCTCCCCCAAGGGGACGCCTTTTTTTGCGGCGGTGACCCGGGGCAGTTACGCTCTTTATGCCAGCTCCTTTGCGGCCACGTCCAGCGCTACCTCAATGACCTTGTCCATATCGTAGTACTTGTACTCGCCCAGACGGCCGCCGAAGATCACGCCCGGCTCGGCATCGGCCAGTGCCTTGTACTGTGCATACAGGGCACCGTTCTTCTCATCGTTGACGGGATAGTAGGGCTCGTCGCCCTTTTTCCACTCGGCGCTGTACTCCCGGCTGATGACGGTCTTGGGCTGGGTGCCGAACTCGAAGTGCTTGTGCTCGATAATGCGGGTATAGGGGGTCTCGGCGTCGGTGTAGTTGACCACCGCGTTGCCCTGATAGTTGTCGGTGTCCAGCACCTCGGTCTCAAAGCGGACGCTGCGGTACTGCAGCGCACCCAGACGGTAGCCGAAGTAGGCATCCACCGGGCCGGTGTAGACCACCTTCTCAGCCAGTGCGTCCAGCGCGGCCTTTTCGGCCAGATAATCCACGTTCAGGCGCACCTCGGTACCAGCCAGCATCTTTTCCACCATGGCGGTGTAGCCGCCATTGGGGATGCCCTGATACAGGGCGTTGAAGTAGTTGTCGTCGTAGGTAAAGCGCACCGGCAGGCGCTTGATGATAAAAGCGGGCAGTTCGGTGCAGGGGCGTCCCCACTGCTTGCCGGTGTAGCCCTTGATGAGCTTTTCGTAGATATCGGTGCCCACAAGGCTGATGGCCTGCTCTTCGAGGTTCTGCGGGTCGGTAATGCCCGCAGCGGCCTTCTGCTCTTCGATCTTGGCCTTGGCCTCAGCAGGGGTCACAACGCCCCACATCTTGTTGAAGGTGTTCATGTTGAAGGGCAGGTTGTAGATCTGGCCGTGGTAGTTGGCCACCGGGCTGTTAGTGTAGCGGTTGAACTCTGCAAACTGGTTTACATACTGCCACACGGCCTTGTTGTTGGTGTGGAAGATATGCGCGCCGTAGCGGTGCACATTGATGCCCTCCACATTCTCGGTGTAGATATTGCCCGCGATATGGTCGCGCTTATCAATGACCAGACACTTTTTGCCTGCCTTTTTGGCCTCGTGGGCAAACACGGCACCGAACAGACCGGCACCAACGATGAGATAATCGTACTGTTTCATGTTTTATTCCCCTTTTGCCGGTCGTGCTTCCGGCGTAGTCTTTTTCTGGGAGAGATAATATTGGTCGATGGCATCCTGAATGCGGCTGCGGGCCGCCTGCGGGGTGATATGCTTCAGCTGGGCTGCTGCCATGGTCTGATGACCGCCGCCGCCCAGCGACTCCATGATCACCTGCACATTCACGGCACCCATGCTGCGGGCAGAGATGTTTACCCCATTGCCCACCTGCACTGCCACAAAGCTGGCGTCCACGCCCTGAATGCGCAGCAGGTCGTTGGCGGCCTGCGCAATGGCAACCCGGGCTTCCGGGGCGACCTCGCCGCCAATGGAGATGGCACAGTTTTTGTACATCTGCGCCTTTTCCACCAGATCGGCCTTGGCGTTGTACTCCACCATGGTCACATCGAACAACCGGCGCACCCGCTCGGTCTCTGCGCCGTAGCGGCGCAGTGCAGCAGCGGCTTCAAAGGTACGCACACCGGTGTGCAGGGTAAAGTCCTGTGTATCCAGCAAAATACCGGCAAGCAGACCTTCGGCCTCGATGCGGTTGGGCTTGTCGTCCCGCTCGCCCACATACTGCAACAGCTCGGTGACCAGCTCGCTGGCCGAGGAAGAATAGGGCTCGTGGCAGACCAGCGCCGGATTCTCGATGTAGCCCACACCCTTGCGGTGGTGGTCGATGACGGCCACCTTGCCGCATTTTTCCAGAATGTCCTTGCTTTCCACAAGGCCCACCTGATATGTATCCACCACGATACACAGGGTACGCTTAGAAATGATGGGCAGGGCGTCCTTGGGGTCAATGAAGTCATCCTTCTGCCCCGCCTTGCACAGCGCATCGATCAGGCTGGCCGCCAGTGTAGCGTCCCGCCGGACGGCGATAACCGCCGGCACATCGCAGATCTTACAAATGCGCAGCACGCCCTCGGCTGCGCCGATAGCATCCAAATCGCTCATGCGGTGCCCCATGATGACCACATGGTCGGCCTCCTTGATCAGCTTGACCAGCTGGTCAGCCACAAGGCGGCTGCGCACCTTACTGCGCTTTTCCACACCGTGGCTCACGCCGCCGTAGAAGGTAAAACCATCCAGCGTCATCTCAGCGGCTTGATCGCCGCCGCGTCCCTGCGCCATATCCAACGCGTGCTCGGCCATATCCTGCGCTTCCCGCAGGGTGCGTGCACCGCGTCCGATACCAATGGACATCGAAAGGCTCACACCGGGGTCCAGTGCGCGGATCTTATCCAGCACATCGTAGCCGCGGTTGGCGAACTGCTCCAGCTGGCGCTCCTCCACCACTGCGATGTAGCGGCCGCCGCTGCCTACCCGGCGCAGAAAACCGCTGCCGCGCCCGATCATATCCTCCAGAATGCGGTTGACGCCCTCCAGCAGGCGGGCGCGCTCGCTGTCCATCAGATCCCCGAACACGTCGTCGTAGCCGTCCAGCTGAAAGGCAAGATACCCCGGACGGCTGGCCTTGTACTCTGCCTCGATGCGGCGCAGCTCGGTCTCCTCGTTCAGCACCAGCAGGGTCATGCTTTCGGCTTCGCCGGGCACGGTGGAGCTGTGCACGCTCCAGTAGCCGTCGGCAAGGGTCAGCAGCTGTCCCTCACGCTTGCGGCACAATTGCAGATCCAGCCCGGGCAGCAGCTTCTGCACCCGGCTGGCCAGCACATCCTGCCCGCCCAGCAGACGGGTGCGGAACTGGCTGTTGTACCACAGCACCGTCTCGCCGGAAAGCAGTGCCGCAGGCTGGGAAAGGGGCTCCAGACTGAACTGCACCTTGGATTTTTCAAAGGTGGTGCCGCTTGTCCAGCGCACCACCCAGCTGCGCAGCTTGCAACGGAACAGAGTTGCCCCTATGCCCCACAGCACCACCAGCACAGCCAGCAGCGGCCATGCCATGGGGCGCTGCACCAGCAGTGCCAGCAGCAAAAGGCCGCACAGCACCGCCAGACTGGCCGTGAGCATTTCCAGTGTCCATCTTGGTTTACGTTTCATTGGTTTTTTTGCCTCCTCAGACGCTGCACCGCCTTGCGGTGCGCCCGGGTCAGACCTCCATCAGGATCGGCAGGATCATCGGGCTGCGCTTGGTGCGCCGGTAGATATAACTGCTCAGCGCCTCACGCACACGGGTCTTTACGCTGTTCCAGTCCCGGACGTGCTCGTCCACACAGCGCTCAAGTGCATTTTCCACAATGCTTTGGGCACCGTCCATCAGGCTCTCGTTCTCGCGCACATACACGAAGCCCCGGCTTACCAGATCCGGCCCGGCCAGCACCTTGCCGGTCTTACTGTCCACGGTGGCCACGATGATGACAAGACCGTCCTCGGAGAGGTGCTTGCGGTCCCGCAGCACCACGTTGCCCACATCGCCCACGCCAAGGCCGTCCACCATAACGGCACCGGCGGTCACCGGCTCGCCCAGTTTCATCTCGTCCTGCGAGAGGATAACGTTGGAGCCGTTTTCGGCGATCAGGATATTGCTGGTGGGGATGCCCAGACTTGCAGCGGTGAGGGCGTGCTTTTTCAGCTGCTTATACTCGCCGTGCACGGGCAGGAAGTACTTGGGCTTGGTCAGGGTGAGCATCAGCTTCTGCTCCTCCTGACAGGCGTGGCCGGAAACGTGCACATCGTACATGCTCTCGTAGATGACCTCTGCGCCCAGCAGCAGCAGACCGTTGACGATCTTGGTCACGCTCTTTTCGTTGCCGGGGATGGGGTTTGCGGAGATGATGATGAAGTCGCCGGGGCCTACCCGTACCTGACGGTGGCTGCAGGAGGCCATACGGCTCAGCGCGCTCAGAGGCTCGCCCTGACTGCCGGTGGTCACCAGCACCACCTGCTCCGGCGGGTACTGGTTCAGCTCGTCTACGCTGATCAGGGTGCCCTCCGGGATGTGCATATAGCCCAGTTCCTGCGCCATGGCGGTGTTGTTGACCATGCTGCGTCCGCTGAAGGCCACCTTGCGGCCATCCTCCACGGCCAGATCGATGATCTGCTGCACGCGGTAGATGTTGGAGGCAAAGGTCGCAATGATAATGCGCTTATTGCGGGCGCGGGCAAACAGGCTGCGCACACCGGCGGCCACCTTCTGCTCGGTGGCGGTAAAGCCCGGGCGCTCCGCGTTGGTGGAGTCGCTCAGCAGGGCCAGCACACCGCGCTGCCCGTACTCGGACAGGGTGGACAGGTCGGTCACGCCGCAGGCCAGCGGGGTGTAGTCGATCTTAAAGTCGCCGGTCTGGATAATGGTACCGGCGGGGCTGTCGATAGCAAAAGCCACGGCATCCGGGATGGAGTGGTTCACATGGATAGGCTCCACGGTAAAGCAGCCCAGCTTGATCTTCTGACGGGGCACGATCTCCACAAACTTGGTCTTACCGGCAAGGCCGAACTCCTCCAGCTTGTTCTTGATCAGGCCGCAGGTCAGACGGGTGCCATACACCGGCAGGCTGATCTTTTGCAGCAGATAGGGAATGCTGCCAATGTGGTCCTCATGGCCGTGGGTGATGAGCAGACCCTTGATCTTGTCCTTGTTCTGCACCACAAAGGTGAAGTCCGGAATGACCATATCCACGCCGAACATCTCGCTGTCCGGGAACACCAGACCGCAGTCCACGATGATCATATCACCGTTGCACTCGTAGACGGTCATGTTCTTGCCGACCTCGCCCAGACCGCCCAGCGGGTAGATATGGATGGGGGTCGCTGCCTCCTTGGGCTGCTGCGCACGGCGCGGGCGGCGGTTATAGTAGGGGCGGCGGGTGGTGGGACGGGCACGCTTTTCCCCTGCGGGAGCAGTGCCGTTTGCGGCGGCTGCCTTGGGCGCTGCCGGAGCTTTTGCGCGGGATGCGGGGTTATTTTCTTTTGTTTGAGCCATTCTTTACCTCCAGATTCAATTGCAAGCCAGACCGCGCTCCGCCGGGGAGAGCAGCCGCACCTTGCACAGGGGAAGCACCTGAAACTGCATCGGCTTCCGGTTGATGCATCGTATAGAATTTATCGTTCAGCGTGCTTTTTGCAGCAGCGCTGTTGGTTCCGCAAGAGATTCTTGGCCATGTAAGTCCATCTGTTCGATGCGACTGTGGCGTTTCTGCCGGAACAGCCGGGCGCACGCCTTTGGTGCACCCCTATACGCATTTTGTTACGCTAAGTATAGTATCTCGCACCGGTTTTGTCAATTCCAAGGTTTGGCAAAACCGGGCCGGCGTATACATTGGCTCTTGACATCCCGGGCAAAATAGCGCTAAATAAAGGTATTCTATTCTATAAGGAGAACCCCATGAAACAGGTAGAGGTGTACACAGACGGCGCTTGCAGCGGCAACCCCGGCCCGGGCGGCTGGGGTGCGGTGCTGCGCTACCGCTTTGACGGCAAGGTGTACGAAAAGGAACTGAGCGGCGGCGACGCCAGCACCACCAACAACCGCATGGAGCTGACGGCCTTTATCGAGGCGCTGCGCCAGCTCAAGGAGCCCTGCGAGGTGCGGCTGTGCTCCGACAGCCAGTACGTCATCAATGGGCTGGAAAAGGGCTGGGCCAAGGGCTGGAAGCGCCGGGGCTGGAAAAAAGCCGATGGCTCCCCTGCCCTGAATCCGGACTTATGGGCACAGGCACTGGAGCAGGAGGCACGGCACAAAATCACCTATGTCTGGGTAAAAGGCCACGCAGGCCACCCGGAAAATGAACGCTGCGACCAGCTGGCCGTAGCACAAAGCAAAGCACATGGCGGGAGGCAGGGAACATGAGCGACGCATTTTTACCCGGCAACGGGTTCGACACCTACGAAACACAGGACAAAGTGCTTGTCAGCATGGACGGCACCGTAGATTGCGGCGTTGCGGTGCGCATTTTGCAGCAGCAGGGCTTCGGCGTGGCCGGGGCTGTGGTGCAGCTGGCCGCTGACCAGAGCGCTTGGGCCGCAGCCGCACGGCAGGCTGCCGAGGCTCTTGGCATCGAGTGCATCGTACTGAAGGCAGAAGCACTGGCAGACCAGCCCGCCGAGGTGCTGGGCAGCGGCAACGATGCACGTTTTGCCGCCCTGCTGACCGCTGCCGACAAGCTGGGCATCCAGTACATTGCCACCGGGCACCACGCCCGGGTAGAGTTGGGCAGCGATGGTGTGCACACCGTCTGCCCCGCCGTGGATGCTGCACTGGACGAAAGCGCCGCACTGGCGGCGCTGCCGCAGGACACCCTTGCCCGGCTGCTGCTGCCCTTGGGCGAATTTACCGCCGCCGACGTGCAGGAGATGGCACAGGATTTTAAAGTGAACGGAACGGTCTGACACCGCAGAAAACACGCATTGCATTTTTACCGGCAAAGCAAAAAGAAGCGCCGCATCTGTACGATGCAGCGCTTCTTTTTTGCACATCTTAGTTTTGCGGGTGCACGATATCGCGCCAGTCCAGATCTCCGCGCTCAAGTCCGTGGATCAGTACCTCAGCAGTAGCAATGTTGGTAGCCATGGGGATGTTGTGCACATCGCACAGGCGCAGCAGGGTCATCTCATTCGGCTCGCTGGGCTTTGCATTGATGGGGTCGCGGAAGAACAGCAGCAGGTCGATCTCGTTGCAGGCAATGCGGGACGCGATCTGCTGGTCGCCGCCCTGCACACCGGCCAGAAAACGCTGTACCTGCAGGCCGGTGGCCTCGGAAATCAGTTTGCCGGTCGTGCCGGTCGCCACCAATTTATGCTGGCTCAGAATGCGGCAGTACGCCGTGCAGAACTGAACCATCAGCTCCTTTTTGGAGTCATGCGCGATCAGGGCAATCGTCATCTGTAGATCTCTCCTCTATTGAAACATTTATATATAAAACGCTTGATAAATTTCCTTTGTTATACATGATATCACAAACGCAACTCATTTACAACAGGTTTTTGGACACAATATTCAAATTTTCGTTCAAATTCAGCACTTTGCACGCAGCTGCGCTTTACTGCGCAAGCATTGCATCGTTGTTTTCTTCCTCTGTCACCCCTGCGGGCGCGGTCGTCTGCTGCGGTTCTGCGGCAGCTGCATCGGTCTGTGCATCATTCGCAGCATCCGGGGCGGTCTGGGCATCGGTATCCGATGCCGCGGCATCCTCCTGCACCACGGTGCGCGGGTCCACATAGGGGTCCACCTCCAGCGTGCCGTCCTTCATGGCAAAGTAGGCGTTGGCGATATCCACCACCAGATCACCGGTGCGGGCACCGTAGCCGCCGTACTCCACCGTGATGCCGATGGCGATCTCCGGATTATCTGCCGGGAGATAGGCGATCATCATGGCGTTCAGGTAGTGCTTGCCCGATGCGTAGGTTTCACTGCGCTGGGGGGTGCCGGTCTTGCAGGCGATGGCAATGGGGTAGCTGGAGATCTTACCGCTGATGGTGCTGGGCACCAGTGTCATGCCCTGCCGCACCAGATCAAAGGTGTTGCCGTTGCCCTCGATGATATCCATCACCTCCGGCTGGGTCTCGCTGAGCACCTCGCCGGTGTTGGTATCCAGAATCGCCTTGACAAAGTGGGTGCGATAGCGCACACCGTTGTTGGCCAGCGTGGCGGCGTAGGTAGCCAGCTGGATGGGGCTTACCACCGTGTTGCCCTGACCGATAGCAGCCTGAATATCCAGCGAGGAGGTGTAGTTTTTATCCGTCTTTTTGGTCAGGCGTCCCACAGCCTCGTTGACCTCCACGCCGGTGCGCTGCCCAAGACCCAGCTTGTAGGCGTAGGCATCGTAGACGTCACTGGTCAGGCGGCGGCCCACGTCGTAGAAGAAGATGTTGCAGCTCCACTTGATGGCTGTGGCCACATCAATGTTACCGCTGTGGCCGTGGCGGGTGCAGCGGGGGTGGTAATCCTTATAATAGGTGTACACGCCGGTGCAGTTGACGGTGGAGTACTGGTTGATCAGGCCGCTGTCCAGCGCCGCCACTGCCACAGCAGGTTTAAAGGTGGAGCCGGGAGTGTACAGGCCTTGCAGCGCCCGGTTGAACAGGGGCAGACTGGGGTCAGCGCTGTACTCGGAATAGTTGGTGGCGTACAGGTTCTGATCAAAGCTGGGGTAGTTCGCAGCCGCCAGCACGCTGCCGTCCTTCACATCCAGCACCACCGCAGCACCGGCGGCGGCTTTCATATCGCCGGTGTTGTACACCCGGTTGATCATATCGATGTTATTGGCAAGGGCCTTGTCTACCGCCCGCTGAAAGTCGCTGTTGATGGTCAACTGCACGGTATGCCCCGGCTCCGGCACAGTGGTGATCTTGGTATCCACGATCACGCCGTCCGAATTGCGGGTGATAGTCTCCACACCGTCCTTGCCGCGCAGCTCGTCCTCGTACACGGATTCAAGGCCGGAGATGCCGATCACATCGTTCATGTTATAGCCTTTTTCCTTGAGCGGATAGGTCACCTGACCGTTTTCGTCGGTCACCTTCCACTTTTCGGCGGTGATCTTGCCCACACGCCCCAGCACAGCGGGGAGGATATCTCCCTGCTCGTAGCTGCGGGTGCTGGTCTCCACGATCTCCACACCCGGCAGCGTGAGGGAATGCTCCTTAATGGTAGCCACCGTCACCTGACTGACGTTTTCTGCCATGATGAAGTTGTTCACGTTGGAAAAGGCCTGCCGGTCCATCTCATAATGGATGCCCGCCAGCACCCGCTGCCACGGCAGGGAGAAGCTTTCCAGATGGTTCTTCTCTACCAGCATCTCCATCACATCGTTGGCGGTGGCGTACTGCTGCAAGCCCAGCGTCTCCTTCATGTCTGCCAGCGTTTTCTGGTCGCTGGTGCTGTCGGCGCTGTCCGTAAAGGTATAGTTGCCGGCGGCGTCCGGCTCACTGATGAGCAGGGTGTCCAGCCATTTTTCATCGTTTTGGCGCAAAAGCTCCACGATCTGCTGCAACATGGTGTCCAGATCCTGATCCCCCATCTGCAGCTTGTTCAGCACCACGTTATAGCCGGTGCTGGTGGTGGCGATGCGCTTGCCGGTGCTGTCCACGATATTGCCGCGCGCAGCGGTGACCGTGAACTTATAATCCGTGGTGGTGGTGGCTTTTGCCTTGAAGCTGTCTCCGTTGACCAGCTGCAAAAAAATCAGCCGGAAGGTATACAGCCCCATGATGATACAGGCTACTGCAATGAGCAGCAGCATCCGCCGCACCACGACCTTGCGTTCATTTTCGTTCATCTGGTTCTCCTTTTACGGGTTAGACCACACCGTTGTCGATTCCAAACCCGTCATGGATGCGCTGCACCAGCCAGAAGGCCAGCAGCGCCGCCGGGATGGTCAGCACTGCACTAGGCAGTACAAAGGCAATGTACCGCAGCGCAGCGCCGGCATAGCCCGGCATATAATAGAAAAACAGCCAGTCCAGCGAGAGTACCACCAGCGCCGTTGTGGTGCTTACTGCGGCAAAGTTGCCAAAGTTCACCTGTAAATACAGCTGCACCAGCACCGATACCCCAAAGCAGAGCAGCAGCAGTTCCAGCGCCAGCATACCCACCGTGCGCCCGGCGGCGTAGTCCCACAAAAGGCCGCCCACCGTGCCCAGCAGTGCCCCGGCAAACTCTCCCTCAAATACTGCCACCGCCAGACATAGCGGCAGCACCAGCAGCGGCTTTGCCTGCCCCAGCTGAAACAGCCCGGGCGTAGTCTGCAAAGCGGCGCACACAAACAGCGCCAGCACATAGCAGCCCCACTTCAGCAGCTGGCTGCGGCTGCGCTTGCGGCGAGATTCCATAGCAGTGTGCCCTCCTTAGTACGCAGTAATGATAAAAACGTGCTTGGCGGTGCGGGGGTCGGCACCGGGGCGCACCACCGCAATGGAGGATTTGCCGCTGGCCTCCGGCACCACGTCCTGCACTGTTCCCACCAGCAGATCCGGCGGGAACACCCCGCCCAGACCGGTGGTGATGACCTGATCGCCCGCACGGGTCTCGGTGCTGCGCTCCAGATTGGTCAGGGTGCACAGGCCATCCGCCGCATAGGTGGTATTGCCGTTCAGGATGCCGTTTTCCCGGGTGCGGGAGACCACGCCCGCCGCGTTGAAGCTGGGGTGCAGGATGGTCATCACCTTGCAGCTGGTCGGGTCGGCTTCCACCACCATGCCCAGCAGATAGCCCCGGTCACTGATGACCGCATCGTTCACCGCTACGCCATCTGCGGTGCCCTTGTCCAGCGTGAAGCCGCCGAACTCGTCCAGCGGGTCGCGGCCGATGACAAAGCCGGACACATAGGTGGCATTGCTGTTCTTTTCCTGAATGTTCGCCAACGCCTTGTAGGCATCGTTCTCGGCTTTGATGCGGTCGTAGTCCACCATCTGCTGGCGCAGCTCAGCGTTTTCCGCTTCCAGCTGCTCGTTCTGCTCCATGACTTCATCGATGCTGGTGTACTTTTCCCACACCGCACCCACGCCGCCGCCGACCACAGCCGCCGCCTTCTGGAAAGGGGTCAGGATCACGCCTAGCAGTTCCTGCGGAGCGGCGGTCAGGCGGCCGTTGGCTCCGGCGTAGGCCATGATGCCCACCAGAAACACCGCCACGGCCACAAGGATCTTAAATTTCCAGGTATCAAAAAAATCTTTCAAAGGGTCCTTCCCTCCTGTCGGGGTGCCTGCGCCCTACCGCAGGCCTTTGCATGAAAAAAGCGCGGACAGCCGTGCCATCCGCGCAAGATGCAGTGTTTGCAGCGGAAAAACGCACAGCTGCTGTGTCTGAAACTTTTCCGCATTGAAAGCAGTACTCTCCGCAGAGAGCCGCTCTTACATATGTCCTCCATCGGTGTCCAGCACATCATGCAGCACATCCACATGATCCAGCACCGCACCGGCACCCTTGGCCACGCAATCCAGCGGGTCATCCGCAATATGGACGTCAATGCCAGTCTCACTCTGGATCAGCTGATCCAGACCGCGCAGCAGAGCGCCGCCACCGGTCAGGGTGATGCCGCGGTCGATGATATCTGCGCTCAGTTCCGGCGGGGTGCGCTCCAGCGTCTCCTTGATGGCAGTGGTGATCTTGACCAGACACTCCAGCAGCGCGCCGCGCACATCCTCAGAGTGCACCACGATGTTCTTGGGCAGGCCGTCCACAAGGTTGCGACCCTTGATCTCCATGGTCAGCTCCGGGTCCAGCGCATAGGCAGAGCCGATCTCGATCTTGATCTGCTCGGCGGTGCGCTCACCGATGAGCAGGTTGTACTTGCGCTTAATGAAAGCAATGATGGCCTGATCGAACATATCACCGGCCATGCGCACACTGCGGGAAGCCACGATGCCGCCCAGAGAGATGACAGCGATCTCCGCCGTGCCGCCGCCGATATCCACGATCATGCTGCCGGTGGGCTCGCTGATGGGCAGGCCTGCACCGATGGCAGCAGCCATGGGCTCTTCAATGACAGACACCTGACGGGCACCGGCCTTCAGGGTAGCCTCGCGCACTGCGCGGCGCTCCACCTCGGTAACACCGGAGGGGATGCAGATGACCACCCGGGGACGGGAGAACATGCTGTTGCCGCAGGCCTTTTTGAGGAAGTTCTCCAGCATATTGGCCGTGATGTCGAAATCAGCGATGACGCCGTCCTTCAGGGGACGCACCGCCACGATACTGCCGGGGGTACGGCCGATGACAGCCTTTGCCTCGCCGCCCACGCAGCGCACTTCGTCGGTCTTGGTGTCCACCGCCACGACCGAGGGCTCGCGCATGATGATGCCCTTGCCCTTCATGTAGACCAGAGTATTAGCAGTACCCAGATCAATGCCAACGTCCTTTGACAGAAAACTCATTGTTCCAATTCTCCTTACGATCGTTCCTTAAATCTATCCCAGAATGCCGGACAGTCTGCGGTAAACAGACCCTCCTGCGCAGAATAACACGGTTCTATTATAGCCGCAAGTGCTTCATTTCTCAAGCGTTTCGGCAAGTTTTCTATCATTTTTCCATTTTTCTCACAAAAAATGCGCCAGCAGCTGTACGGTGCGGCTGACCGGCAGCCCCATAATGGTGTAGTAATCGCCCTCGATGCGGTCCAGCCACAGAGCCGCGCGCCCCTGAATGGCGTAGGCACCAGCCTTATCGTAGGGTTCCGGGGTGGCGGTGTAGAGTTCAATTTCCTCCTCCCCCAGCGGGAAAAAGGTCACCTTGCAGCTGTCCACAAAATGCTCTGCCCTGTCCCCTTTTGCAATGCACACACCGGTGTGCACCTGATGGGTCTTGCCGGAGAGGGCGCGCAGCATCCGCTTGGCATCCTCGGCATCGTGGGGCTTGCCGAACACGGTGCCGTCCACATCCACCACCGTGTCGCAGCCGATGACCACAGCATCCGGGTGCTGCTTTGCCACCGCGAGGCACTTACCGATAGCCAGCTGCTCTACCAGCTGCGCCGGGGTGGGGGCGGTAACAGCACTCTCGTCAAAATCGCTGACGCAGACGGTGAAATCAGTGGTGTACAGGGAGAGCAGTTCCCGTCTGCGGGGGCTGCCAGAGGCTAAGATCAGGTTATTTTTCTTCATTTTCTCCGTGTTCCCTTCTTTAGCGGCCGGTAGAGCCAAAGCCGCCCGCACCGCGCTGGGTGTCGCCCAGCTCCTCGGCGGGCACAAAGGCGGCGGTGTATACCGGAGCGATGCACAGCTGCGCCACCCGCTCTCCGGGCTGGATGGTATAAGCCTCGGCGCCCAGATTGACCATGGGCACCTTCAGCTCGCCGCGATAGTCGCTGTCCACCACGCCCACACCGTTGGCCATGCACAGGCCGTGCTTGATGGACAGGCCGCTGCGGGCGTACACCAGCGCCACGCTATGGGCACCCGGCAGCTCGATGGCAAGGCCGGTGGGCACCAGCACCCGCTGCATGGGGGCAACGGTCAGCGGTGCGTCCAGCACAGCGCACAGGTCGGCGGCAGCTGCGCCGGGGGTGGCATAGGCGGGCACCTTTGCCCGGGCATCCAGTACCTTATATTTTACAGTGATGGGTTCCATCGTATAACCTCGTTTCGTTTTTCTGTTTTTTTCACAGGCAAGGTTTGGGGCAATGCCGGTGGTTTTTTATCAGTTGGTTCCTTTAAAATACAAACCGCGGGTAAAATCGCCCTCAAAGGGGGCGTGGGTGCGGATGCTGTCCAGAATCTGCGCCGCCTCCTCGCGGGATTCCAGCGTAAAGTAGGCCACACCGTAGTCCACCGCCAGTGCGCCGGGCTTATCGCCCATGTAGATGGGCACCGGGTTATAGATGGTGCGCACCCCTAGGCCGCACCGCACCGGGAACTTTTTGGCCTTGCGGTCGGTCAGCACGCCGGTCTTGTCGCAGTGGGCACAGTCGTGGATATTTTGCAGCGGGCAGGCGCGGGTAAGCATCAGCGGCATATGACCGTAGATCATCACGCCGGTGGGTACAGGCTTACCGTTCCGGGTGGGCGCAATGGACGCAATATCGTTGTCTTTCACCTCCGGCAGGATGAGCAGGCTGGAAAGTCCCTGCTCTGCATAGAACTGTGCCGCCACGTTGTTGGTGATGTTCAGCCCGAAGCCGCCGGTCATAGGCAGCCCACGGCACAGCCGCAGGTGGGCGATGTTGCTGACCTCGTACCCGGCAAAGCCCGCGTCCTGCGTGGCTGCGATGCGGCGGGCGGTGTCCTGCTCCAGCGCACCGAACATGACCCGGGGCAGCTCCAGAAGGGTCTTTGCCCGCCATTCCCGGGGCACACGGTCGGCCTGCGCAATGGGCAGAATGAGATATTCCACCCCGTCAAGCGCCCGTTCCGGCACCTGCTCCCAGCGCTCGAACCGGGCGCGCAGGGTGCGGCGGGGCGGCAGAGTGCGCTGCGGCAGGGCGGCGACGTGCTCCTCAGTGGTAGGCCAGGGGCGCAGCACCTCCCGCTTTTTGAGCAGGGCATCCAGTGCTTCCCGGCGCAGCTCGTTCACGGCACTGCCGGGGATGAACCACGGCCCGCCGTCCATTTCCACGGTAATTTTCTCTGCCGCAAAGGGGGTGCCACCGGTCTTGGCCAAGCTGCGGTTCAGGCTCTCGGTGGGGTCGGTGCGGGCAGGCTGCGGCTCGGCATCCCCGTAGGCAAAGGCCTTGTTGCCGTCGGCATCGGTGACGGTCAGCTTTTCGCCGCCCTCTTCAATTTCCAGTTTCATCTGCACCGGCACGCGGGAGCGCTCGCGGCGGTAAAGCTCACGCAGCATGGGCAGGGTCTTTTTAGTCAGTTCGGCGTCGGCTTCGCTGCGCACACCGAACATGGTGCCGTCGATTTTGCCGTCCAGATAGCCAGAGGTGAAACCGGAGCGGCTGAAGGCGTTCTTCAGCAGGTCGCGGTCGTAGGCGCGGCCCTCGCGGCCTGCCAGACAAGCGCTGACCGCCGCCGCCACATACTCCGGCGTGCGCAGACGGCCCTCGATCTTTGCCGATGCTACGCCAAGCGCTTGCAGCTTGTCCAGCTTGTCGATGGCGGAGTTATCCTTGAGGGAGAGGTGATGCAACCGCCCGGGCTTGCCTTCCGGCAAGGCATTGGCCTCGAACGGTAGGCGGCAGGGGCCCGCACAGGAGCCGCGGTTGCCGCTGCGCCCGCCCAGAAAGGCGGACATATAGCACTGGCCGCTCACGCTCATGCACAGCGCACCGTGGATGAAGCACTCGGTCTCGATGCCGCAGTGCTTTGTGATGTGCTCCACCTCGGGCAGGCTCAGCTCACGCGCCAGCACCACCCGGGTAAAGCCCAGCTCCTTCAACTCCAGTGCACCTTGCAGGGTGTGGACGCTCATTTGGGTGGAGCCGTGCCGGGGCAGCTGCGGGGCAATTTTACCAATTAAAGTAGCCACTGCCAGATCCTGACAGATAACCGCATCCGCACCGCTGGCTGCTACCGCCCGGATAGCCTGTTCCAGCGCCGACAGTTCGGTGCCATACACAGTCGTATTCAGCGCAACGTGCACCGCCACGCCCCGGGCGTGGCAGAAGCGCACGGCTTCCTGCAGACTGTCTGCGTCAAAGTTGCCGGCACCCGTGCGGGCGTTAAAACCCGAAAAGCCCAGATATACCGCGTCTGCGCCGCTGAACACCGCCGCGCGGAGCATTTCTTCACTGCCCACCGGGGCTAAGATCTCGATCCTTGCCATAGTTCTCCTTCTGACTTCTATTTATATAAGGTACATTCAGTTGGTCTCGTCTGCCTGCGCACTGTCTGCCGCCGGGGCTTCCGGGGCGGGCTGCTCCTGTGCAGTCTCTGCCGCAGCGCGGGCGGCGCGCTCCTCCCGGCGGGTCTCGCGCTGGCGTTCTTTGGCCAGCTGTTCCCGCAGGGCAGCAGCTTCCCGGCGCAGCACGGCGTTTTCCGCCAGTGCCTTGTCCTCGGCCAGCTTTGCCCGGGCTGCATCTGCAATGTAGTCCTGAATCTGACTGCGCATATTCTCGGCGCTGCCGGTGCTCTTGCGGTATTCATCCAGATAATCCATCGCGCAGAACACCGCCGCCTTGGTCACCGAGAGGTTGTCGTTGGTGTCCAGCAGCTTTGTGATGTCCTCGTCCAGCTTTTTGGCAAGACCCAGGATGTATTTTTCCGAATCTGTGGTGGCGATGGCATACGGTGTGCCCGCGATGTTGACCCTTACCTTGTTTACCATGGTGTTTTCCCCTTTTTTATCCTGTATCTGTACGGCGCAAGGCCGTTTGTTCTGTTTTTTGCCGGGATTTGGTATCGTTCCCGGTAACGTTTCGGCGTTTGAAAACGTTTCGATGGAGTTTCCCGCCCCATTACTGCCGGAATTACTCCCCGAAAAACGTTTTGCTGCTCAGTTCTATCTTCTATTATAATATAAATACGCCGCAAGAAAAAGTGGAATTTTTGAAATTTCGGCATATTTGTCAGAAAGTGGCCTGAAAAAATAGCAGTTACGGAAAAAAAGCGCCTGTTTCCTTGCATTTATAAATCGTTCATATTATAATAACGGTGTTATGTTGGCAGCCGGGCGAAAGAGGGAACGTTTCTGCTGCTATTATCTACTCAATTATTTTAGCAAAGCAAACGCTTATGCGGATAGGAGCACACTATGACATCAAAAGAATTTGGCAAAATTCTTCAGGACAAGCTCACCAGTGAGTACGGTGTGGAGCTGAATGTTGCCTCCAACCAGCAGATCTACCGTTCTCTGGCTCTGATCTGCCGTCAGATGATGAGCGAGAACCACAAAAAGTTCCAGTCCAAGGCCATCGGCACCGGCACCAAGCAGGTCTACTACCTCTGCATGGAGTTTTTGATGGGCCGCAGCCTGAAGATGAGCCTGTTCAATCTGGGTCTGGACGAGGTTGCCAAGAAGGCACTGGCCGACGCCGACATCAATCTGGACAGCATTTTTGAAGAAGAGCCCGATGCAGGTCTGGGCAACGGCGGTCTGGGCCGTCTGGCAGCCTGCTATCTGGACGGCATGGCCACCACCGATATCTGCGGCACCGGCTACTCCATCCTGTACGAGTACGGCATCTTCAAGCAGAAGATCGTGGACGGCTGGCAGCAGGAGCGCGCCGACAACTGGCTGCCCGGCGGTCAGGTGTGGCTGAAGAGCCACCCGGATCAGGCTGTGGAGATCCGTTTTGACGGCGAGATCCACGAGAACTGGGACAACGGCTTCCACTACATCCAGCACACCAACTACAACAGCGTCATGGCCATCCCCTCCGATATGTATGTGCAGGGCTACGATGGAAAGGGCGTTGCAAAGCTGCGTCTGTGGCAGGCAAAGGCTCCGGACTTTGATATGTCCAGCTTCTCTCTGGGCAACTACAACACCGCTATGAGCAAGAACGCCAACGCCGAGCTCATCTCCAAGGTGCTGTACCCCAACGACAACCACGTTGAGGGCAAGATCCTGCGCCTGCGCCAGCAGTACTTCCTGTCCGCTGCTTCTATCGGTGACATCGTGCAGAACCATCTGTCCAGCTACGCTACGCTGGAGAACCTGCCCGACAAGGTCGCCATCCAGCTGAACGACACCCACCCCACTCTGGCTATCCCCGAGATGATGCGCATCCTGCTGGATGAGTGCGGCTTTGACTGGGACAAGGCTTTCAGCATCTGCCAGAAGGTGTTCTCCTACACCAACCACACCGTTATGGCCGAGGCTCTGGAAAAGTGGAACGTGGACATCTTCAAGATGACCCTGCCCCGCATCTACCAGATCGTGGTGGAGATGGACCGCCGCGCCCGCGAGGAGCTGGCAAAGGCCTTCCCCGGCGATCAGGGCAAGATCGACTACATGGCACTGATCGGCGACAATCAGGTGCGTATGGCCAATATCTGCGCCTACACCGCCAACAGCATCAACGGCGTTTCCAAGCTGCACAGCGAGATCATCAAGGAGAGCGTTTTCCACGATTACTACCTGTTCAAGCCCAACGCCTTCAAGAACGTGACCAACGGCATTGCATACCGCCGCTGGCTGCTGGCCTCTAACCCCGGCCTGTGCAAGCTGCTGGACGAGACCATCGGCGACGGCTACAAGCACGATGCTTCCGATCTGACCAAGCTGAACAAGTACGCCGACGACAAGACCGTGCTGAAGAAGCTGAACGAGATCAAGCTGGCCAACAAGAAGGATTTTGCCAGCTATCTGGCAAAGAGCACCGGTCAGGTGATCGATCCCAATTCCATCTTTGACTGCCAGGTCAAGCGTATGCACGAGTACAAGCGCCAGCACCTGAATGCGCTGAACATCGCTGCACAGTATCTGTACCTGAAGGAGAACCCCAACGCCGACTTCATCCCCAAGACCTACATCTTCGGCGCAAAGGCCGCTCCCGGCTACTACATGGCAAAGCAGATGATCCGCATGATCTGCAAGCTGGGCGATCTGATCAACAACGATCCCGCTGTGCGCGACAAGCTGCGCGTGGTCTATCTGGAGGAGTACTGCGTCTCCCTGAGCGAGCACCTGATGCCCGCTGCTGAGGTCTCTGAGCAGATCTCTCTGGCAGGCACCGAGGCTTCCGGTACCGGCAACATGAAGTTCATGCTGAACGGTGCCATCACGCTGGGCACTCTGGACGGTGCAAACGTGGAAATCGCCGATGCTGCCGGCAAGGAGAACGAGCTGATCTTCGGTATGCTGACCCCCGAGGTGAACAACCTGAAGCAGGTGGGCTACCACCCCAACGCCTTTATCATGGGCGACGATGTGGCCAACAGCGCCCTGAACTTCCTGGAGCGCGGCTGGAACGGCGAGAACTTCCACGAGGTCACCGAGAACCTGCGCAGCAGCGACCCGTACATGGTCATGGCCGACTTCAAGGACTACCGCCGTGCACAGGCCGACCTGCAGAAGCTGTATGCCGACCGCGAGACCTGGGCCCGCATGAGCCTGAAGAACATTGCCAACAGCGGTATCTTCAGCGCAGACCGCGCCGTGCTGGACTACGCCCGCGATATCTGGTACGCTTCCCCCGTGCCCATGGGCAAGTAATTTTCCTTGTAAAACCGCAAAGCCCCGGTGGCATTTCGCCCGCCGGGGCTTTTTTGAGAAAGGACGATTTTTTTGTCTTGTCTGTTCAACAGCTACGACCCCTACTTTAAGCAGCCCTTTGGTGCCGTGCGCGCCGGGCAGACTGTGCACCTGACCCTGTGCATCCCCGAGGAGCTGGGCTATGTGGACCCGCACCTTGTACTGCAAAAGGAGGGCAAATACGATGTGCCCGTGCACTACCGCATGAAATTTGACGGTCAGACACCCCATCAGAACCATTTTTCGGTGGACGTTATGCTGGGCGACCCGGGCTTATACTTTTATTACTTTGACCTGTATACTGACTTCCGCCGCATCGTGCGCGGGGCAGACAACTGCGGCGTTGTCAGCTGGCAGGAGGGCGAAAGCTGGCAGATCACGGTCTACGAGCCGGATTTCCAGACGCCGGAATGCATCAAGGGCAAGGTGTTCTACCAGATCTTCCCGGACCGGTTCTGCGAGGGCATTGAGAACAAGCCCATGCCCTTCCCGGACCGGCTGTATCAGGCCGATAAGCACGCCGAGCCCTTCTGGCAGCCCAACGAGACCGGCGGTCACCTGAACGAGGACTACTTCGGCGGCGATTTAGAGGGCATCCGCATCAAGCTCCCCTACCTGCGGGAGATGGGCGTGGATTATTTGTACCTGAACCCCATCTTTGAGGCACACTCCAACCACCGCTACAACACCGCCGACTACCTGAACGTGGACCCGCTGCTGGGTACCAACGAAGAGTTTGAGGTGCTCTGCCGCGAGGCCGCCAAGTACGGCATCGGCATCGTACTGGACGGTGTGTTCAGCCACACCGGCTCCGACAGCCGGTACTTCAACCGCGAGGGCCGCTACGGCGAGGGCGGCGCTTACCGCGACCCCAACTCCCCCTACCGCAGCTGGTACGATTTTGACCCCAAGTACAAGGGCGGCTACCGCAGCTGGTGGGGCTTCGAGACCCTGCCGGAGGTCAACGAGGAGACCCCCTCCTTTGTGGAGTTCATCACCGGCGAGGGCGGCGTCATCGACACATGGCTGCGCCGGGGTGCTGCCGGTTTCCGGCTGGATATGGCCGATGAGCTGCCGGACGCGTTCATCGAGAAGATCCGCACCGCTGTCAAGCGGGTAAGCCCGGAAAAGTTTTTACTGGGCGAGGTGTGGGAGGACGCCACCACCAAGTTCGGCTTTGACCACCGCCGCACCTACCTGCTGGGCAAGGGGCTGGACAGCGTGATGAACTACCCCTTCAAAAACTCCGTGCTGGATTTTGTCAAGGGCAAGCCTGCCCAGCAGGCCGCCAACGAGATCCTTTCCATCTGTGAGCACTACCCTGCCCCTGCCATCAACACGGCACTGAATTTCCTGTCCACCCACGACACCGAGCGCGCCCTGACTGTGATCGCGGACGAGCCCGCCAACGGACGCGGTCGGGAGTGGCAGAGCGGTCGCAGCGTGACCGGCGAAGCCTACGAGGAGGGGATGCTGCGCCTGCGCATGGCGTATGCCATCATCTACACCCTGCCCGGCGTACCCTGCCTGTACTACGGCGATGAGATCGGCATGCAGGGCTACCGCGACCCCTTCAACCGCGCCTTCTTCTGCTGGGACAGCCACGAGGAGCGGCTGCGCCCGGTGCTGGCACAGCTGGCGCAGCTGCGCCACAGCTGCGAAGCCTTCCGCACCGGTGAACTGCGGGTGCTGCGGGCTGAGGACGGCATCCTACACTACCAGCGCATCGGTAAGGCCGAAACTGCGGAAATCATCGTGAACCGCTCTGAACACATCATCGTGGAGCCGCTGGCTTCCGGCAAGCACACTGAGGTAAACCCCATGGGCTTTACCATCGTGGTGGAGGAAAACGGCCACAACCCCAACCACAGCTACTACGATATTCAGTAAATCAATTTTTCGGGACAGCGAAATACCTTTTGGGTGTTTTGCTGTCCCATTTTCATCCTTTTCTTTCCATTTTTGTCTATATTTTGTTTTCTGTGCAACGTTCCAGTAAAAAACTCTTGACCTTCCCCTAAGGGGATGCCGTATAATAGCAGCATAAGGAGGTAACATACCATGCAGATCTCCCCTATTCTCTGGCTGGCTGCAGCCGTGGGCTTTCTGGCACTGGAGGCCAGCACCTTTAATATGACCTCCATCTGGTTTGCCATCGGCTCTGCCGCCGCATTGCTGTGCTGCGTGTTCACCGGGTCGTTCCGGGTGCAGGCGGTGGTCTTTCTGGTGGTAAGCATCTTGTGCCTTGCAGCCTTCCGCCCGCTGGCGGCAAAGCTGCGGCTCAAACATACCGCCACAAACGGCGACCGCAATCTGGGACGGGAGGCCATCGTGCTCTCCCCTGTCACTGCCGAGATCCCCGGCCGGGTGCGGCTGGACGGCGTGGACTGGAACGCCCGCTGCGCCACCCCCGGCGACACCCTTGGCCCCGGTGCGCTTTGCCGCGTTACCGAGATCCACAGCACCCTGCTCATCGTAGAGCCTGTTCTGACCGAAAGCCGTAACCCCCACACAACAACCTGACAAAGGAGATGTATTATGGTTCTGTTTTTTGTCATCCTTGCGCTTGTTTTTGTTCTGGTGCTGGTCATTGTTTCCAACATCGTCATCGTGCCGCAGTCCAAGGTATATGTCATTGAGCGGCTGGGCAGCTACTCCGATACATGGACTGCCGGCCTGCACGTCAAGATTCCCTTTATTGAGCGCATTGCCAAAAAGGTAAGCCTGAAGGAGCAGGTTGCAGACTTCCCCCCTCAGCCTGTAATCACCCGCGATAACGTGACTATGCAGATCGACACCGTGGTGTTCTTTCAGGTCATGGACGCAAAGCTGTACACCTACGGTGTCAACCAGCCCATTGCCGCCATCGAGAGCCTTTCTGCCACCACCCTGCGCAACATCATTGGTGAGATGGAGCTGGATCACACCCTGACCAGCCGCGATGTCATCAACGGCAAGATCACCGCCATCCTTGACGAAGCCACTGACAAGTGGGGCATCAAGGTGAACCGCGTGGAGGTGAAGAACATCATCCCGCCGCGGGAAATTCAGGAAGCCATGGAAAAGCAGATGAAAGCTGAGCGCGAGAAGCGCGCCGTCATCCTGAAAGCAGACGGTGAAAAGCAGGCCGCCATCACCGCCGCAGAAGGCGAAAAGGAAGCCGCCATTCTGCGCGCCGATGCTGTGAAGCAGCAGCGCATTCTGGAGGCCGAGGGCGAAGCACAGGCCATTCTGGCTGTGCAGAAGGCCAACGCCGATGCCATCCGTCTGCTGAACGAGGCCATGCCCAGCGACAAGGTGCTGGCTATCCGCAGCCTTGAAGCGCTGGCGAAGGTTGCCAACGGCAAGGCCACCAAGATCATCATCCCCTCTGAGCTGCAGAATCTGGGCGGCGTTGTGCCCAGCATCAAGGAATTGATGACCGACCCGAAGGACGCTGAATAAGCACCCGCTTATCCACAAACAGTAAAACAGCTCCCGGTCACGTCAGCGGCGTGACCGGGAGCTGTTCTTTTGCTATCTATTCAGGGAGATCACTTCTCCCCTTTTTCCTCATTCTGCTGTTCTTCCTGCTCGCGGCGCAGTTCCTTAATGCGCTTTTTCTCGCTCTGGACGTGGGGCCACGGCCAGGAAAAGCCCTCGTTCTGCTTGCACCAGCGGGTAAGGGGGTAGAAGGCAAAGGCCAAGCCAAAAATGTACAGCAGAGCGTACAGCAGCGCATCCAGTGTGATCAGAGCATCCAGTGCACCGATCACCGCCACAACACAGCCCGCCTTTAAAAAGAACTGGCCGTTCTGGCGGCAGTATTCCTCAAAGTTTTCGGCCTTGACCGCCCTGCGCCCCTGATCGCCCCACACGCGGGGATTTTTCATTACCGAAAAACCGTAAAAGGCCATCATCAGGCCAAGGGTAAGCTGAAAGCCAAAAAACATGGGTCATACCTCGTTTTTATCAGAATCAGTCCTCAAACAGGGGCTTCATAAAGGGCAAAAAGTCCAGCGTTGCAAAGTAATCGCGGGGGGTCTGGGCGCGGCGGATCAACCGGTGAGAGCCATCCTCGCACAGCAGCACCTCGGCGCAGTGCAGCTTGCCGTTGTAGTTGTAGCCCATAGCAGAGCCGTGGGCACCGGTATCGTGGATGTAAAGGATATCCCCGATGTCGATCTTGGGCAGCATCCGGTCAACGGCAAACTTGTCGTTGTTCTCGCACAGACCGCCCACCACGTCGTACTTGTGGTCGCAGGGCTCGTTCTCCTTGCCCAGCACGGTGATGTGGTGATAAGCGCCGTACATAGCGGGGCGCATCAGGTTTGCAGCGCAGGCGTCCAGACCGATGTACTCCTTATAGATGTGCTTTTCGTGGATGACGGTGGACACCAGTGCACCGTAGGGGCCGGTGGTAAAGCGGCCCATCTCGGTGAAGATGGCCACATCGCCCATACCAGCGGGCACAAGGATCTCTTCAAACTTCTGGCGCACGCCCTCGCCGATGGCCATGATGTCGTTCTCGGTCTGCTCCGGGCGGTAAGGGATGCCTACGCCGCCGGACAGGTTGATGTAGCTGATATGCGCACCGGTAGCCTGCTGCACCCGGACAGCCAGCTGGAACAGGATGGCTGCCAGCTCCGGGTAGTAGGCGTCCGAGATGGTGTTGGAGGCAAGGAACGCATGGATGCCGAACTGCTTTGCGCCCTTCTGCATCAACTTTTTGTAGCTGTCGATCATCTGCTGCTCGGTCATGCCGTACTTAGCATCACCGGGCTTGTCCATGACCTGAAAGCCCTCTTCGCTCTCGCCCAGCTGGAAGGTTCCGCCGGGGTTATAGCGGCAGAAGATCTCCTGCGGCACACCGGCCACCCGCTCCAGAAACTCCACCATGGTGGCATCGTCCAGATTGATGTAGGCGCCCAGCTCGTAGGCCTTCTTCATATCCTCCACGGGGGTCTGGTTGGAGGAGAACATGATATCGTGGCCGGTAAAGCCGCAGACCTCGCTGAGCATCAGCTCGGTCAGGGAGGAGCAATCCACACCACAGCCCTCCTCCTTGAGGATCTGCAGGATGACAGGGTTCGGCAGCGCCTTGACCGCAAAATACTCCTTGAAGCCCTTGTTCCAGCTAAAGGCCTTGTTGATGCGGCGGACATTCTCCCGGATGCCCTTTTCGTCGTAGACATGGAACGGCGTGGGCACATCTTCGATGATCTGCTGTGCCATCGCCTCGGTCAGAAACGGTTTCTTTTCCATAATAACATCCCTCTCGTTTTGCGCAGCCCGGCATATTCCGGCCTGCGATCTATCCCATGCGGCCCAGTGCCGCAGTTCAAGCTGTTACAGTTTCAGGTTCTCCCGGGTGGGGGTAAAGGTGGGGATCATAGCCGCCAGCTGGCGCACCACGCCCTCATCGTTGTGGGCAGCAGCGGCTTCCAGCGCCTGCAGCTGCTCGTAGAACTCGGCCAGATCAATGGTGCGGGGGCTTGCCACAAAGATCTTGTTGTGCTGGGTGCGGCGCATCTTGTCCTGCTCCTCGTCCATCATCAGCTCTTCGTAAAGCTTTTCACCGGGGCGCAGGCCCACGATCTTGATCTCCATATTCACGCCCGGTTCGTAGCCGTAAAAGCGGATGAGCTGCTTGGCCAAGTCCATAATGCGCACCGGCTCGCCCATATCCAGCACATAGATGTTGCCGCTCTCTGCCAGTGCACCCGCCTGCAGCACCAGCTGGGCTGCTTCCGGGATGGTCATAAAGTAGCGCACGATGTTGGGGTCGGTCAGGGTGACCGGCCCGCCCTTTTTGATCTGGGCTTCAAACAGCGGGATAACGCTGCCGTGGCTGCCCAGCACGTTGCCAAACCGCACCGCCACGCACTTCATGTCCGTGTTGCCCGCAAAGGTCTGGATAAGCATTTCGCAGATGCGCTTGGTGCAGCCCATGACGCTGGTGGGATTCACGGCCTTATCGGTGGAAAGCTGCACAAAGCGCTCCACCCCGTGCTCGCTGGCGCTGACCAGCAGGTTTTTGGTGCCCAGCACGTTGTTTTTTACAGCCTCGGCGGGGCTTACCTCCATCAGCGGGACGTGCTTGTGCGCCGCAGCATGGAACACCACCGTGGGGTGGTAGGTATCAAAAACCTCGTCCAGACGCTTTTTATCCCGGATAGAGCCGATAAGCACCGTGACCGGGATATCGCGCCCGTACTTCTGCTGCAATTCCATCAGCAGCTCGTAAGCGCAGTTTTCGTAGATATCAAAAATAAGCAGCTTGCCGGGCTTGAAGCGCATGACCTGACGGCACAGCTCGCTGCCGATAGAGCCGCCGCCGCCCGTTACCAGCACCGTTTTGCCGGTAAGGTAGCCGGATATTTTGTCGGTATCCAGCGTGACCTCCTCGCGGGAGAGGAAGTCGGCAGGGTTCAGTTCGCGGAACACCTCCTGCTGGGGTGCGCCGCTGCCCACCAGCTGCGGGTCGCTGAGCACCTGCACCGCGCAGTGGGTGCTGACGCACAGGTCGATGACATGGCTCAGCTTGCTGCCCTTTAAGGTAGGGATGGCAATGATGATGCTGTGGATGCCGTAGCGCGTGCACAACTCCGGGATATCCTCCAGCGTACCCTTGACCGGTACGCCGTGGATGGTCTGGTTCAGCTTTGCGGGGTCATCGTCCACCGCCACCACGGCGTGACCGTATTCCTTGTTGGATTTGCACACGTTGATGGCCCATGCACCGGCTTCGCCCGCGCCCACGATCATTACAGGGCGGTTGGGGTCTTTGGCGGGCACCTTGCGCAGCTGCTCACCCAGCGGGTGGTTCAAAAACAGCCGCCAAGCCAGACGGCTGCCGCCGATAAACAAAAAGATGAGCACCGAGGCCATGCAGTTTGCGGAATTGAACAGCACACCGTGGATAAGGCAGCGGTTCACCACATACACCACGGCGGTGGGCACGGCGATCATCCCGGCAAGGCGGATCAGATCCCGCTCGCCGGCGTACTTCCACAGCACCGAGTACAGCCCGCCTGCCAGAAAGCAGACGATATACACCGCCACGATCCACGGCAGATTTTCGTACAGCAGGGCGCGGTTGTGGGGCCACCACACGGCCTCCACGGCACCGTCTGCCCGCAGCAGCAGGGCAAAATAAAAGCTGAATGCCACAATGGCTGCATCCATCAGCACCAGCAGCGCACGGCGCAGCAGCACCTGCGGGGTATTCTTGGTTTTATCTTTCACTTACGATCCTCTTTTTTCCTCTCAGCGCCAAGGGTTTGCCCTGCGCTGCTTTTTCGGCAGTGTTCCCCGGCAATGCCGGAAGGATACAACTACACGTTTGTATTATACTCACAATCCCCGCCTGTGTCCAGAAAATTTACGTTTTTATCACTTTCCCCTGTTTTTCCCGGTCTTTGTCTGCCGCAGCAGCGCCCACACTTCCTCCCAAAGCCCCAGCGGCAGCGCCGCCAGTAAATACACGATGGCCGTCACCGTACCGCCCGCCGTCAGCACGGCAAGCTGCCCCGACAATCCCTGTACCGGAAAAGCTGCCAGCGCACGTCGCACGCCACGCCCGGCTGCACCGGCGGCAGCCGCCGCCAGCAGCGGCGCACCCAGCCACCGCCGGAAAGCGTGCCCTGTGCCGCTGGAAAGCAGCAGCCGCCCGGTGTTTGCTGCGCAGGTGTAAAAACTGGAAAGCAGGATGACTGCCAGAAAGCCCCGCATCCCGTACCGGGGCAGCAGCACCGCCACCCCGCCAATGCGCAGCACCGCGTCCCACACGCTGTAACGGAAGGCGGCCTTCTGCTCCCCGATGCCCTTCATGGCACCGTCCACCATGCTTTCCAGATACATCAGCGGCATAGCCGGGGCAAGGGTCTCCAGATAGAACCCCGCCTCCGGGCTATGGTAGAGCAGCTGCGCCAGCGGCCTGCCCCACACCCAGAACAGCGTACCCGCCAGCGCGGAGAAGTACCCCGTGAGCCGCAGCATCCGGTCCAGCAATGCATTCAACCGGGCGGTCTGCCCCTCGATATGCGCCTGCGTGATCTCCGGCATCAGCAAAACTGCCAGACTGCCCAGCAGCCCGAAGGGGAAATTGAGCAGTGGCAGCGCCATGCCCTTTAAGGTGCCGTACTGCTCCAGTGCAGCGGTGCGCCCGCCGGAAGCCGCCAGATACACCGCAAGGCAGGCGGGCACCAGCATATTCTCGGCGGTGTGCAGCGCGCTGGAAAGCGCCCTGCCGCCCTCCACCGGCCATAATATCTCCCACAGCCGCCGGGACACCTCCCTTGGCGGGCACGGCGCTGTGCTGCCGAAGCAGCGTGCCGCCTCCCGCCGGTAAAACAATGCCATCAGGGCGGTGGATACAGCCTCGCTCAGGGCGGTGGCAGCCAGCACCAGCGCACAGCGGCTGCCGTCCGGCCAGCCCTGCGTGCGGGAAAGCGCCCATACCACCGCGGCAATACGCACCGTCTGCTCTGCCAGCTGGCTGAGCACGTTGGGCTCTACCCGCCGCCGCGCCAGAAAAAAGCCGCGCAGCACCGCAGAGACAGCCATCCACGGCAGCCCCAGCGCCGAGGTGCGCAGCGCAGCAGCGGCGCGGATATCCCCCAGCCACCATTTTGCCGCAAGGCCTGCGGTGGCAAGCTGAGCGACCATGGCAAGCCCACCCAGCCCCAGCCCCGCCAGTACAAGCCGCACCAGCATCCCGCGCGCAGCGGCCTTGTCCCGGCTAAGCTCCTCGGTCAGCAGCCGGGTAGCCGCCACCGAGATGCCCGCTGTGGCCAGCGTGACGAACAGCCCGTACACCGCCAGCACCAGCTGGTACAGCCCCATACCCGCCCCGCCCAAGGCGTTTGCCAGCCAGATGCGCAGCCCCATGCCTGCCAACCGCAGCACCACGTCCGAACCGGTAAGCAGCGCCGCATTTTTAAAGTAGTTCTGCCGCACCCTGCACCTCCCCCTGCCCCGGAACGGGCGTTCACGGTTCAGCCTATGCGGCAGCTTTGCAAAACATGAGCGGCGCTATGGGTTGTTTCTGCGCACTTTTTATGGTATAGTTAACAGTGGTCAGGCAGGGCGCAAGCTCCCTGCCTGTATTTTGAGCAAGGAGGAAGCGCACCGCCCGGGTCCTGCCCCTGCCGTGCGCGACAAAGAGAATGAGCGAAGAATGTACCCATGACTGCTCCAATTGCAGTGCAGCCTGTTCTTCCCGCGATGCCGCTCCGCAGCACGATGCCCCCAACCCTAACAGCAGTGTGAAAAAGGTCATCGGCGTTGTTTCCGGCAAGGGCGGCGTGGGCAAAAGCATGACCAGCGCCCTGCTGGCCTGTGCCATGGCCCGCCGCGGCTACCACTGCGGCATTCTGGATGCCGATATCACCGGCCCGTCCATCCCCAAGCTGTTCGGCATTCATGGCCGTGCCATGGCGGACGATAAGGGATGCTGGCCTATCCAGAGCCGCATGGGCATTGATGTGATGAGCATCAACCTGCTGGTGGAAAACGAGGAAGACCCCGTTGTGTGGCGCGGCCCGGTCATTGCCGGCGCGGTCAAGCAGTTCTGGACCGATGTGGTCTGGAAGGACGTGGATTTCCTGTTCGTGGATATGCCCCCGGGCACCGGTGATGTGCCCCTGACCGTGTTCCAGAGCCTGCCGGTGGATGGCATCGTTGTGGTGGCAAGCCCGCAGGAGCTGGTAAGCATGATTGTGGCAAAGGCCGTGAACATGGCCGAGATGATGAAGGTGCCCATGCTGGGCATCGTGGAGAACATGAGCTACATCGTCTGCCCGGACTGCGGCAAGCACATCAATGTGTTTGGCAACAGCCATGTGGACGAGGTGGCCGCAAAGCATCATCTGCCTGTGCTGGCCAAGTGCCCCATCGACCCCAAGCTGGCAGAGCTTTCCGATGCCGGTATGATCGAGACCTATGGCGGCGAATTTTTGGAAGGTGCCGCAGACGCCTGCGAAAAGCTGCTGAAGAAGTAATGCACCCTGCCCTGTGCCCGTTGTGACACAGGGCTTTTTGCTTAGATAAGCCCGCTGCCGTGCAAAAGACATTCTTTTCTGTGCAGCTTTGGGGCGGCAGCGCACTTTAAAAAACAAGGTTCGCGGCGCATTCCGGCTTTTAATTTTCGTTTTGTGAAGCAGCTGTGACTTTTTATCTGTTTTTTTAAACAAATTCTGCTTTTTGCTATTGTAAAACCCACCGCAAAGCTTTATAATAATAAAGTAAGCATTGCCCGCTTGTGCGGGCGTGCCGTGCAAGCATGGAGAACCGGAAGCGCCCGGCATCTGCAAGGATATACCCGCTGTGCGGCGGGCAAAGGCATTTCCGCTTTTTCAAATTTATAGAGTAATTGGGAAAAGGAGTATTCTATTATGCTGACGAATGAATACCTGAAGCGTGTTTACGAGGGTCTGGAAAAGCGCAACGCCAACGAGCCCGAGTTTTTGCAGGCTGTGCGCGAGGTGCTGGAGAGCATCCAGCCCGTTGTGGAAAAGCACCCCGAGTACGAGAAGGCCGGTCTGATCGAGCGCCTGGTGGAGCCGGAGCGCATCATCACCTTCCGTGTGCCTTGGGTGGACGATGCCGGTAAGGTGCAGGTGAACCGCGGCTACCGCGTGCAGTTCAACAGCGCCATCGGCCCCTACAAGGGTGGCCTGCGCTTCCATCCCTCTGTCAATCAGGGCATCCTGAAGTTCCTGGGCTTTGAGCAGACCTTCAAGAACAGCCTGACCACCCTGCCCATGGGCGGCGGCAAGGGCGGCTCTGACTTTGACCCCCACGGCAAGAGCGACATGGAAGTGATGCGCTTCTGCCAGAGCTTTATGACCGAGCTGTACCGCCACATCGGCCAGTTCGTAGACTGCCCCGCCGGTGATATCGGCGTCGGCGGCCGCGAGGTCGGCTATATGTTCGGCCAGTACAAGCGCCTGACCAACAGCTTCCAGGGCGGTATGCTCACCGGCAAGGGCCTGACCTTCGGCGGTTCTCTGGCCCGTACCGAGGCTACCGGCTACGGCCTGTGCTACTTCACCGCCGAGGCTCTGAAGTGCATGCGCAACGACAGCCTCCAGGGCAAGACCGTGGTCATCTCCGGCTCCGGCAACGTGGCCATCTACGCCTGCGAAAAGGCGACCCAGATGGGCGCCAAGGTGGTTACCATGTCCGACTCCAACGGCTACGTCTACGACCCCAACGGCATCGATCTGGCTTACGTCAAAGATCTGAAGGAAGTGCGCCGCGGCCGTATCAAGGAGTACGCCGAGACCCACGAGGGTGTAACCTATGTGGCTGATTGCAGCAAGGTTTGGACTGTCCCCTGCGACATCGCCCTGCCCTGCGCTACCCAGAACGAGATCAACAAGGAGTCTGCCGAGGCTCTGGTAAAGGGCGGCTGCACCGTGGTCTGCGAGGGCGCTAACATGCCCAGCACCCCGGAGGCTATCGAGGTCTACCTGTCCAACGGCATCCTGTACGGACCCGCAAAGGCTTCCAACGCAGGCGGCGTGGCTACCTCCGGTCTGGAGATGAGCCAGAACTCCGAGCGCCTGAGCTGGAGCTTTGAGGAAGTGGATGCCAAGCTGAAGGGCATCATGGAGGGCATCTTCCACGCTTCCTACGATGCTTCTGTGGCTGCTGGTTCTGAGGGCAACCTGATGGTCGGTGCAAACTGCGCCGGCTTCCTGAAGGTTGCTACCGCCATGATGGCACAGGGCATCACCTACTAAGTCATACTGCATCGTCCAAGAGCCGCGCCCGCAGGGGTGCGGCTCTTTTTTGGTATAACCCCGCCCCGCTCTGCCCACACTGGCAGTATCTTATGGCAGAAAGGGAGTTTTGTATGGACGAGCAGATGTTTTGTTTTCAGTGTGAGCAGGCGGCGGGCTGCACCGCCTGCACCGGCGCAGCGGGGGTGTGTGGCAAGTCGGCCGAGACAGCCGCCGCACAGGACCGGCTCACCGGGGCGCTCATCGCGTTTGCCGGGCAGCTCATCGCGGCGGGGCGCGGCCCGGCCCCGGAACAGGCCCGGCTGCTGATGCAGGGGCTGTTCACCACCATTACCAACGTGAACTTTGACCCCGCCGCCGTGGACGCGCTGATCCGCCGGGTGCACGACGCCAGCCCCGGCACCGGCCCGGACTACGACATGCAGGCCCTCTGGCGGGAACCGGATGCCGACCGGCGCAGCCTGAAATGCTTTGTGCTGTTCAGCCTGCGGGGCATGGCCGCCTACAACTACCACGCCCGGGTGCTGGGCCGCATCGACCCGGAGCTGGACCGGTTCTTCTGTACCGCCCTGCAGGCCGTGGGCGACCCCGGCCAGACCACCGACGCCCTGTGGCAGCTGGTGCAGGCCACAGGAGAAGCCAGCTACCGCTGCATGGAGCTGCTGGACGCGGCCAACACCGGCGCGTTTGGCGATCCGGAACCGGTGCAGGTGCCTCTGACCATTGAAAAGGGGCCGTTCATCGTGATTTCCGGCCACGACCTCTACGACGCACAGCAGCTGCTGGAACAGACTGCAGGCCGGGGCGTCAACGTCTACACCCACTCGGAGATGCTGCCCGCCCACGGCTACCCGGAGCTGAAGCGCCGCTACCCCCACCTCAAGGGCAACTTTGGCACCGCATGGCAGAACCAGCAGCGGGAGTTCGAGGACATCCCCGCGCCCATCCTGTTCACCACCAACTGCATCATGCCCCTGCGCGCCAGCTACGCCGACCGGGTGTTCACCACCTCGGTGGTGGCTTACCCCGGCGTGCCCCACATCGACGAAGGGCGCGACTTTTCCCCGGTGATCGAAAAGGCGCTGGAGCTGGGCGGCTACGCGCAGGACACCCTGCTGCCCGGCCTGAACGGCGGCTCCACGGTGACCACCGGTTTTGCCCGCACCGCCGTGCTGCAGCACGCGGACGAGATCGTGCAGGCGGTGCGGGACGGTAAGCTGCGGCACTTCTTTCTGGTGGGCGGCTGCGACGGTACCCGGCCCAGCCGCCGCTACTACACCGAGTTTGCCCGCCTTACCCCGCCCGACACCATCCTGCTGACCCTGGCCTGCGGCAAGTTCCGCCTGAACGACCTGCCCCTTGGCACCGTGCCGGGCACCGGCCTGCCCCGCATCCTGGACGTGGGCCAGTGCAACGACGCCTACAGCGCCATCCGCATCGCATTGGCGCTGGCCGACGCCTTTGGCTGCGGCGTCAACGACCTGCCCCTCTCGCTGGTGCTGTGCTGGTTTGAGCAGAAGGCCGTGTGCATCCTCATCGCGCTGCTGGCGCTGGGCATCCGGAACATCCGGCTGGGGCCTACCCTGCCCCCGTTCCTCTCGCCGGGGGTGGTGCGCACCCTGCAGGAACGGTACGGCCTCAAGCCCATTGCCACCCCGGAAGCCGACCTGCAGGCCATTCTGGGCGGGTGAGGTTTTGTTTGTATGCCGCGCACAGCTGCGGGGGCTCGCGGCGTTTCGCACAAGAAGCGGCGCAATGTGTGTAGCATATTTGGTGCAGCTGTCACTTGAAAATTTTTCAGGAATCTGTATAATATCAGGTATCGGAACAAAGGCGTTCCGCAGGGGCATCCTGTGCCCTTGCGGGGCGCTTTTTTCTTTTTGCAGGGGATAAAAAGCTGCGGAGGGTGCCGCAGCCCCCGGTAAACAAGTAAAAAGGATGGGAAAGACTATGGAAAACTTTACGGAGCAGAAAACCACCCTTGGTCTGTACGACCCACAGTTCGAGCACGATGCCTGCGGCATCGGCGCTGTGGTGGACATCAAGGGACGTAAAAGCCACCAGACGGTGGATGATGCACTGTCCATCGTGGAGCGGCTGGAGCACCGCGCCGGTAAGGACGCCGAGGGCAAGACCGGCGACGGCGTGGGCATCCTGCTGCAGATCAGCCACAAGTTCTTCTCCAAGGTGGCCGAGGAGCTGAACATCCGGCTGGGCAACGAGCGGGAGTACGGTGTGGGTATGTTCTTCTTCCCCCAGAACGAGCACCTGCGGGCACAGGCCATGAAGCTGTTCGAGGTGGTCACCCGCAAGGAGGGACTGGAGTTTCTGGCATGGCGCGAGGTGCCCGTGGACCCCGATGCCGTGGGTCAGAAGGCGCGGGACTGCATGCCCGCCATCTGGCAGTGCTTCATCAAAAAGCCCGCCAAGGTAAGCAAGGGCATCGAGTTTGACCGCCGCCTGTACATTGTGCGCCGCGTGTTCGAGCAGGCCAGCAACGGTACCTATGTGCCCAGCCTGTCCAGCCGCACCATCGTGTATAAGGGCATGTTCCTTGTGCACGACCTGCGCCGCTTCTATGCCGACCTGCAGGACCCGGACTATGAGTCCGCCATCGGCATGGTGCACAGCCGCTTTTCTACCAACACCAACCCCAGCTGGATGCGTGCACACCCCAACCGCTTTATCCTGCACAACGGCGAGATCAACACCATCAAGGGCAACACCGATGCCATGCTGGCGCGCGAGGAGAGCATCTCCAGCCCCATTCTGCAGGACGACATGAACAAGATCCTGCCCATCATCAACACCTCCGGTTCGGACTCTGCCATGCTGGACAACACTCTGGAATTTATGGTGATGAACGGCATGGACCTGCCGCTGGCTGTGATGATCACCATCCCCGAGCCGTGGGAGAACAACAAGAATATCAGCCAGAAAAAGCGGGATTTCTACCAGTACTACGCCACCATGCTGGAGCCTTGGGACGGCCCCGCCGCCATCCTGTTCTCGGACGGCGATGTGATGGGCGCAGTGCTGGACCGCAACGGTCTGCGTCCCAGCCGCTACTACATCACCAAGGACGGACGCATGATCCTGTCCTCAGAGGTGGGCGTGCTGGAATGCGACCCGGAGAACATTCTGGTCAAGGAGCGCCTGCGTCCCGGCAAGATGCTGCTGGTGGATACCGTCAAGGGCGAAGTGGTGGACGACGAGAAGCTGAAGGAGCTTTACGCCAGCCGCGAGCCCTACGGCGAGTGGATCGACCGCAATCTGGTGCAGCTGAGCGGGCTGAAGATCCCCAACGTGAAGGTGGAGGGCTACACCGGCGAGCAGCTGACCCGGCTGCAGAAGGTGTTCGGCTATAAGTACGAGGACGTGAACACCATGATCCTTGCCATGGCGCGGGCGGGCGCAGAGCCTTCCGGTGCCATGGGCACCGACACCCCACTGGCTGTGCTCAGCAGCCAGCATCCCCCGCTGTTCAACTACTTTAAGCAGCGTTTCGCACAGGTGACGAACCCGCCCATCGATGCCATCCGGGAAAAGGTGGTCACCTCCACCAGCGTTTACATCGGTGCCCACGGCAATCTGTTGGAGGATAAGCCGGAGAACTGCAAGGTGCTCAAGGTGCACAACCCCATCCTGACCAACACCGACCTGCTGAAGATCAAGTACATGAACGTGCCGGGCTTCAAGGTTGCTACGGTGTCCATCAACTACTACAAGAACACCAGTCTGGAAAAGGCCATCGACCGGGTATTTTTGGAGGTAGACCGCGCTTACAAGGAGGGTGCGAACATCATCATCCTGTCCGACCGTGACGTGGATGAATACCATGTAACCATCCCCAGCCTGCTGGCGGTTTCGGCAGTGTCCCAGTACCTCATCCGCACCAAAAAAAGCACCGCACTGGCGCTGATTCTGGAGAGCGCCGAGCCCCGGGAGGTGCACCACTTTGCCACCCTGCTGGGCTACGGTGCCTGCGCCATCAACCCCTATCTGGCACACGAGACCATCGGGCAGCTGATCGACGAAGGTCTGCTGGACAAGGACTACTACGCCGCCGTGCAGGACTACGACAACGCCATCCTCAACGGCATTGTGAAGATCGCCTCCAAGATGGGCATTTCCACCATCCAGAGCTACCAGAGCAGCCAGATCTTTGAGGCTGTGGGCATCTCGAAGGAGGTCATCGACAAATACTTCACCGGCACGGTGAGCCGTGTGGGCGGCATCAGCATGGCAGACATTCAGGCCGATGTGGAGGCGCTGCACAACGCCGCCTTTGACCCGCTGGGGCTGGACATCAACATGGAACTTGCCGACAGCGGTGCCCACAAGTTCCGCAGCGGCAAGGAAGAGCACCTGTTCAATCCCCAGACCATCCACCTGTTCCAGAAAGCCTGCCGCACCGGCGATTACGCCACCTTCAAGCAGTTCACCCAGACGGTGGACAACATGGGTGCCGAGGGCGTGCATCTGCGCAGCCTGCTGGACTTCAACTATGCCGCAGACGGCGGCATCCCGCTGGAGGAGGTAGAGCCGGTATCCAGCATCGTCAAGCGGTTCAAGGGCGCTGCCATGAGCTACGGCGCACTGAGCAGCGAGGCGCACGAGACCATTGCCATCGCCCTGAACCGTCTGGGCGGCCGCAGCAATACCGGCGAGGGCGGCGAGCCTGAGGAGCGTTACCACAGCGAGAGCAATTCCAAGATCAAGCAGGTGGCCTCTGCCCGCTTTGGCGTGACCAGCAAGTATCTGGTCAGCGCCGAGGAAATCCAGATCAAGCTGGCACAGGGCGCAAAGCCCGGCGAGGGCGGCAACCTGCCCGGTGCAAAGGTGTATCCGTGGATCGCCAAGACCCGCCACAGCACCACCGGCGTGGGCCTGATCTCTCCCCCGCCCCACCACGATATCTACTCCATCGAGGATCTGGCAGAGCTGATCTACGACCTGAAAAACGCCAACCGCAATGCCAACATCAACGTCAAGCTGGTCAGCGAGGCCGGTGTGGGCACCATTGCCGCCGGTGTTGCCAAGGGCGGCGCACAGGTCATTCTGGTGTCCGGCTATGACGGCGGTACCGGTGCTGCGCCCCGCACCTCTATCAAGCACGCCGGTCTGCCTTGGGAGCTGGGCATCGCCGAGACCCACCAGACCCTGATCCTGAACGGTCTGCGCACCCGTGTGCGCATTGAGAGTGACTCCAAGCTGCTGTCCGGCCGGGATGTGGCCATCAGCTGTATGCTGGGCGCAGAGGAATTCGGCTTCGGCACCACCCTGCTGATGGCTGAGGGCTGCGTGATGATGCGTGTTTGCAATCTGGACACCTGCCCCATGGGCATCTGCACCCAGAACCCCGAGCTGCGCAAGAACTTCAAGGGCAAGCCGGAGTACATCATCAACTACCTCACCTTTGTGGCAGAGGAGCTGCGAGAGTACATGGCAAAGCTGGGCGTGCGCACCGTGGACGAGCTGGTGGGCCGTACCGACCTGCTGCGGGTCAAGCCCGCCACCCCGGGCAGCCGTGCAGCGGAGTTGGATCTGGACTGCATCCTGCACAACCCCGCCATTGCAAACAGCAACGTCCACTTTATCAAGGAGGACAGCTACGACTTCCATCTGGAAAACACGCTGGACATGAAGGTGCTGATGAAGAAGTTCAAGCTGGGCAGCAAAGCTCCCCAGAACGTCAGCCTGAATGTTTCCAACGTGGACCGCGCCTTTGGTGCCATCTTTGGCAGCGAGATCACCCGCAAATACGGCAACGACCTGCCGGATGATGTGTACACCGTGCACTGCACCGGTGCAGGCGGCCAGAGCTTTGGTGCCTTTATCCCCAATGGCCTGACGCTGGAACTGGTGGGCGACTGCAACGACTACATGGGCAAGGGCCTTTCCGGCGGCAAGATCGTTGTGCGCCCGCCGCAGGGCATCGACTTCAAGCCCGAGGAGAACATCATTACCGGCAACGTAGCGCTGTACGGCGCTACCAGCGGCAAGGCGTTCATCTCCGGCGTGGCCGGTGAGCGCTTCTGTGTGCGCAACAGCGGCGCGACCGCTGTTGTGGAGGGCGTAGGCGACCACGGCTGCGAGTACATGACCGGCGGCACCGTGGTGGTGCTGGGACAGACCGGCAAGAACTTTGCAGCCGGTATGACCGGCGGCATTGCCTATGTGTTGGACGAAAACTGGGACTTCTACCAGCGGGTGAACAAGGAGACCGTCAGCCTTGAGCCGGTGGAGCACAAGTACGATGTTGCCACCCTGAAGGAGCTGATCCGCGCCCATGTGGAGGCCACCGGCTCTCCGCGCGGCAAGGAAATCCTGGACAATTTCAGCGCGTTCCTACCCAAATTCAAAAAGGTGCTGCCTTACGATTACGACCGTATGCTGCGGGTCATCGCCTCGGTAGAGGAGCGTGGTCTGGACGGCGAGCAGGCACAGATCGAAGCATTCTATGCAGTGCAGAAGCATAAGTAAGGAGGGGCAGCAGCATGGGTAAGACAACAGGATTTATGGATTATGCGCGCAAGACCAGCACGGACATTGCGCCGCTGGAGCGCCTTGAAAATTTTAACGAGTTCCACATCTGGCTCTCGCGGGAGCAGCAGCAGACGCAGGCCGCCCGCTGCATGGACTGCGGCGTGCCCTTCTGTCAGGCGGGCATGATGATCGGCGGCATGGCCTCCGGCTGCCCGCTGAACAACCTCATCCCGGAGTGGAACGATCTGGTGTACCATGGCAAGTGGGAGCTTGCGCTCCACCGCCTGATGGCCACCAACCGCTTCCCGGAGTTTACCAGCCGGGTGTGTCCCGCCCTGTGTGAGGCCGCCTGCACCTGCGGGGATGTGACCGGCAGCAGCGTCACCGTGCGCGAAAACGAGCACGCCATTATCGAGACGGCCTACGCCAAGAACTGGCTGACTGCCACCCCGCCGCCGACCCGCACCGGCAAGAGCGTTGCCGTGGTGGGCAGCGGCCCTGCGGGGCTTTCGGTGGCCGAGTACCTGAACAAGCGCGGCCACGCCGTTACGGTGTTCGAGCGCGCCGACCGCGTGGGCGGCCTGCTGATGTACGGCATTCCCAACATGAAGCTGGACAAGACGGTCATCGAGCGCCGGGTCAAGCTGATGCAGGCCGAGGGTGTTGTGTTCCGCACCGGCATGGATGTGGGCGGCGCTGTGCCCGCCGAGCAGCTGCTGGCTGATTTTGATGCTGTGGTGCTGTGCTGCGGCGCAAAAAAGCCCCGGGATCTGAACGTGCCCGGCCGGGACGCCAAGGGCGTGCACTTTGCCGTGGACTACCTGACCAGCGTGACCAAGAGCCTGCTGGACTCCGACTTTGCAGACGGCAGGGCCATCAATGCAGCCGGCAAAAACGTGCTGGTCATCGGCGGCGGTGACACCGGCAACGACTGTCAGGGCACTGCCCTGCGGCAGGGCTGCACCGACCTGATGGCACTGGAAATGATGCCGCAGCCCCCTGTCGAGCGCACCGCTGCAAACCCGTGGCCGGAGTGGCCCCGGGTGCTGAAGGTGGACTACGGTCAGACCGAGTGCATCGCAAAGTTTGGCAAGGACCCGCGCGTGTACCAGACCACCGTGAAGGAGTTTTTGAAGGATGACGCCGGCAACCTGACCGGTGCCGTCATCAGCTGCCTGAAGCCGGAGCGCGACCCCGAGACCGGCCGCACCAGCATGGTGCCCACCGGCAAGGAATTTACCTACGACTGCCAGCTGGCATTTATTGCCGCAGGCTTTACCGGCTGCGAAAACTACACAGCCGATGCCTTTGGGGTGGAGCTGACCGCCCGGGGCAATGTAGCCGACCACAGCTTTAAGACTAATGTGGACAAGGTATTTGTCTGCGGCGATATGCGCCGCGGCCAGAGCCTTGTGGTATGGGGTCTGCGCGAAGGCCGCGATTGCGCCGCCGAAGTAGACCGCTGCCTGATGGGCTACACCAATCTTTAATTTGCCATTCTCTTTCCTATCCTAAACAAGCAGAAGCGGGAGCCCGTTGCAAGGCTCCCGCTTCTGCTTTTATTGTTTAATCAGTATCGTATTCCGGCTCTGTGCCGCCCTCTGGGGGCGTTTCCGGGGTAGTGGGCTCGGTAGCGGCAGGCTCTTCCGGGGTGGCGGTGATCTGCACACTGGGGTCTGCGGCGATATATATGGTGATCACCGTACCCACCGTGACCATGGCGCCCTCTTCCTCACTGGCAGAGACCACGCAGCCCGTAGCGTAGGAGCCATCGTTCACCACCATGAAACAGCTGGCCACAAGCCCCCGGCTGCTCAATATCTCAATGGCCTTATCCTGCGATGCGCCGATGATCTTGGGCATCTCCACCTTCTCCGGGCCCTGACTGACCACGATCTGGATCACCTCGCCGTTTTCCATCACCTCGCCGGCCTCCGGCTCCTGCCGGATGACCTGCCCGGAGGGCACGGTATCGCTGTACTCCAGCACCGCCCGGAACAGGTACATACTGGTGTACTCGCGGTTATTCTTGATCTGCTCGTAATCAATGCCCACAAAGTTGGGCACAAGGTTCTGGGGCTTCATTTCCTCGCTGCTGGCAACTTCCGAGCTCGGCTCCGAAGAGGGCAGCTGCTCCTCCTTGCTGCTCACGATGCCCCACAAGGTGAGCAAGATCAGAACGGAAAGCAGGATCAGGATGCCCGCCAGCAGCCCCTTCAGGCTGAGCAGGTGTTCCCTGCCCTGCGGGCTCTGCTCTGCCCGCGCCGGATGCATCGGGGTCTCCGGCTTCATGGTGCGGGTCAGCTCAGCGGTATATTCTTTGGAAGAAAGTGCCTGATACAGCTGCGGCACAGTCTGGATGCGCTCCATGACCTTGAGCCGCAGCCCCAGCTGCAATACATCGGAGACGTAGGCCGGTACGGCAGGCTCTACGGTGCGTGCCCGGGGGTTGGAGTCCGACACCACGCGCTGAGCAGCGGGCATGGGTGCCTGCCCGCATACCATGCGGTAAAAGACGGCGGCAAGGCTGTACTCATCGGTGTAGCGCCCCTCAAACTCGGCGGTGGTGTACTGCTCCGGCGCGGAGTAGCCCTCGTACAGCTGCTCGTGCAGGCCGCTGCCTGCGGTGCGCAGACCCACGGTGGCATACCCGGCTAGACGGCACCGGCCATCTGCCATTACCCGGATATTCTCCGGGCAGATGCCGCGGTGCACCAGCCCTGCCTTGTGCATAGCCGCCACGCCCTCAAACACCGGGCGCAGCATGGCGCAGGCATCCTCTGCCCGCACTGGGGCGGAGCGGTTTTCCAGCCACTGTTCCAGCGGGGTGCCGCCTAAGTTTTCCAGCACCGCATACACGGTGTTGTTGGCCTCCACCACGTCCAGCACGGCCTCCAGACCGCTGGCGGGGGTAATGCGTTGGATGGCGCGGTACAGGTCTGCAAAGTCCATGCGGGTGGTCTTGAACAGTACCTCGCTCCCCTGCTTGGGGCGCAGGACGCAGTCCGCACCCCGCTCCGCAGAAAGGGTGACGGGCAGGTACTCCTTGATAGTCACCCGGAAACCGCCCAGATTCTCCACGCCGCTGTACAGCACACCCTCGCCGTCCAGACTGCGCATCTCGCCCACGGTATAGCGCCCAGCCAGCACCGTGCCCACCGGCAGACAGCCCGCCGGGTTGCATCCCTCTAAAATCTTCCCGCAATGGGGGCAGACGGTCGCCGCAGGCGGCAGTTCCCCAATGCAGAACGGACACAGGCGTTTTTGCTCCATAGTGTTCTCTCCCCTTCCCAGCTTCTATACTTTTTATTGTATCATAGTGTTCCCCGCCGTGCAAGCTGTCCGCATTTTGGTGCAAGCGCAAAAAAGACCGGGGCCCGCAGCCCAAGGGGCTGACAGGCTCCGGTCTTATAGATGCAAGGGGTTTCCCTTATGCTGCGCTTAGTGGATGAACACAGGACCCAGCGGGTTTGTGATGGGGCTGACGTAACCGCCCAGCAGCTTGGGGATAGCAAGGCTGATGTCGGGGATGTAGGTCAGCAGCAGCAGTGCAACGAACATGCACAGGTAGAACGGCAGGGTTGCCTTGACCACTTTCTCCATGGGGCGCTTTGCAACGGCAGAGCCGATGAACAGAACGGAGCCAACGGGAGGAGTGAGCAGACCGATGCCGCAGTTCAGAACCACGATGATACCGAACTGGATGGGATCGATGCCGATGGAGGTGGCGATGGGCAGCAGGATGGGGGTAGCAATCAGGATGATGGGAGCCATATCCATGATCATGCCCAGTACCAGCAGGATCAGGTCGATGAGCAGTGCAATGATGTAGGGGTTATCGGTGAGGTCGGTGATGGCGGTTGCTGCCAGATCAGGCACATGCAGCATGGTCAGGCAGTTGCCGAACACTGCAGAGGTAGCGATCAGGATCAGCACGATGGACAGAGTGTTGACGCACTCGTCCAGAGCGTGCCACACGCCCTTCCAGTCCAGACCCTTATAGACGAACACGGAAACGAGCAGAGAGTAGATAACGGCGATAGCAGCAGACTCGGTAGCGGTAAACACACCGCCGACAACGCCGAACACCACGATGATAACAGCGGCCAGTGCCCAGATAGAAGTGCCCAGCTGCTTGACAAAAGCCTTGATGCTGAACGGATCGCCCTTGGGGTAGTTGCGCTTGACCGAGATGATGTAGGAGCCGATCATCAGCACGATAGCCAGCAGAGCGCCGGGCAGGTAGCCGGCCAGGAACAGACTGCCCACGGAGATACCACCGGCGGTGGTAGCGTAGATGACCATGTTATGGCTGGGGGGAACCAGCAGACCCTCGCAGGAGGAGGTGATGGTAACAGCGGTGGAGAAGTCTGCGCCGTAGCCCTGATCCACCATCATGGGGATCATGATAGAGCCGATGGAAGCGGTATCGGCGGAAGCAGAACCGGAAATGCCGCCGAAGAAGTAGGAAGCCACGATGTTGACCATGGCCATACCGCCGCGCATCCAGCCCACGCAGGCGTCAGCCAGTGCAATCAGCTTTTCAGAGATGCCGCCGGAGCCCATGAGCACACCCATGGTGATGAAGAACGGCACAGCCATCAGGCTGAAGGAGGAGATGCCCTTGACCATCAGGCGGCAGACGTCGGTCAGTGCCTGACCCTGCACCAGCATGCACAGCACGCTGGACAGACCAACGGCGTATGCAATGGGGAAGCGCAGGAAGATCATAACGAAGAAGCTGACAAGAAGGACAATGATCGCCAGTGTCTGAACTGTCATATTACATTTCCTCCTTTACAAAAAAGCTCTTGATATGGTTATACAGAGACTCGATCTCAAAGATGACCATGGCAACACCGGCCAGCGGCACCGGGAAGTACATCCAGAAACGGCTCAGCCAAGGCATGGAAACATAGAAGCCACGGCCACCCAGCGTGGTGGCGTAGTTCCAGCCGACCGCCATCATCACCACGCCAAGGACCATCACGGCCACGTCGGACAAAATGTCCAGCGCCTTGACCACTTTCTTGGGCAGGTACATATCAAAGGCAGTCATGCGGATGTGTGCGCCGCGGCGGATGGCCAGCGCAGCGCTCAGCACAGCCATGTAACTCATGCAGGTCAGAACGACCTCCTCAGACCAAGAGGGGTCCGGGATAAAGGGGACGTAACGGCCAATGACCGACATCGTGGTAATGAGGATATCTGCGATCAGCAGGATCTTGCAGATGAACAGAACCACCTTGTAGGTAAAGTCGTACGCCGGTCTGATCTTATCCAGAGTGGTAAAGATTTTCGGCATAGAAATTCCTCCATATAAAAACCCGGCGAAGCCTGCGGGCGTATTCCCGTGGGCCCCCGCCGGGCAATGTACTACTTAGATTGGATGGAAAGCCAGCTTATGCCTTCATGTCCAGCAGCTTCTGGTACAGCTCAGCCTGATCAGAGGTGTTGTCCTTGATGACCTTAGCGCAAGCTTCCTGCCAGGGAGTCTTGTCGTCCACATCCACAACGTTGCAGCCGGAGGAGCGCAGCTCTTCCAGAACCTTGTTCTCAGCGGTCTCAGACAGATCAGCGTTGAACTTCTGGGTGTCGGCAGCAGCAGCCATAACAGCAGCCTGCTGGTTAGCGGTCAGCTTACCCCATGCGTTATCGGTGATAACAGCCTGCACAGCGCCCAGAGTGTGGCCGTCCAGAATCAGGTTGTTAGCAACCTCGGGGAAGGCGTTGGACTTGTAGTTTGCGATGGGCTGCTCAGCGCCATCCACAACGCCGGTCTGCAGTGCGCTGTACAGCTCGCCGAAGGCAACGACGGTGGGGTTAGCGCCCAGACCCTCGACCATGCCGTTCATAACAGGGTCGTTGGACACACGCAGCTTCATGCCCTTCAGATCATCGATGGTTGCAACGGGCTTGACGGTGAAGAAGTGACGGAAGCCCTCCTCGCCGTAGAACAGGCCGCGAACGGGCAGGCCCAGTTCCTGAGGCTCGTTCAGGAACTCAGGAGCCAGATCGCTGTTGGCGAAGTTCCAGAAGTGAGCACGGTTGTTGAAGGTGAAGGGGATGGACAGCAGCTTGGACTTGTTGCAGCCGTAGCTGGTCAGAGCGAAAGCAGAAATACGGCTGATATCAATGGAGGTAGAGCCGCCCAGAATAGCGTCCAGAACGTCGTTCTCCGAGCCCAGAACACCGGAAGCCTGCACATCGACGACCACAGAACCGCCGCTCAGCTCCTCGACCTTCTCCTTGAAGTGAGAACCGGTCTGGCCAACGATGGTATCCAGCGGGTTGACCTCGGCGTAGACCAGAGTCACCTTGGGATCGTTGGCAGCAGCAGCTGCATCACCGGCAGCAGCAGAAGCAGAAGCAGCGGTAGAGGTGGAAGCAGCGGTAGAGGTGGAGCCGCTCTTGGAACCACCGCAGGCGGTCAGAGCAACAGCAGCGGTAGCTGCACCGGCAACAGCCATAAAGCTACGACGAGAGATCATTTTCATAGGAATCGTCCTCCTTAAAATAATTGTGAAATTCTCCGGGCGCACAGGTGCCGGAGCTTTCGTTCATTGACTGTACACACTTTAGCAAATTTTCCGAAACGAAACAAGGGCTTTCAAAAAATGTCCTGTTTTTCGAAAGAATGTCAAGATAGTTTTTGCCATATTGCACAACCGCTTTCTGTCTTATTTGTGCAACACTGCCGACCAGTTGGATACATTCCTGTATTTATGAGCAAAATAACACCCCGAAAAATGTCCGTCCGGGGCACTTCTCGGGGTGTCTTTTTCAGCTTTTCTGTATCCGGTCGATCAGTTCCTGCTGGGCAGAGAATTCATCGTACATGGGCTGCACCGCTGCGCGGAAGCGGGCTTTTTCGGCCTCGTCCAGCTCGGTGACGCAGATGCCCCGCTTGCGCATATTCTGCTCTGCGTTCGCCTCCCGCCGCGCCCAGAGCTCCCGCTCTGTCTGTGCGCTCTCCCGGGCGCAGGCGCGGATCACCTCCGGGAAGCTTTCGTCCAGCGCGGCAAGTTTTTCCATCACCGCCGGGCTGGCCAGCTGCACCTCCGGCACACGGGTGTGCTCGTCCTTCAGGAAAAAGGGCGCTACCTCGTAGTGCCCCATCACCTCGTAGCTGGGCCAGTTGTTCTCTGCGCCATCGATCTCGGCGTTATGCAGGGCGGCATATACCTTGCTGTACACCACCTGCGCCGGCTTTGCGCCCAGTGCGGTGATCATGTCGCTCATCATGTCCGACTCCTGCACCCGGATGGTCAACCCCTGCAAGTCATCCAGCCCTGTCACCTTTTCTCGGGTGTAGAAGCTGCGCACGCCGGCGTCGAACCACGAAAGCCCTACTAAATCCATCCCGTCCAGCATGGCCAGAAACTCGTCCCCGATGCTGCCGTCCAGCACCCGCCACATCTGCTGGGCATCGCTGTACAAATAAGGCAGCTGCAATACACTGAGCTCCGGCTCGTACTCTGCCAGCTGGCTCAGAGACACGCGGGAAAAATCCACCCCGCCGAACTGCATCTGCTGGATGACGCTCTGCTCTGCGCCCAGTTCTGCCCCGCTGTAAACCAGCACCTTCACCCGGCCATCCGTGCGCTGTGCCACAAGCTCCGCAAAGGCCTTTGCTGCCTTGCTGGTAGGGTAGTCCTCCGGCTGGTTCTCGGCATAGCGCAGGATGAGCGGCTTCTCCTGCTGCGAAGAAGCAGACTGCGCCGTGCAGCCTGTAACTGCCAGTGCCGGGGCTGCCGCAAGCAGACGCAGCAGCTGACGGCGGGTCACAGCCGCGCCTCCCGGGCGGTCTTTGCCGCTTCCTTCCGGTACTGGGTGGGGGTCATACCGGTGCGCTTTTTAAAGGCGCGGGCAAAGTAGCTGGCATCCTCGTAGCCCACCATGGAGGCCACCTCCGCTGCGGAGCGGAAGGGGTCAGCCAGCAGTTCCTTGGCAGCATTGATGCGCAGCTCAGTCAAGCAGTCCAGAAAATTCATCTTCTGGTACTTTTTGAACTGTGCCGAAAGATACGCCGGGCTGATGTGCAAAATTTCGCTCACGCTGTCCAGCGAGAGGTCGGCCATATAGTTATCTTCCATATACTTGCGCACATGGTCCATCACCAGTGCGTTGCGGTCGCTCTCCCCTTCCCCGGCGGGGTCAGTTTCCTGCTCCGGGGCGGTTTCCGGCTCCGGCTCCACCGCAGCCAGCTCGGCCAAGCGGCGGCCGGCTTCGATCTGCCGGATGGCGCGGCGGATGGCCGCTTCGGTCTCGTCCGGGTCCACCGGCTTCAGCAGATAGTCGCAGGCACCCAGATGCACCGCCTCGTGGGCGTACTGGAACAGGCTGTACGCCGTGATGAAGATCACCTTGCACTCCGGGCGCTGCTCCAGCACCGCGCGGGCGGCATCCAGGCCGTTCATGCCCGGCATCTCGATGTCCATCAAAATCAGGTCTGCTTCCCAGAGTACAGCGGTATCGGCGGCTTTGCGGCCATTTTCTGCCATTTCCACCGTCACCTCATGCTCAAACCGGCGCATGACGATATCCGCCAGCGCCTCCCGCTCCATTCTCTCGTCATCCGCGATCAACAGACGAATCATTCCTCAAATTCCTCCTCATTCTCCACCAGCGGCAGATACAGGATCACCGCAGTTCCCCGCCCCGGCCGGGAGCGCACCACCACCCGGCAGCGGGCATCCAGCAGCCGCAGGCGGGCGGCCACGTTATAAATACCGATATGTTCCCAGCGGGGTGCGGACTGTTCCAATGCCGTGCGCAGCTGTTCCAGCTGCTCCGGCTCAATGCCCACGCCGTTGTCCAGCACCCGGATGCACAGCAGGCCTTTTTCCCGCAGGGGCACCATGCGGATGCGCACCACGCCGCCCTCTTCCTTGGGGCAGATGCCATGCTTGAAGGCGTTTTCCACGATGGGCTGCAAGATAAAGGATGGCACCATGGTTTCGGTCAGATCCAGCGAGTCCGAGAACGCCCACTCCATCTGCACCCGGTCGCCAAAGCGCACATGGTAGATGGAGTAGTACTCGTCTACAACGCGCACCTCCCGGGAGAGGGGCACCTGCTCATCATTGCTCATCAGGCTGTAACGCAGCAGATGGGAAAGTGCCATGATGAGCGCCTGCGTGCGGTAGGCAGACTCTGTGCCCGCCATCTGCTGGATGACGTTCAGGGTGTTGAACAGAAAATGCGGGTCGATCTGGCTGCGCAGCTGCTGCAACCGGCTGCGCTCCATGCGGTTCTGCAGTTCCAATGCCTCGGTCTTTTGACGATGCAATTCCCGCTCGATCTCGTTTTTCTCCTGTAAGGTATTCACCTGCTGCGCCATAGAGTGCTTCATGCGGTTGAAGGACTCCGCCAGCTGGCCGATCTCCGGCTGCTTGGGCAGCGGGATATCCGGGGTATCGAACTGGCTGCGGCTGATGGCGCGGGAAGCCACGATCATCTGGGAAACCGGGGTCAGCAGCCGCATGACCATCAGACCAGAGGCACAGCCCAGCGCCACGCACAGTGCCACCACCACGATCTGCATCAGGGCGATCCGCTCGCCCAGCTCCGAGATCTCGGTGTAAGTAGTCTGGGCGTCCAGAATCGAGGCTTTCAGCAGCTGCATGGTGTACTGGCTCAGATACCCGCCGCAGACCGAGACCTTGTTATAGTACAGCTGGGATGCCTTTGCATCCTGTCCGCTGGTAAGGTAACCTTCCAGCTCTTCCAGCAGGGTGTTGTAGCTGCCGTAGGTGGTCTCCACCGCACCGTACAGCACCCACTGCTCATCGCTGACGTTCTGCAAGCCGTCCATATTGGATCGGATGCGCCACAGCCATGCGTTACTGGTGGAGCAGGCTGCCTGAAGCTTTTCCAGCATTTCCTCGGTCTCGCCGTTTTCCCAGCGGTAAGCTTCCAGAATGCTGATGGAGCTTTCCACGCCGCCCTGAAAGCGGCTGATGGCATTAAAGTTGCTCATCTGGTCGTCCTGCACCTGCTGCACTGCCCGTGCCTGATAGCCGTTCAGGGCAAGCTGTAATGCAAAGGCCGCAAAAAAGGCTGCCAGACACAGCACCATGCGCTGCTTGAGCGTAACGCTGCGCTTCCAGTTGCGCTTTTCCATGCAAAGCTTCCCCCTTTTCGTTAAGGTGTATCTGAAAACAAAGAAAATGACGAATATTTCGCAAGCACAAGCGGGATTTAAGGCAAATAGCCGCAGGAATCCTTTGTGGATTTCAAGGCTGTTTCACGCAAAATCCAGCTGTGCTTGTAGAAATAGACTAAATTTTCGACTTTTCAGATACACCCAAGATAGTATCTTATTTTACCACGCCTTGCGGGCGATTTGCAAGCCGGATGCACCGCCGCCGGTGCATCTTTTGCTTGCTTCTTGCCGGTAAATGTGGTACTATGCCCAAAAAGGAGGGTAATTTTATGACCCAGAATGTTTGTGTTTCCGTTCAGATGGACGAAAAGGGCTTTCGCGATTTTGCATCTTTCGACCTGCTGCGCCACAACAAGGGCTGGCAGCGCCCGGCGGTGTTCACCGCCATTCTGCTGGTGTGCGCCGGCATCTGCCTGAGCCAGATCGGCAAGCGGGAGGGGGCCGGGCTGCTGACCGCCGTGCTGGCCATCGTAGCCATCGGTCTGCCCGCCGTATACTTCGGCACTTTCTTTTCGAACCTCTCCAAGCAGATCAAAAAGCTGGGTCTGCCCCGCCCCTTCTACCGGCTGGAACTGGACACTGCCGGGCTTTCGGTCTGGATGGCCGGTGAGCAAAACAAGGCCGAGCCCACCAACCGCTACACTTGGAACACCGTGTACTGCGCCTACCGCACCAAAGAAGCGGTGTACCTCTACGTCCAGAAGAATCAGGCCTATCTACTGAACGAGAGCATGGATGCCGCATGGAGCCTGCTGGGCAGCACCCTGCCCGCCGCCAGCCTGCACGACTGCCGGAAGTAAGGAAGATTTCTTATAATTTGCAGAACAGCCAAGCCTGTCGGCTTGGCTGTTCTGCTTTTTTATGAAAGGGCAAAACAAAAACCCACGCTACGGCAAAGCAAAAGCGCAGCGTGGGTACGGAAATAGCGTTATAAAGTTTTAGCGGGCGAGGGTGTACTTGTGCAGGGTCTTGCGCACTGCGCCGTTACCGGCGTACAGCTCCTTGACCATGCCCTCGATCTTCTCACCCAGACCGACGGCGTACAGATCCACGCCGAACACGTCGGCACGGCTGTACAGGGCCTTCAGGCAGCTGAAGTCCTGCTCGCCTTCCTTGACCTCCAAGGGGTTGACGATGGCCTGCAGCTCAGCCAGCAGCGGATCGGGAGAGATCTCGAAGGGCTGGCCGTTGTCGTCGATGCCCTTCAGGTAGCGGGCATAGCCTGCCAGCACCAGCGGGATCAGCACGAGGTTGGACTTGTCCAGACCGCGCTCCTCGTAAGCCTTGATGGTCTCGCCGAAGCGGATAGCCAGCTTCTGGGAGGTATCGGTAGCGATACGCTGGGGAGCATCGGGCATGAAGGGGTTGGGCAGACGGCGGTTGATGACAGCGCCGATGAACTCGTAGGGGTTCAGCACGCCGGGATCGACCACAACGGGCATAGCCTCGATATAGCCGATCTTCTGGATAAAGGAGCGCAGATCCTCGTCTGCCATCTCGGCAGAGATGAGGTTGTAACCCAGCATGCAGCCATAGATGGACATGGCAGTGTGCAGGGGGTTCAGGCAGGTGCAGACCTTCATCTTCTCGATCTTGTCCACGGTCTCGCGGTCGCAGTACAGCACACCGCCCAGCTCCAGCGGAGGACGACCATTGGTGTAGTGGTCCTCGATGCACAGGTACTGGGTCTCCTCGGCGTTGACGAAGGGAGCGGTGAAGGTGTGCTTCTCGGTAACGATAGTGTAGTTATCCTCAAAGCCGTCCTTTGCCAGCATCTCCTGCACCTTTGCGTCCGGGCGCGGGGTGATCTTATCGATCATGCTCCAGGGGAAGGTGATCTTGGTCTCGTCCTGCACATAGGCCAGGAACTCGGCGGGCACCAGACCCTGCTCCACCCACTTTGCAGCGTAGGCGTGGACAGCGGTCTTGACCTTATCGCCGTTGTGGGAGCAGTTATCCATGCTCTGCACGGTCAGGGGCAGCTTACCGGCCTTGAAGCGCTCGTACAACAGAGCGGTGACCTTGCCCATGGCCAGCACAGGGGTCAGGCCGCGCTCCAGATCAGCAGGAGCAACGCCGTAGCCCTTCTCGGTGATGGTGAAGGAGATCATCTGCAGGCTGGGGTTCTGGAAGATTTCCACCAGACGTGCCCAGTCAGCGCCGAAGGAGTAGTCAGCCTTCAGGCTCTCGGTGACAGAGGCGATGACCTTCTTCTCGATCTCGCCGGTGGACTTCAGGCAGACCAGCAGGCTCAGGTTATCATAGGGCTGGTAAGCCTTGTCGATGATCTCGTAGTCAAAGCTCTCGGCCACGATGACGCCGCGGTCGTACTTGCCGCTGTTCAGTGCGTCGTTCAGCACGGCAGCGGGGAAAGCGCGGAAGATGTTGCCGGCGCCGAAGTGCACCCAAGTGGGCTCGGCGTGGGTCTTGGCCTTGACGGCCTCAATGTCGAATTTGGGCAGCTCGTAGCCCTTTTCTGCCCACTCGGCGGACAGATTGCCGTTTTTGATATCAGACAGCTTCATAATAATCAGCCCTTCTTTTCTTCATCCAGACGGTCCAGCAGATCCCAGATACCCAGCATATACTGGATGCCCAGAGCACGGTCATACTTGCCATAGCCGGGGCGGCAGTTGCCGGGGCCTTCCTCCCACAGCTGACGGCCGTGGTCGGGGCGGATGTAGCCCTCAAAGCCGCAGTCATGGTAAGCGCGCATCACCTCAATGATGCCGGTCTCGCCGCAGCAGTCGCGGTGAGCAGCCTCAGAGAAGTCGCCGTTGGGGAAGTGGTGGATGTTGCGGACGTGACCGAAGGCAATGCGGTCGCAGTGCTTACGGATGATCTCGGCGCAGTTATTGTTGGGGTTTGCGTTCAGGCTGCCGGTGCACAGGGTCAGGCAGTTGTACGGATCGTCCACCATCTTCAGGAAGCGGTCAATGCTGGGCTCGTCCACCAGCAGGCGGGGCAGGCCAAAGATATCCCAAGGGGGATCGTCCATGTGGATGGCCATCTTGATGTCACACTCGTGGCAGGTGGGCATCAGAGCCTCGAGGAAGTACTTCAGGTTCTCCCACAGCTTCTCCTTGGTGACAGGGGCGTAGGCCTTGAACAGCTCGTCCAGCTTTGCCATGCGCTCCGGCTCCCAGCCGGGGAAGGTCATGTTGTACTTCTCGGTGAAGGACATGATGTACTCAGCCATAGCCTTGTAATCGCCCTTGATCTTGTCCTTCTCGTAGAACAGTGCGGTGGAGCCGTCGCCTACCGGGTGGAACAGGTCGGTGCGGGTCCAGTCGAAGATGGGCATAAAGTTGTAGCAGATGACCTTGACGCCGAACTTGGACAGGTTGCGGATGCACTGCTTGTAGTTCTCGATATACTGGTCGCGGGTGGGCAGACCGATCTTGATGTCATCGTGGACGTTGACGGACTCGACAACATCCATATCAAAGCCGTAAGCGTGGATCTGGTCTGCAACCTTCTGGATCTCGTCAATTTCCCAGATCTCGCCGGGCATCTTGTTGTGCAGTGCCCAGACGATGCTGGTCACGCCGGGGATCTGCTTGATGTCGCTCAGGGTGACGGGGTCGTTGCCCTCGCCATACCAGCGCCAACCCATTTTCATAGGCATAGAGAAGTTCCTCCTGTCGTTATTTATCATGTGGCACGCGCAGTACGCCTGCACGCTCTTCTTGCTTATATTCTAATATATCAGTTTTAAAATAGCAATACGCACAATGCCATTTTTTTGTGTTTATTCTTGTATACTTTACACAAAAACGGCAAAATGCCAGTTTTTTAACAAGGTTTTTGGGCAGTGTGCTGCTCTCTTTCCAAGCTTTTCCTGTTCTTGCGGTCAGCACATCGCAACGCTCTGACCCGCCCGGCACAAAAAGCAGCCGGTTGACAATTCCTGTAAAAACCTTTATATTCAAGACACGCAGCGCTCCGCGAAAACTGCCGGGCGCACCATCTGGTTCTATATATAAAGGAGGATCCGCTATGGTTTCACCTGCCAAGTGCATCGCCGGGCGTTCTGTTGCCGATTGGATCGCGGCATATCCCGTGGTCTCCGACCTCTGTGCCCTGAAGGAGACTGCATGGGTCAACCCGGACAAGCTGCCCTTTGCACAGGCTGCGGCTGCCTGCCCGCTGACCCTTGCCGATATTGAGGACGCCGCCGCACGGCTGGAACGGTTTGCGCCCTATCTTGCCGCCGTCTTTCCCGAGACTGCTGCGACCGGCGGCATCATTGAGTCCCCTGTTCAGCCCATTCCCCGGATGCAGAAGGTGCTGGAAGAGCGCAGCGGCACCCGCATTGCCGGGCAGGTATGGGTCAAGTTGGACAGTCATCTGCCCATTTCCGGCTCCATCAAGGCGCGGGGCGGCATTTACGAGGTGCTGAAAACCGCCGAGGACATTGCCCTGCACAGCGGAACGCTGCATCTGACCGACAACTACGCCGTGCTGGCAGAAGAGCGCTTCCGCAAGCTGTTCTCGCAGTATTCCATCGCGGTGGGCTCCACCGGCAATCTGGGGCTTTCCATTGGCATCATGAGCGCAAAGCTGGGCTTTCAGGTCACTGTACACATGTCTGCTGACGCGCGGCAGTGGAAAAAAGACCTGCTCCGCAGCCGGGGCGTCAAGGTGGTGGAGTACGCCTCTGATTACAGCATCGCCGTGACCGAGGGGCGCAAACTGGCGGCGGGCGACCCCTACTGCCATTTTGTGGATGACGAAAACTCCAAGACACTCTTTCTGGGCTATGCCGTGGCTGCGCTGCGGCTGAAAAAGCAGCTGGACGCGCAGGGCGTCACCGTGGACGTGGAGCATCCCCTCTTCGCCTATCTGCCCTGCGGCGTGGGCGGCGGCCCCGGCGGCGTGGCCTTTGGCCTGAAGATGCTGTTCGGCGATGCCGCACATTGCTTCTTTGCCGAGCCCACCCACTCCCCCTGCATGATGCTGGGCATGGCTACCGGCGAAAACAGCAGCGTCTGCGTGCAGGACTTTGGCATCGACAACCGCACCGCCGCCGATGGTCTTGCCGTGGGGCGCGCCTCCGGCTTTGTGGGCGGGCTGATGCGCCCCTTTATGAGCGGCTGCTACACCCTGCAGGACGAGCGGATGTACACCCTTCTGGCACAGCTGGCAGACGCCGAAGGTCTATACCTTGAACCCAGCGCTCTGGCGGGAATGTACGGCCCGGTGCTCACCCAGCCCGGACAGCTGCTTGGCGCTTACACCGAAACCGCCCTGCCCGCCGGTGCGCTGGCAAACGCCACCCATCTGGTCTGGGCTACCGGCGGGAACATGGTCCCCCGGGAAGAAATGCAGCGCTACTACGCAAAAGGTAAGGCGCTGGCACAGGGGTGACCGTGTGTCATGCTTCGATTGCTGGACGCATATTGACATTCTTGTAAGCGTACGCTATACTGTACACGAAAGGAGTGATTCTACGATGACCACTACAAATATCACGAATTTCCGTAAAAATGCCTTCGACTATGTAGAACAGACCATTAAATACAACCAGCCCGTCAATATCACCACCAAGGACGGCAATGCCGTGCTGCTGTCTGAAGAAGATTACAGCGGCATCATGGAAACGCTGTATCTGGTCTCTGCACCGGGTATGCGCAAAAAGATCATGGACGGAATTGCCACGCCGCTTGAGGACTGCGTGGACGAAACGGCGGTGGAGTGGTAAATGTACAAGGTCGTTTACACCAAAACCGCCGCAAAGGACGTGCCAAAATTGAAGTCTGCCCATCTGGACGAAAAGGCAAAGGCGCTCATTGAAATCATTCGTGTTGATCCTTTCCAAAACCCGCCCCCGTACGAAAAGCTGGTGGGTGATCTGAACGGTGCATACAGCCGCCGCATCAACATCCAGCACCGCCTTGTTTATCAGGTCTATGAAAAAGAGCAGACCGTTAAGATTCTCAGTCTGTGGACGCACTATGAACGATAAATCTAATGGCACTTCTTCGGAAAATCCATCCTACGATGAGGATATGCGTGCAGAGTACGATTTTTCTGATGCCAGAAGGAACCCTTATCCGCACGACATACAAAAATAACAAGCAAAAGCCGCCTTTCGTGCCAACCAGCACAAAAAGCGGCTTTTTATCGTTTTATTTCAGGAGCAAAGAGCCTTGCGGAAGCTTATTCCGGCAGGTCCTCTTCGTTCTCCAAGCTGTGCCAGACGTTCTGGACGTCATCGTTATCTTCCAGAGAATCCAGCAGCTTGCCCATCTGCTTCAGCTGATCGGGGTCGGTCAGGCGGGTGGTGGTCATGGGCACCATGGCCAGATCGTCAGACAGGATCTCGTAGCCCTTCTCCTCCAGAGCCTTGACCACAGCGGAGTAGTTCTCGGGGTCGGTGGTGACCTCGGCTGCGTCCTCGCTGGCATCAAAGTCCTCGGCACCGGCATCCAGAGCGTCCATCATGGCCTCGTCGGCGTCCTTATCCTCCAGAGAGATGTCGATGACACCCTTCTGGTTGAACAGGAAGGCCACGCAGCCCATAGCGCCCAGATTGCCGCCGTTCTTATCGAAGTAGTGGCGCAGGTCGGCAGCGGTACGGTTGCGGTTGTCGGTCAGGGTCTCCACCATGACTGCCACGCCGCCGGGGCCGTAGCCCTCGTAGGTGATGGCCTCGAACTCGGTCTTGTCGCCGCCCTCGGCCTTCTTGATGATACGCTGGATGTTATCGTTGGGCACGCTCATGCGCTTTGCCTTGGCGATCAGATCTGCCAGCTTGCTGTTGGAAGCCGGGTTGGGGCCGCCGTCACGGACGGCAACGCTGATCTCGCGGCCGATCTTGGTAAAGACCTTGGCGCGGGCGCCGTCAGTCTTTTCCTTCTTGCGCTTAATGTTGTTCCATTTGCTATGTCCAGACATGGGAAAGAGCCTCCTAAATTTATCGGTATCTCCGCCTGCGGGCAGACGGGCTGTGGTCGCCCGCTTGTGGCAGCACACAAAATCTAACTCTGTTATTCTATCACAATCCACCGGCGCGTTCAAGCCTGAAAAGCCTGATTTTCGCCCGGATGCGTGTAAATCTGCGGTTTACAGCAGCCGCAGCGCCTTGGGATAGTGGTTTTTCACCCGCCCGCCGGACACCTTGCCGCCGCCCAGCGGCCAGCCGTCCACGGTCACGCAGCACCAGCCGTCCGCTGCTGTGCGGGCTTCCACCTCGCGGCCGGAGAGGTACTCGGTGCAGCGACAGTCGGCAAGGGTCAGCTGCTCGCAGTTCGTGCACAGGTTGCCAAAGGCCGTAAACAGATGGTGCTCCGGCACAAAGCGGCCCTTCTGCACGCTGCCCACGAATACCCCCGCCCGCAGCACATGAAGTCCCGTCTGCGGAAAGGCAACCGGCAGCAGCACGCCGCCGCCGTGCACCACGGCCGGACGCTGCGCCAGCGCGGGGAAATACTGCCGGGCAAACTCCTGCCATGCGGCAAGGCTCTGCGCCGGGGTGGCCTCCCCTGCCCCGGTATCCCGGGTGCGGCGGCTCGTGCCCTGCACGGCGTCCCGGCAGGCGCGGCTGTCCGCGCGGCGTGCGCTGCGGGCATCTGCCGCCTTGGCAGGTTTTGCAGCCTTGCCCTTGCTCTTTTTGCTCGCTTCCGCAGCAGCGGCAAGCCAGAGCTGCTCTTCCGGGGTGTATTCTCCCTCCAGCGGCAGGGTGCGGGGCGTGCCCGCCTTGACCAGCCGTGCCATAAAGTGCCCCTCGCCACCCTGATAGGGCCAGATGCGGCGCACCTTGCTCACATCCAGCGGCAAACCGCCGGTGCGGTTCTCTTCGCCTGCGCTGCCAAAGGTGTAATCCACGTTGCCCAGCACATCGGCCAGCACAAACTCCGGGTGGCGCTGCAAAAAAGCCGCCACCTGCGCTTCGTCCTCCTCCGGCGCGAAGGTGCAGGTAGAGTACACCAGCTGCCCGCCGGGCGCCAGTGCCGCCGCCGCACAATCCAGTATCTGCGCGCCCAGCTCTGCGCACTGCTTTACCAGTGCTTCGCAGTGCTGCTGCAGCGCTACCGGCTCCTTGCGGAACATTCCCTCGCCGGAACAGGGCGCATCCACCAGCACCCGGTCGAAAAACTCCGGCAGTGCCTCGGCAATGCGGGCGGGGGTCTCGTTGAGCACCACGGCGTTAGAAACACCCATGCGCTCAAGGTTGCTTTTTAAAATTTCGGCACGCGCAGCCACATACTCGTTGCTTACCAGCACACCGCGTCCCTGCAATGCCGCCGCCAGCTGGCTGCTTTTGCCGCCGGGCGCGGCGCACAGATCCAGCACCCGCATCCCCGGCTGTACCCCCAGCAGCGGCGCTGCCGAGGAGGCCGAGGGCTCCTGCGAGTAGAACACTCCCGCATGGTGGTACGGATGCCGCCCGGGCTTAAAGTCCGGCTGATGCACCACAAAAGCCGCCTTGCAGAAGGGCGAGGGTTCCAGCGGGAAATCTGCCCTCTGCGCAAACTGCTCCGGTGTGGTGCGCAGCGCTGACACGGTGACCCCGCGCTCTGCCGTCTGCTGCGGGGCGGCATACAGCTGCTGGTACCGCGGGCCCAGCAGGGCACGCTCCCGCTGCTCAAAATATTCCGTAGGCATATTCTTTTCCTCCCATGGGATGTATAAAGCCGCCGGCTGCGGCCACACTATGGACTGTGAGGGCGGCCCCGCCCCCACAGCAACGACCGAAAGGAGCATTCACACCATGGAAAACCGTAGTGAGAACCGCAGTACCAATTGCAAGAACCAGACCTCCAACCGTACCAGCAACAAGACCACCAACAGCGCCACCAACGAGCACAAGCACCCCAACCAGTACACCAAGGGTGCCGATGACGAGAGCGCCAAGAACTCCACCAACAGCCGTTCCACCAACGCAAAAAACAGCCGCTGATGGCGTAAGCAGCATCTGACGGACCACAGATACCAACAAGCAAAGCCCGCTGCCCTCCACCACTGGTTTCCAGTGCGGAAAGCAGCGGGCTTTCGCATTCTTATTTCCGGTCAGGGTCAAACTGCTGCCACAGCACCTCGAACAGCTGGTGCACGCGTTCCAGCTGTCCGCTCAGGTACAGCCAGCCCAACAGGCACTCGAAGCCGGTGGAGGCACGGTATTCCTCCGGGGAGGCGTGCTTGGCGACACTGGCCTTGCTGGCATTGCGACCGCGCTTGAATACGGCCAACTCGTCCTCGGTAAACAGCGGCTCCAGCAGCTGCTGTTCCCGGAACTGCGCTCTGGCAGAGACATACTTGACCTTTTCGGCGTTCAGCTTTCCGGCAGAAAGGCGGTGGTGCTCCACCAGACGCTGACGCACCAGCAGCTCCAGCACGCTGTCCCCCACAAAGGCCAGCGCCAGCGGGCTGAGCTCCCGCGGGTCGATCTTTTCTGATTCGTTCATGATGCTTTATCCTTAGAAGATATAGTCGAACTGATACTCGCCGATAAGGATGGTATCATTCTCTTCCACGCCCTTCTGCACCAGCGCGTCCAGAATGCCGCTCTCGGCCAGCTGACGCTGGAAGAACTGCAGGCTCTCGTAGTCGTCCACGTTGCTGCCGGCCAGAATATACTCCAGCCACGGGGCATCCACACTCCACACATGGGCTTCCATGCGCTGGATGGTGAAGTCGCGGCCATTCTTCTTAGCCTCCGGCTTTTTGTACTCGGGAGTGAACACCGGCACCTGCGGGATATCCTTGAGGCGGTTGTACACGAGCCCCGGCAGCTGCTTTACGCCCTGCATGGTGGCGGCAGAGATGGGCACGAAGGTCAGACCCTTACCCTCCACATACTGGCGGAAGGTCTCGATCTGCTCCTCGGTGGCAAGGTCGCACTTGTTGCCCACCACGATCTGCGGGCGCTCGGCCAGCACGGGGCTGAACTTGGCCAGCTCCTCGTTGATCTTTTCAAAGTCCTCGATGGGATCACGGCACTCGCTGCCGGAAACGTCAACGACATGCAGCAGCAGACGGCAGCGCTCCACATGGCGCAGGAAGTCGTGTCCCAGACCGACGCCCTCGCTGGCACCCTCGATCAGGCCGGGGATGTCGGCGCAGACAAAGCTTGCGCCCTCGCCCACCGACACAACGCCCAGCGTGGGCACAAGGGTGGTAAAGTGGTAGTTGGCGATCTTGGGCTTGGCGGCGCTGATGGTGGAGATGAGGGTGGACTTGCCCACATTGGGGAAGCCGATCAGACCCACGTCTGCGATCAGCTTCAGTTCCAGCGTCACCTGCAGATCCTCGCCGGGCATACCGGGTTTTGCAAATTTGGGAATCTGGCGGGTGGGGGTGGCAAAATGTGCGTTGCCGTAGCCGCCGCGGCCGCCCTTGGCAATGGTGACCGGGGTGTGGTCGGACAGGTCTGCGATGACAAGGCCGCTCTCTGCGTCCTTGATCACAGTGCCCAGCGGCACCTTGATGACCAGATTTTCGGCATTTTTGCCGTGGCACAGGCTTGCGCCGCCCTTGCCGCCCTCCGGGGCCACATACTTGCGCTTATAGCGGAAGTCCATCAGGGTGGACAGATGGTCGTCCGCCACAAAGATGATGTCGCCGCCCCGGCCGCCGTCGCCGCCGTCCGGGCCGCCTGCGGCCACGAATTTTTCGCGGTGGAAGCTCACCGCACCATCGCCGCCCTTGCCCGCATGGAGCCATATCGTGGCGATGTCGATAAAGTTAGTCTGTGCTGCCATACAGCCCCTCCTTAGCTTTATAGGCCTTTGCGTTTCAGCGCCCTCATCCGGCACTTTGTGCCACCTTCCCCCGACCGGGGGAAGGCTTGCAAACAGCGCCACACGAACGCATAGCCTTATTTCATCAAAAAGAGCCGGGCCACGAGGGTCCGGCTCTACGATTGCAGTTATTCAGAAAGAAGTTACTGCTTAACGCTGCACTTCTTGCCGCTCTTGCCCACGCGCTCGAAACGGACGGTGCCGTCTACCAGAGCAAACAGGGTGTCATCGCTGCCCTTGCCAACGTTCTCACCCGGCATGATGTGGGTGCCACGCTGACGAACCAGGATGTTGCCGGCCAGAACGAACTGACCGTCTGCACGCTTGGTGCCCAGACGCTGTGCTGCGGAATCGCGGCCGTTCTTGGTGCTGCCTACGCCCTTTTTATGTGCCATTGTAATTTACCTCCTTAGCCGTTGATCGCAGTGATCTCAACCTTGGTGTAGGGCTGACGATGGCCCATACGGCGAGCACTGTGCTTCTTTGCGCGATAGGTGATGATGTTCAGCTTCTTGCCCTTGCCATTCTTGATGACCTTGGCAGAAACGGTAGCACCCTCAACAACAGGAGCGCCAACCTTCACAGAACCCTCCTCGCCGATAGCGAGAACCTGATCAAACTTCACTTCGGAGTCGGCCTCAACGTCCAGCTTTTCAATGTAGACGATGTCGCCCTGCTCCACGCGGTACTGCTTACCGCCGGTAACAATGATTGCGTACATTTTGTTCATTCCTTTTCGTTGTACTCGCTGGTCGTAAAGGCAGACCCTTACAGCGGGCCATTTCAGGCGCCCACACCATGCGGCTAGAATATTATAGCAAAAACCAAACCGGATTGCAAGAGGAAATTTCCCCTTTTGCGCAGATTTTTACGCTTTTTTCTGCCCGGTCTGTTCTATGGCGGCTTTCACCTGCGCATTATAGGCCTCGGTCTTTTCCAAAAACAGCTTGCGCGGGCTGGAGGCCAGCAGCTGGGTGTCCTTACCCGCAAAGGAGATGGGGCCGTCCAGCTTCTTTTGAGCCGCCTTGTTCTCGGCGTTCAGCGCCAGCGGCACAAACAGGGGCTTGTCCTTGAGCTTGCGGGTAAAGTACACCTCTGCCGCAATGCCCGCCACCACGGCGATGCCTGCCATCAGCTGGGATGCCCGCAGCCCGATGGAGGGCACCAGCATCAGGCTGTCAGTGCGCAGACCCTCGATCCAGAAACGGCCTGCGCCGTACCAGATCAGATACCGCAGGGTGATGTCGCCGTTGAACTTGCGCTTTTTGATGTAGCGGAATAGCAGAAAGAAGCCCACAAAGCACCAGATGCTCTCATACAAAAAAGTGGGGTGCACCGGAAGATTGGGGTCGATGACCACACCCTTGGGTACCGTGACCGTGCTGCTCATCAGGTAAGCACGGGTGGCCTCGCTGTACATTCCCCAAGGCAGGGTGGTGTTGCAGCCAAAGGCCTCCTGATTGAAGAAGTTGCCCCAGCGGCCGCAGCCCTGCCCGATGAGAAAGCCCATAGCAGTCAGGTCGAACATGGGCAGCACCGGCACGCCCCGCCACTTGCAGGCCAGACCACCGAACAAAAAGCCGCCAATAATGCCGCCGTAGATGGCAAGGCCGCCATCCCGGATGGCGATCATCTCCCAGATGCTCTCATATTTAAAAGGTGCCATAGCCACATAGTAGGCGCGGGCGCTGATGATGCCCAGCACCACGCCGATGAGGATGACATCCACCATGCTGTCCGGGTCTACGCCAAATTCCAGACTGTGCCGGAAGGCAAAGACCAGTGCCAGACACAGACCCACCGCGATGCACACGCCGTACCAGTAGATGCTGACCCCGCCGATGGTAAAAGCCACGCGGTTCAGATGAAAACTCAGTCCCAGACCCGGGAACTGTACCAGATTCGTCATTCTTCTTCCTCCTCGTCCTCTTCTGCCGCCTGCGCCGTGCCATCCGGCTGAATGTACATGGTAGCCATGCGGTCGGTGCACAGAATGTGCTGCAAGGCAGCGTCCGCATCCTCTGCGGTCAGCCCGGCCAGCATGGAGATCTGCTGCGCCACCGTCTGGCCGCTGAGGGCAAAGTCTGCCATCTGGCTGGCCGAGTCCTCCACGTTTTCCAGATTTTCGATCAGCTGACCATATTTTTCGTTCTTGCACAGGGTAAATACTTCCCTGTCCACACCGGCGGCGCGCACCCGGTCGATCTCGTCCAGCAGCAACTGCCGCACGGTGTCCGGCACATCGCTTTCGCCAGTGAACAGGATGCAGCAGCAGCCGTCCACCCGCAGCACCTCGCCGCCAAAGCCGGGGTTCACAAGGCCCTCGTCGTACAGGCGGCGGTACAAGGGCGACATCCCGCCCACGATGCAACTGAGTACAAGGTCGTACAGCGCCTCGGTGCGCAGATCGTCCGCAGGCAACGGCTCTTCCTTAAAGCCTACGCCGAAGCAGGGCTTGGAAACCGGCATGGTCAGCGTTTTTTCCGTGGCGGCAAGGGTCATGGGCTCCGGTGCCCACAGCCGCTGCACCTTCTGCACCGGGCGGGGCTCCATCAGACCGTGCCGCTCACAGGCGGCCAAAATCTGCTCCATGGTGGTGTTGCCGGCCGCAGCCAGCACCATATTGCCCGGGGCATAAAAGGCCTTGCAGCTGTCGTACAGCATGGCGGGTGTGATCTCGGCAATGCTCTCCACTGTGCCCGCGATATCGCTGCGGATGGGGTGGCTGTGGTACAGGCACTCGAACAGGCCGGTGATGAGCCGCCAATCCGGGCTGTCATCGTACATTTTGATCTCCTGCCCGATGATGCCCTGTTCTTTTGCAATGGTCCGCTCGGTAAAGTAGGGGTGGCCCACCATGCCCAGCAGCACGTCCAGACTTTCGTCCAGCTGCTGGGTGGCGGTGAACAGGTAGCAGGTGCGGTCAAAGCTGGTAAAGGCGTTGGCGTTGGCACCGGTCTTTGCGTACTTAGCAAAGGCGTCGCCGTCCTCGTCCTCGAACATTTTGTGCTCCAGAAAATGCGCTACACCCGCCGGCAGATGCACCGTTTGGCCATTCAGGCAGAAATCCCGGTCGATGGAGCCGAACTTGGTGGCATAGATCACATGGGTGCTGGAATACCCCGGCATGGAGCGCACCAGCACCGTCAGGCCGGAGGGCAGGGTCTGCCACTGGTCGGCCACGGTCTTTTCCAGCAGGGTCTGGTTATTCTGCGGCATGGGCAGTATCCTCCTTTGTAAGCAGATAGCTGACCGAGAGGGTCAGGCGGCGCAGGATATCCCGCACCTCGTCCTTGGTCACGGCGCGCAGAGCATTCCGCGCCTGCTCTGGGCTCTGGATGGGCGCAGCGCTGTTAGCACCGGCGCGCAGCACCTCGATGTAGTACCAGCTCTCAATGCCGCCAAGGCTGTCCTCTACCCCGTTCATACCGCTGAGCAGACCCCGGCGGCAGTCCTCAAATTCCTCATCGGTGATAGGGCCGGTGCACAGGTCGGCAAGCTCCTTCAGAATCGCCTGCTCTGCGCGGGCGGCATCGGCGTGCTCCACACCGCTGTTCACCGCCATGCTGCCGGTAAAGCTCTGGAAGGAGGAGGAGCAGTAGTAGCACAGATGGTCCCGCTCCCGCACATTGAGGAACAGGCGGCTGGTCACGCTGCCGCCGTACAGCGCCATGGCAAGTCGCACCGCTGCCAGCTGCTGCGGCTGCATAGGCTGCCCCAGCGTGAACAGCATACACAGCTTTGCCTGCACCATATCATAGTTTTCGGTCTTGTGCACCGGTGCAATGGTGGGCATGGCCATGTTTTCCACCAGTGGCAGCGGGGCGCGGTCGATGCAGGTAAGTTCCGCCAGCAAGGCGTCCCGGATGGCGGCGGTCTGGGCGGCGTCGCAGCCCAGCACCAGCAGCTCAATGTTGGCGGTGCGCAGCATCTGCCGGTAGGCATCGGTCAGCATAGCCGGGGTAAGGCCGTCCACCTCTTCCAGATAGCCCTCCTGCCGCACGCCTGCCGGGCTGTCACCAAAAAACTCCCGGTTGGCCTGATGCAGGCAGTAGATGCGTTTATCGTTGATCTCGTCCTCAAGCCCTTTTTTCAGCATCTGCTTTTCAATGCTGACGGCCTGCGGGTCAAAGCAGCCGTCCACAAAATACGGGTGGAAGGCCGCACCCAGCGCAATTTTGGTATACTCGGCGGTCAGCGTCTCGCCTTCCAGCGCAAAGGCATCCTTGATGCCGGTCACACTGACGCAGAGGTTATGGTTGCAGCCCATAGGGCGGGCGTCCACGGTCAGGTCTGCACCGTAGAGCTTTGCCAGCTTTTTGGTCAGCTGGGTCATATCCGGGCAGTCCGCATAGCCGCGCTCCATCACCAGCGGCAAAAGCGCATGGGCAGTGGCCGTTTTACGCTCTGCCGGGAAAGCAAAGTGGATGCTGATGCGGCAGCGGTTGAATTTAGAAGCCGGGTCGCAGGAAAGATGCACGCCCGGTGCAATGAGAGTACGTTCCAATGATAGTTCCCTTCTCTCTGTGCCGCAGCACAGAGCGTTTGATTCAGTCTGCCCGCTGCAGGGCGATGAACTCTTCCAGGCTCAGGCCGCTGGCGCGGATGGCAAGGGCGTTTTCCACCCCCACATAGCGCCAGTGCCACGGCTCGAACACGATGCCGGTGGCGGCCTGCCGGTCCTGCGGGTAGCGCAGGATAAAGCCGTATTCCGCCGCGTAGGCCGTAAGCCACTCGTAGGTGCGGGTCTCGGCAAAGCTGGTATCCTGCTGCGGGTCGTCCACACTGAGGATATCTGCCGCGTAGCCGGTGCCGTGCTCGTTGGCGTTGGCGGCGGGCTGGATGGAAGCCGCCAGACGGGCGGCTTCTTCTTCGCTCTTGCGCTTATCGCGGTAGGTCTGCACCCGGGCTTCATAGGCGGCCTGCCGGGTGTCGGCGTCCTGATAACCGGCCACAAGGGTCAGGCTGATGCCGTCCGCCTGCGCGGCGGCGGCCATACTGCGGTACTGCATGGCGGCTTCCGCTTCCAGCTGCTGGCCGGTGGCCTCGTCGGCGGTATCCAGCAGCGGGGCAGGCTCGGCGGCATAGGGCAGGTTGGCGTTCACCAGCGTAAGCCGCGCGTCTGCGGCGTTGAATACATAATCTGTGCCGTCGTACACGCTGGCTGCAAACACCTTTGGCCCGGCCAGCAGGCCGTGCACCTTGGGCAGCAGCCACAGGATGCCGCCGGTCAGCAGCGCCACCACTGCCGCACAGCCGGCCAGAAACAGCACCCAGTTGCGGGCCAGCCGCAGCATTTTGCGGCGTTTCCATTGTTGATAGGTCAGGCGCTTATCAGCAGGCGCTCTGGAGGTACGGGTGGGTTCACTCATGCGGCGGGGCTCCTTTTCGGCATAGTTGCAGCGCCGGTGCGCCGCACAGATTCAAACTATATTATACACCCCTTTGCAATTTGTGTAAACGCCGCCGTGTGTAAAAAAATTATGACCCGCCCGCCCCCGGCAGGGAGCAGACAGGCCATAACCAAAAATTTTACGCAGATCAGTCAAACAGCATATCGTGGATGGCGCTGACAGCCTTGTCGGCGTCTGCACGGTCGATGATGCAGGAGATCTTGATCTCGCTGGTGGAGATCATCTTGATGTTGATATTGTTGTTGGACAGTGCCTCGAACATCTTGGAGGCAACGCCGCTGTGGCTCTGCATACCGGCACCCACGATGGAGACCTTGGCGCAGGTGGTGTCCACACTGACATCGCTGAAGTGTGCGCTGTCCTTCAGCACACGCATGGCCACCTCGGCTTCGCCCTCGGCACAGGTAAAGCTGATGTCCTTCTTACCGTCGCGGCCGGTGGACTGCAGGATGATGTCCACGTTGATGTTCTTCTGTGCCAGCAGACCAAAGATCTTAAAGCTCATGCCCGGCTCATCGGGAACGTTGAGAATCGTGATAACAGCAACATCGGTGTCCTTGGCAACACCCTTGATCAGCATACCTTCCATGTCCTTTGTAACCTCCTTAACCACCGTACCCGGGATGGGGTTCAGGCTGGAGAGCACCTCCAGCTCCACATTGTACTTTTTGGCCAGCTCCACGCTGCGGTTGTTCAGCACCTGTGCGCCCAGAGATGCCAGCTCCAGCATCTCGTCAAAGGTGATCTCCTCCAGTTTGCGGGTGTTGCGCACCTTGCGCGGGTCGGCGGTGTAAACGCCCTCCACATCCGTGTAGATCTGGCAGCGGTCAGCGTGCAGAGCAGCAGCAATCGCCACAGCACTGGTATCGGAGCCGCCGCGTCCCAGGGTGGTGATATCGTCCAGCTTGTTCAGGCCCTGGAAGCCTGCCACCACCACCACACGGTTGCGCTCCAGCTCGGAGGAGATCCGCTCGGTCTCCAGCCGGGTGATGCGCGCTTTGGTGTAGGCACGGTCGGTGCGGAAGCCCGCCTGCCAGCCGGTCAGGCTGATGGCATGGCAGCCCAGCTCGTTCAGCGCCATGGCCAGCAGTGCGATGCTGATCTGCTCGCCGGAGGCCAGCAGCATATCCATCTCACGCGCCGAGGGGTTATGGGTGATCTCCCCTGCCTTGGCGATCAGGTCATCGGTGGTGTCGCCCTGTGCGGAGACCACCACCACTACGTCATTGCCCGCGTTGTGGGTGTTGGCCACGATCCGCGCAACGTTGAAGATACGGTCACGGTCCTTTACGGAAGAACCGCCGAATTTCTGTACGATCAACGCCATATCTTGTCACTCTCCTCTTTAACGCCCCGCGTTTGCGGGGGCTTGCCGGGCGGAAGCGTTCTTGCACTTCCCTTACCCGTTTATCATTCCACAGTCGCGCCGGTGTTATCGGCATCCAGCTGCAACAGTGTAAATGCTTCACATCCGTCCAGACCTTCCAGCAGCTCCAGACCTTTTTCCAGCTTGGAATAGAACTTTTCGGCCTCGGCCTTTTCTGCCACTGCCATGACGGTGCTGCCTGCGCCAGAGACATACACGGCCTTTGCGCCGCAAAGCCGCGCCATATCGAATACCTCGCGGGAGCCGGGCATCAGGGGCATCCGGTACTGCTGGTGCAGCTTATCCTCGGTGGCAATGGCCAGCAGGTCGTGCCGCCCCTCACAGAAAGCTGCGGGCACCAGCGCCGCACGGGACAGGTTATACACCGCGTCCTTGTGGGATACCTCCTTGGGCAGGGCAGCGCGGGCCGCCTCGGTCAGCAGCTTGTAGTCCGGCACGATGGCGGCAAAGCAGAGGCTTTCGTCTACATTCCGCTTGACCGAATACACCTTGCCGTCCTCAAACACGCTGCTGGTCAGGCCGCCCAGCAGGGCCGGAGCCACGTTATCGGGGTGTCCCTCAATGGCAGTTGCCAGCGTGAGCAGCTCCTGCGTGTTGAGCACATCGCCCAGCATCCGGTTGGCGCCCAGCAGACCCGCGATGATGCAGGCCGAAGAAGAGCCCAGACCCCGCGCCATGGGGATGGGGTTCGTCTGGGTGATCTTGAGGGGCGGGATCTGCTTGCCAACTTTTTCGAACAGACCCTTGGCGGAGCGGTACACGAGATTCGACTCGCCCCGGGGGATACGGGTGCCATCCGATGCCGAGATCTCCAGCACCTCGCTGTCCTCAAAGGTGACTGTGTTGTACAGGGTAACTGCCAGACCCAGCGCATCGAAGCCGGAGCCTACGTTGGCGCTGGTAGCAGGGACCGAAACCTTGATCTTCATTGCCGCAGTTCCTTTCCGTTACACTTCCTCGGGCAGACGCTTGAGCACCAGCTTCACGCTGCCGCCCACGGCCTCCACCTTGCGCGCGGCCTCTGCCAGCGCACGCTCGTCGGCGCGCTCCACAAAGTAGGCGCAGCCCTCGTACCGCTCATCCACCACCTTGCCGTAGCCGTAGATGGCTTCCACCACAGCGGGTGCAATGCCCGCCACACGCACATAATATGCAGCGGGAGCCGGGTCGGTGAGCATGCCGTCCACCGGGTCCGCAGGCTGCCAGAACAGGCTGTCGTGCACCTGTGCGCCGTTTTTCAGGGCATCCACAACGTCTGCCACCACAGCGCTGGCGGTGGGCAGCTTGCCTGCGCCCTTGCCGTAGAACACCACATCGCCCAGCATATCGCCCTTGACCAGCACCGCGTTGAAAACATCGTCCACGCTGGCCAGCTGGTTTGCCTTGGGCACCAGACACGGCTCTACACCAGCGGCCACGCTGCCGTCCTTGCCAAGCTTCATCCATGCAATCAGCTTGATGACGCAGCCCAGCTTTTCGGCGCTGGCAACATCGGCGGCGGTAATGGCCCGGATGCCCCGGGTGGGAATGTTCTGGGGGTAGATCTGGTGGCCGCACACCATGGAGGACAGAATGGCGATCTTGCGGCAGGCGTCGCGGCCGTCCACGTCATCGCTGGGATCCTTGGTCTCGGCGTAGCCCAGCTCCTGCGCAATGTGCAGCGCATCCTCAAAGTCAAGGCCCTCCCGCACCATCTTGGTGAGCATGAAGTTGGTGGTGCCGTTCACGATGCCCTCCACCTCGGTGATGACGTTAGCCGCCAGGCACTGGTGCATGGGGGTGATGATGGGCGTACCGCCGCCCACAGAGGCTTCGAACAGGAAGGCGCAGTCGTGCTCCTTGGCCAGTGCCAGCAGCTCTGCGCCGTAGGTTGCCACCATCTCCTTATTGGAGGTGCACACGCTGCGGCCGCTCTCCAGACACGCCTTGACGTAGGGGTAGGCAAAGCGGGTGCCGCCGATGGTCTCCACCACCACCCGGATTTCCGGGTCCTGCAGGATCACGTCAATGCTCTTCACCACCAAAGGCTCCACCGGGTTGCCAGTAAAGTCCTTCGGGTCCAGAATGTACTTTACCTCCACCGGTTCGCCAGCCCGGCGGGAGACACTTGCAGCATTGCGGCACAGCACCTCGTATACGCCGCTGCCCACCGTGCCAAAGCCCAGAATTGCAATTTTAGCCATACTCTCTTTCCCTCGTTTCCTGTTTTGTTACAGGTTATACCCACAGCGCACACCCACGACCATGCGCTGGCGCGAAAGCTTTTCGGTCAATTCCTCCGGGGACATCTGCATGGTATCGGTGCGGATGGTGACCGCCACCAGCGCAGCCCCGTTTTCCGGGGTGGACTGGTTGATGGTCACAATACTGGCACCTGCGGCGCTGATACCAGCCAGAAGGCTTTGCAGCGCGCCGGTCTCGTCCCGCAGGGTGGCCATGACCGTGATGACCTCACGACCATTCTCGGAATCAAAAATACAATCCTTATACTTATAAAATGCGCTGCGCGAAAGCTCTACCGCACGGGTCGCAGCCGAAATGCTGCGGGCTTCCCCGCTGGCCAGCAGCTCCTTGGCGCGTACCACCTTGAGAAAGACCTCCGGCAGCACCTGCGCATCCACCAGATAAAAACGGCGTTCCAACTTGTTCACCTCTCAAACACAAGTGTTCTTGTAGAAAATATAATAGCATCCGAACCCCTGCAATGCAAGAGCCCGGATGCTATTTTGTCACTTTGTCCAGTTTTGTCTTGTAAAGCGCGCCCTGTCCTTGCCGGATTTTTCAGCAAAGGGGCGAAAAAGTACGATTTTTGCCCTTATTCCGTATCCAACGCACTGGTATCGGTGGGGACGACCGGTTGGGTGGGCACTGCGTCGTCTGTGTTCTCGGTAGAGACAGCAGCCTGCGGGGCTGCGTGGGAATAGGTGCAGGTATCGGGCAGGTCATCGGCACGGTAGTAGCCCACGGCAGTGCTCGGGCAGCCCGCACCGGCCAGAAGGCCGCTCTGGGTGCAGTAGCGGCGCTCCACCACGCCTGCGGAGGTGGGGAATGCCTTATAGGGCAGGTCTGCCTGTGCCTGCTCCATCAGTGCCTTCCACGCGGTCACACAGGTGCGGGTCTTGGCCTGCTGCTTGGACAGGGTCTTGGTCATATCATAAGGTGCATCGTAACCCCACCACACAGCGGTGACATAATAGGGCGTGCCGCCCACAAACCACAGATCCTTTTCGTCGCTGGCAGTACCAGTCTTACCAAAGGCTTCCATGCCGTTGGAGTTGGGGTAGCGGCCGCTGGCAGTACCCACACTGGAGAACAGAACGTTCTTCAGCAGACGGTTCATGACGTAAGCGGTATCGGGGGTCAGCGCCTGATAGCTGGTGGCGTTGTTTTCCAGATAGATGTTGCCGTCCCGGTCCAGCACACGGGTGTACAGGTGCGGGGTGGTGTACTCGCCATCATAGAAGATCTGGAAGGCTGCGGCCAGTGCCATGGGGGTAACACCCTTGGTCTGGCTGCCCATGACCATCTGCGCCAGACCCACGTCGTTGGTGGGGTCCAGCGTATTCAGCTGCAAGGTGTTGTAGACGAAGTTGAAGATATTGCTTGCGCCCACAAGGTCGCCTACACGCACCGCAATGGTGTTCAGCGAGCGGGCGAGGCCGTTCCACAGCGGGAGATCACTGCCATCGCCATAGTTGCCGCCGTAGTTGCGCGGCCAGCTGCGCCATGCGTTGGGGTAAGCGCGGAGCTGCTTGTCGGAGAGACCCATCAGGCCGTTCTTGCGACAATAATCTTCGTCCCGGATGATCATATCCTGCTTCTGGTACAGGGGGGAGTTGTTGAGCATGGTGGACCAGTTGACCAGACCGTACTCAATGCCCAGCGCATAAGCGCCGATGGGCTTGATGGTAGAACCGGTCTGCCGCTCCACGTTGTAGGCACGGTTCAGGGAAAGGCTCTTGGTCTTTTCGCCCAAGCCGCCCGCAATAGCCAGCACATTGCCGTCATAGTCCAGCGTGACCATGGCAGCCTGCGTGCGCACGTTGCGGTAATAGTAGACGGTGCCGTCCTCGCCGGTACGGGTCTTGGGGGTGCCATCCTCGTTGAACACCTGCACATCATCGTCCGAAATGGAGGTGACCTCTTCCTCATGCCAGCCCGCCGGGAAGTAGGCATCATCGGTGTTCAGCATCAGGTTCTCCATCTGGGACTGCAGCTTGGTGTTGACTGTTGCTTCAATAGTAAAGCCGCCGGTATAGAGCAGCTTCTGTGCCTCGGACTCCGTGATGCCCTCTTTGGCCATGATGTCCTGCACGACCTCATTGAACAGTGCATCGGTGAAGTAGGAGGTGACGGTGCTGGGCTTTTTGCCGCTGTCTTCTTCGGCCAGCACAAGGGGCTGTGCAGCGCCGTTGCGGTAGTCCTCCTCGCTGATCACGCCCTGCTGCCACATATTGTACATAATGAAGTTACGGCGGTTGATCAGGTTTTCGGGGTTCGTGTAGGGGTTATAGTTGGTGGGGTTTTTGGTAATAGAGGCAATGGTGGCGCACTCCCACAGGCTCAGCTGGCTGACGTCCTTGTTGAAGTACTCGTTGGCCGCCGTCTGCACACCCTGAATGGTGCCGGTAAAGCTGATGGTGTTCAGGTAAGCCTCCAAAATGGTCTCCTTGGAGTAGCTGCGGCTCAGGCAGAGGGCGCGGTAGATCTCGCGTACCTTGCGCAGTGCACCATTGATGCCGCTGGCACTGTTGTCATCGGTCAGGTTCTTGATGAGCTGCTGCTCCAGCGTGGATGCGCCCTGCTTGGAGCTGTAGATGGGCAGCAGATACTCGTTGATCATTGCGCCGATGGTACGCTTGAAGTTAACACCGGGCTCTGAGTAAAAGTCCTTATCCTCGGTGCAGATGAACGCATACTGCAAGTTGGAAGGGATCTGCTCCAGGTCTGCCCATACGCGGTGGCTGTTGGAGGAGCGCAGGGTGGCATACTCCACCTGTGCGCCGGTATCCGGGTCGGTAGCCACCACCATACTGGACTGGCTCAACTGGATGTTGTCCAAGTCCAGCAGGTCACCGTCGTTGGCAGTAGCCTGCACCACATAGAACACCATGCCCACGGCCACCACGCTGCCCAGCATGATGCCAAGGCAGAGCACCGTAGCAAGGGTGCGGCCAATGAACCGCAGAAGGGGGTGTTTGCTCTTTTCCTTCGGCGGCTTGGGGCTTTTGGGTGCCTTGGGTGCGCGGGTACGGTTTTCCGCTGCGGGGCGTGCCTCGCGGCGGCTCTGGGAAACATTGACCTTACGTCCCATCGGGCGGGCAGGCTGCTCCTCGCCGCTCCGATGGATCTTTCTCATCTCATTGTTGGAGATAGGGATCGCCTCCTGACATTTCAAAACTGTTGCCGGGCATTGCTGCGCCGGGTTTTATCCACATCGTTTGTGACACGAAACTTCAAACTGCAATACCATATTATAGCACGCACGCCCCAGCCGGGCAAGAACCAATCTTTGTGCGCTAAGCAGATATAAATAGTATAACACACTCTCTTGTGGAAAGTACAGTATCTGCGTGTGAAAATTGTCTGTCTCCCGCCCAAACGGGGCATACTTGCAGAGAAAGGGAGTGTTTTTTATGCGCAAGCTGTCTGTCTGCCTGTTCTACGGGCTTTGCGTATTCACCATTGTATTCAGTCTGTTCTGGATGGCGCTGCCAAAGCTGCCACTATCCCAAACCCCTGCCGAGTCCGAGACCGACCCCGCCTCTCCCCTGAGCCTTGCCGCACAGGCAGTGCCCCAGACGGACGCCGCCCGCTACTGCCTGCGGGACAGCGGCGGACGGGTGGCGGTGTACACCTGCCGCGCCGACGGCACCCCGGGCACTTTGATCCGCGTGACCGGTATCTACACCAATCTTCTGCCGGAAAATGATGCCCTGCGCATCAAGCGCGGGCTTGTGGTCAACAGCCCCCGGGAGCTGGACTTGCTGCTGGAGGATCTAGGGGAATAAATGCAATGAGCCGCTGCACGATGTGCAGCGGCTCATTGCATTTATATGATTCAGGCTTCCATTTCTTCCAGCGGCACAAGGTACTCCTTGCGGCACTGCTCGTACTCCAACATATAGTCCTTGCTGGGGTTGTGGTGCATAATGCTTTTCAGGGTGTGGGAGTCGTAGTCATCGCCGGCCTCCATGCCCACCATGCGCACTGCGATATTGGAGCAGTGGTCGGAGATACGCTCGGCATTGTTCAGCACATCGAGGAACACCACGCCGGTGTCGATGGAGCAGATCCCGTCCTTCAGACGGCGGATGTGCTGGTCGCGCAGGCGCTCCACCATCACGTCAATGATCTCCTCCAGCGGCTCCACCTGTGCAGCCTTCTGGGTATCATCGTTCTCAAAGGCCTCGTCCGTCAGCGCCAGAATGCGCTCCAATGCGGCATCCAGCAGGTGCAGTTCCTTTTGGGCGCTCTCGCTGAAGCTGGCTTCCTTATCGTACAGTTCCTCGGCCTTTTCCATGATGTTCACGGCATAGTCGCCAATGCGCTCGAACTCGGTGACAAAATTCAGCAGCTCGGTCACCGCGTGGCTCTCGTCGTCGCCCAGCTCCTGGTCGGTCAGCTTGATCAGGTAGTTGGTGATCTCCACCTCCATGCGGTCGATCAGGTTCTCACGTACCTTGATGGCACTCACGGTCTCCTCGTCCATCTTCAAAAGCAGCGGCGCAGCCAGACCCACGTTGCGGGCAGCACGGCGGGACATTTTGATCACCGCGTTCTTCGCCTGCTGCAAAGCCACAGCCGGACTCTTGTACAAACGCTCGTCCAGCACCGGCATGCTCAGCTCCTGTGCTTCCTCCACGCTGCTGGGCACCGTGAGCATCGCCAAGCGGCTCAGCACCCCGCTGCAAGGCAGGAACAGCAGCATGGCGCACACGCTGGACAAAGTATGGATGTTTGCAATGGAGCTCTTGTTCATTACATCGCCCCACATGGGGATGCCGATGGTAAACTGCACCGCATAGATCAGCGCCAGCAGGATCACGCTGCCGATGACGTTGAAGTACAGGTGAATGAGCGCGGCCCGCTTACCATCCTTGGAAGAGCCGCCGATGGTGAGCAGCGGGGTGAACGCCGTACCGATATGCGCACCCAGAATGATGGGGATGGCAGAACTGAAGGTGACAAGCCCTGTGCTGGACAGTGCCTGCAAAATACCCACGGAGGCAGAAGAGGACTGGATGATCACGGTGACCACCACGCCCACCAGAACACCCAGAATGGGGTTTGTCATAGTGACGAACAGATTCTGAAAGACAGCGCTCTCCCGCAGGGGTGCCACACCGGTATCCATCAGGCTCATGCCGGTAAACAGGATACCGAAGCCCAGCATGATCTGACCGATATTCTTCTTTTTGGCATTGCGCAGGAACACATAAAAAATGCAGCCAATAAACGCCACCACAGGGGCAAAAGTCTTGGGCTGGATCAAGGTCAGCCACAGGCTGTCGCCTGAGATATCCGCCATGCGGATCAACTGACCTGTTACCGTAGTACCAATATTTGCACCCATGATCACGCCTACCGACTGCGTCAGTGTCATGATACCAGAGTTGACCAGACCGACACAAATAACCACCGTACCAGCCGACGACTGAATGACGCCGGTGATCAGTGTGCCGAAGATCACGCCTTTGATGGTAGAGGAGGTAAGCTTTTGCAATACGCCCTGCATCTTGCCGCCTGCCAGCTTTTCCAGTCCGGCGCCCATGATGGACATACCATACAAGAACAGCGCAATGCCGCCCAGCAGAGAGGTAATGTGTGTGATATCCATAACGATACTCCTAATATGAAACTTCCCTTTTTATCCTTTACAGCACACAGCCGCCGGAACCTTACGCACGCACAGCGCTGCACTGTTCCGGAAGCCGCTTATTTTTATTATACCATCAAAGGGGGCGTCTCAACAAGGTTTATTTTACAGGAAAGTTACTTTTTCCACACATTTCGCAACATGTTTCCGGGTGTAAAACCAAAAGCTTTCTTTTATTTTACATACATTTTACATTGTGCCTTCTCGGGGTGCAGGATATCCCCGCTTACCCGGCCAGCTCCTCCATGGCCTCCCGCACCGTATCGGCTGAAAACAGGAACACACCACTGCCGGTGTATACCTCCACATGACTGCCCACATAACGCAACTCAAAATCCTTCATGGTGTTTCCCTCCTGTGTGTCTGTTTTGTACCCGGGACTTCCCCGGTAAACACAGTATCGCACAATCAGGATACCATAAAAAGGACTTTCAACCGTTTTCGCAGACTTTTTGCGCAAAAAGCAGCGTATGCCACCCTAGTCTGCTCACACCGTTCGCAGCCACTTTCCTTGGAAATCGGGTCTTTGGCAGTCCCCCGCAGCGCCGCATTTCCGCAGGAAACAGGCGTTATAGCTGCCGTTTTCATCACGACCCCTTCTCGTGAAAATGGGATAGCGGAGCGTCCGCAGACGCTCCGCTATCCCGAAATTAAAAACAAATTTTCCGCTGATAATGGCTAGAGCAAAGCGGAAGCCATTCCAAATCGTCACGCTGTGCCGGCATTACTCTGCCGCGTCCGTCACCCGGACAGGATAACCAGTCCGCACACAGCGCACTGCATACCGGGCGTTGCCGCCGGAGGTGCAGGTGAACAGGGTCAGATCCCAGCTGTCCGTCTCGGCGGCGGTGGTCATCTCCTCGATCTGGGTGGGCTGCAAAGTCTCCACACTCTCCACCTCGTAGCTCCAGCGCAGACCGTCCGCATCCGTAAAGTACACCGGGCTGCCGATCGCCAGCCACTTGATGGGGCTGAAATGCTTTGCGTAGTTGTGGCCACAGAGTACCAGATCATCGGCATAGGTGGTGCCGCTGTAGCGCCCGGGGGAGACCTTCAGCCCCGCATAGCTCCACTGCGCCATGACCGGCAGTTCCAGCCCCGCCGCCGGGATGGAAAGCACCCCGATGTAGTCACGCCCTTCCACCTCCACGGTGGTCATTTCCTGCGCCGGGTCCAGCATCGGCTGCGGGGCTGCAGTCTCGTTTTCCTGCTGGTGCTCCGTGATGGTCTTTTGCATGGTCTGCTCCAGTTCGCCCAATACTTCCTGCGAAGCCTTTTCTGCCCGGGCGGCATCCCACCGGTTGTAGCCCAGCAGCCCGGCGGCGCATAAGATCAGCACCGCACCCAGCACCATGCACAGCCTACCGATTTTTCGTTTCATTGCATTCCATCCTTTATATATAATAGTATCATCTGCTTCAGTATACCATTCCCCGCTCCGGTTTACAACCGTTCTTCCGGGCGATTTTTATCGGGCAGCAGCGCGCAGACCAGCCGCACCATCTGCCCGGTCAGGGGCAGCCATACCAGCGCACACAGTACGTTGAACAGAGTATGCGCGTTGGCGATTTGCCGGGCGATTACCGCGCACTCTGCCCCTGTGGGCGAGCACAGCCGCACCAGCGCCGCAAAGGGCTGCAAGAGTGCACAGCACACCGCCGCGCCGCTCAGGTTAAAAATGGCGTGGGCTGCCGCCACCCGCTTGGCATCTCTTCCCTGCCCAATGGCGGCAAGCATCGCTGTGATGGTGGTGCCGATGTTATCCCCCAGCAGAATGGGGATAGCCGCCGTCAGCCCCAGCAGGCTGTGCACGCCGTCTGCCCCGGGCTGCGCCGCCATGCTTTGCAGCAGCGCCACCGTGGCAGAGCTGCTTTGCACCGTTAAAGTCATGCAGACACCCGCCAGCAGCCCGTGCAAAGGGCTTTGCTGCACCCGGTCAAGCTCCAGCCGGAGCAGCGGGCTTTGCAGCAGCGGTTCCATGGCGCTGCGCATCACCGTGACGCCCTCGAACAGCAGTCCAAAGCCGAACACTGCCTCGCCCACGCAGCGTCCCCGCCAGTCTTTACAGGCCAGGCAGAGCAGCACCCCGCCAAACAGCAGCAGATACCGCCAGCTTTCCACCCGGAACGCCAGCAGCTGTGCCGTGACCGTTGTACCGATATTTGCCCCGAACACCACCGGCACCGCCTGCCGCAGCTGCAACAGCCCCGCCGCCAGAAAGGCAATGACCATGACCGTGACCGCCGAGCTGCTTTGCAGCACCGCTGTGACCGCCGCCCCGGTCAGCAGTCCCGTCACCGGGTTTGCGGTGCACCGCGCCAGCAAGCTGCGCAGCCGCCTGCCCGCCCCCTGCTGTACTGCCCTGCACAGGCTGTCCGTCCCATATAAAAACAGCGCCAATCCGCCGAATACCTGTAACAACACTTGGAATCCCTGCTCCATCCGCACCCTCCGTTTCTGCCTGTCCTTTATTTCTATGCAGCGAGAGCTGATTTGCGCATTGACAAAGCCTACAAGTTTTTTGTGAATTTTTGTTTAATATTTCCCTATTCTCTTGCAATCCCGCTGCAAAAGGAATATGCTTATCAGGCGTTAATACTTAATAGCTGTTAAGTATTTGAAAATGCAAACGAGGAGGGACTGTTGTGTCCGAGCCAAGTACCCCCAACTTTCAGGGGATGTGCCACTTTATCGGGCAGCTGAGCAAGGCATCCAAGGCCGGGATGCGGGCGGCGCTGGCCGATTGCCCCAAATGCCACTTTAATATGCTGGAAGGCCTGCTGCATTCCATCAACTGCCACGGCAGGGACGGTGCCATTTATGTCTCTGACCTTGCCCGGGAGATTCGACAGCCGCTGCCGGCGGTCTCGCGCGGGCTGCGGTTGATGGAGCAGGACGGCACCGTGGTGCGGGAGCCGGACCCCGCCGACCGCCGCAAAACGCTGGTGCGCATCACCCCCAAAGGGTATGAGCTGTGCCACCAGTGTGAGCAGGCTCTGCGCGACTACTTTGCCAGCGTGCTGGCACGGTTAGAGCCGGAGCAGGCAGCCCAGATGGACGCGCTGCGCGGCGCGCTGATGGATGCCATTCTTGCGGAAAATGCCGCGCGCAACATTGACCCGAAGGGAGAAACGAACCATGACAAAGATCTTTAAGCAGCTGGCCCGGCACTGGGCGGTCTGCCTTGTGGTGTTCGCACTGCTGTTCGTGCAGGCGTACTGCGACCTTGCCCTGCCGGACTACACCAGCAAGATCGTGGACACCGGCATCCAGCAGGGCGGCATTGAAAGCCCCCTGCCCCAGACGGTGCGCCAGAGTACGCTGGACGCGCTGAACCTGCTGATGAACGAGGAGGATGCGCAGAAGCTGCAAAGCGCCTACCAGTACTATCTGCAGGACGATGGCGTGTTGCAGCTGCGCTCCGACCTGACCGAGGACGAGCGCACCGCACTGGAAGATGCCGTGACCACCCCGGACATCGTGCTGTATATGGCTGCCGCACAGGCCGCCAACACCCCCGCCGGGCAGAACAGCATGGGCATGACCGGCCTTGCCGAGATGCCCTCTGCCGCTGCGGACACCGACACCGAGACCGTCACCCCCACGGCAGCAGATCTGGACACCGTTTGCAGCCAGTTTGCCGCCATGAGCCAGATGCCCGGTTTTGACCGCAGTATGCTGCAAAAGCAGCTGGACAGTGCCATGAGCCAGCTGGACAGCACCCTGCTGGAAAACCTGAAAAGCCAGTCTTTGCTGCTGGTGCAGTTGGAATACGAGGCACAGGGCGTTGCGCGGGATGTGCAGATGCAGTACCTCTTCCGGGTGGGCGGCCAGATGCTGGCGCTCACCCTGCTGATGGTGGCCGTGGCTGTGGCCGTGGGCTTCCTTGCCTCCCGGGTATCCGCCGCCATCGGTCGTGACCTGCGCCGGGAAACCTTCTCCAGTGTCATCGGCTTCTCCAATGCAGAGATCGAGAACTTCTCCACCGCCTCCCTCATCACTCGCACCACCAACGATATCCAGCAGGTGCAGTTCGTCTGCGTCATCCTGCTGCGCATGGTGGCCTACGCACCCATTCTGGGCATTGGCGGTGTGCTGCACGTTGTAGGCAACAGCTCCGGCCTTTCGTGGATCGTGGTGCTGGATGTGGCTCTGCTTTTGTTGCTGCTGATCTTCCTGATGAGCGTTGCCATGCCCAAATTCAAGGTGATGCAGCAGCTGGTGGACCGGCTGAATCTGGTCAGCCGCGAGATCTTGACCGGCATCATGCCGGTGCGCGCCTTCAGCCGCGAAAAGTTTGAGGAGCAGCGTTTTGATAAGGCCAACCGGGAACTGATGGGCACCCAGCTGTTTACCAACCGCGCCATGGTGGCCATGATGCCCTTTATGACCCTGATCATGAACGGCACCAGTCTGCTCATCGTCTGGTTCGGCGGCAAGGCCATGGACGCCGGCACCATGCAGGTGGGCGAAATGATCGCCTTTATCACCTACACCATGCAGATCGTCATGTCCTTCCTGATGCTGGCGATGGTGGCCGTCATGCTGCCCCGCGCCGGTGTGGCTGCGGATCGTATCGACGAGGTCATCCGCACCAAAGCCACCATCCACGACCCGGACAAAGCCACTGCAAAAGCTGTACAGGCGCACACCGACTGGCAGGGCGTTGTGCAGTTCGAGGACGTGAGCTTCCGTTACCCCGGTGCAGACAGCGATGCACTGGAGCACATCAGCTTTACCGCAAAGCCCGGCGAGACTACCGCCATCATCGGCTCCACCGGCTGCGGCAAATCCACCCTGCTCAACCTCATCCCCCGTTTTTATGATGTGACCGGCGGCAAGGTGACCGTGGACGGCATTGACGTGCGCGAGATGCCGCAGGCACAGCTGCACGACCTGCTGGGCTATGTGCCCCAGAAGGGTGTGCTGTTCAGCGGCACCATTGACAGCAACCTGAAATTCGGCGGTAAGGATATCACCGACGCACAGGTGCAAAAGGCTGCTGCCATTGCGCAGGCCACTGATTTTATCGAGGCAAAGCCCGAAAGCTACCAAAGCCCCATTGCACAGGGCGGCTCCAACGTATCCGGCGGCCAGAAGCAGCGGCTTTCCATTGCCCGGGCAATTGCCAAAAATCCCAAGGTCTATCTGTTTGACGACAGCTTCTCGGCACTGGACTACAAGACCGATGTAACGCTGCGCCGCGCTTTGAAGGCACAGACCGACAACGCCACTGTGATCATTGTGGCACAGCGCATCTCCACCGTGCTGCACGCAAACCAGATCCTTGTGCTGGACGAGGGCAAGCTGGTGGGCAAGGGTACCCATGCCCAGCTGATGGTCAGCTGCCCGGAATATCAGGAGATCGCCCGCAGCCAGCTGAGCCAGAAAGAGCTGGCGCTGGATACCCTGAATACAGAAAAGGAGGGTGAGTGATATGCCCAGACCCGGACGTCCCACCACCGAGCGTGCCAAGGACTTTAAAGGCACGCTGCGGCAGCTCATCCGCACCATGAGCCACTACAAGCTGCCCCTTGCGGCAGCCATGCTGTTTGCAATTCTTTCTACCATCTTCAACATTGCAGGCCCCAAGGTGCTGGCAAAAGCCACCACTGCCCTTGCCACCGGCTGGATCGCCCGGCTGCGCGGCACCGGCAGCATTGATTTTGTGTATATCGCCCGCATTCTGCTGTTTTTGCTGGGGATGTACCTGCTGAGCAGCGCTTTCAGCTTTATTCAGGGCTGGCTGATGACCGACCTTTCCCAGAAGGTCTGCTACGACTTCCGCCGTCAGATCAGTGAAAAGATCAACCGCCTGCCGCTGGCGTACTTTGAAAAGCGCACCGTGGGCGAGGTGCTCTCCCGCATCACCAACGATGTGGACACGCTGGGGCAGAGCCTGAACCAAAGCATCACCCAGCTGATCACCAGCGTGACCACCATGATCGGTGTGCTGGTGATGATGCTTTCCATCAGCCCCCGCATGACTCTGATCGCTCTGCTGATTTTACCGGTATCGCTGGCACTGGTGCTGGTGGTGGTCAAGTTCAGCCAGAAGTATTTCAAGGCACAGCAGGCCACGCTGGGCGTGGTCAACGGTCAAGTCGAGGAAGTCTACGCCGGTCACAACGTGGTCAAGGCCTTCAACCGGGAGGCCGTGGTGCTGGCAGACTTCAACGCCGCCAACGATAAGCTGTACGAATCCGCATGGAAGAGCCAGTTCCTCTCCGGCCTGATGATGCCCATCATGAACTTTGTGGGCAACCTGGGCTATGTGGCGGTGGCCATCGTGGGCAGCATTTTTGCCGCAAACGGGGTCATCACCATTGGTGATATTCAGGCCTTTATCCAGTACGTCAAAAACTTTACCCAGCCCATCCAGCAACTCTCGCAGGTGTCCAATATGCTGCAAAGCATGTCCGCTGCCGCCGAGCGGGTATTCGAGTTTTTGAACGAGCCGGAGGAAGAGCAACTGGCAGACCCTGCCCGCCGCGCCGACCCCGCCGACATTGACGGACAGGTCACCTTTGACCATGTGCGCTTCGGCTACACCCCGGACAAGACTGTTATCCACGACTTCAGCTGCACGGTGCAGCCCGGCCAGAAGGTAGCCATCGTAGGCCCCACCGGCGCGGGCAAGACCACTATGGTCAAGCTGCTGATGCGCTTTTACGATGTGGACGCCGGTTCCATCACCCTGAACGGCCACGATGTGCGGGACTTTGACCGCAGCGCTCTGCGCGAAGGCTTTGGCATGGTGCTGCAGGACACATGGCTGTTCAAGGGCACCATCATGGAGAACATCCGTTACGGTCGGCTGGATGCCACCGATGAAGAGGTGATCGCCGCCGCAAAGGCTGCCAACGCCGACCACTTTATCCGCACCCTGCCCGGCGGCTACCAGATGGAGCTGAACGAGGACGCCTCCAACGTCAGTCAGGGACAGAAGCAGCTGCTTACCATCGCCCGCACCATTCTGGCAGATAACCGCATCCTGATTTTGGACGAGGCTACCAGCAGCGTGGATACCCGCACCGAACAGCGCATCCAGACCGCCATGGACCGCCTGATGGAGGGCCGTACCAGCTTTGTCATCGCCCACCGCCTTTCCACCATCCGCGATGCCGACCTCATCCTTGTGATGCGGGACGGCGACATTGTGGAGCAGGGCACCCACGACCAGCTGATCGAGGCCGGCGGCTTCTACGCTGACCTGTACAACAGCCAGTTCGAGGACGTGGTGGATTAAAGCACCTGTTATCGCACTATAACTGCAAAAGAGCACCTGTTGCCTTCCTTTTTTGAGGACAGCAGGTGCTCTTGCTTTTTTATTCCGCCACCGGTTCCAGCTTCAGGCCAAACAGCTTTTCCGCAAGGGACGGCAGCTGCCGCTGCAACGCGCGGACATAAGCCATTACCACCGGGTCCTCGCGCTTTTGCCCCAGCACGATGCCAAACCGGTGTCCACTGCCCCAGTCCAGTACCCGCACAAAGCTGAGGTCGGGTCTGCGGTAGTAGACCGCCGGAACCATCTTGAGCGCCGGGTCTCCGTAGGGCGCACTGCGAATACCGCCCACCGGCGTAAACTCCACCCCGCGGTCCATTCCCTCCTGCACAAGACTTGTCTCGTAGACAGTCTGGTACATCTCCTTGATGAGCAGCCAGCGGTATTGCAGCGCCTGCTCCAAGGTCAGCCTGCCCGTCGGCATATCAGCGGGCGGGTGGATGGGGATGCAAAGTTCCGGCATATAGAACAGCGGCACAAAGGTAAGCCCCTGCGCGTAGAACTCTGCACTTTCCAGCTGGAAGGAAAGATCCATCTCCCCTTTTTTCAGGCTGCGCCAGACCTCGCTGCGGTTGGCGCACTGTCCCAGAATAGGCGTGTATTGCAGACACAGCTCGCTTGTCAGTGAAAACAGGTCGTATACGAACATCCGCATTGCCTCATGACACCCTGCGATGATCAGATGTCTTTCCGGCGGTTTTTCCTGCTGCTGCACCGCTCGGGCATGGCACACTGCCTGCTGATACAGGGCTACCAGCTGCTTTGCCTTGGGGTAAAAATCCTGTCCTGCCGGGGTCAGCGCCACCCGGCGCGGTACATGTTGGAACAGCTCGAACCTCAATTGCCCTTCCAGCGTGCGGATCTGCTGCGAAAGTGCCGACTGGGAAAGATACAGCGCCTCTGCCGCCGCAGAAAAGCTGTTCAGTTCCACGATCTTTACAAAGCCTTCCAGTGCGCTCTCGTTCATGCTTTCCTTCCTCCTGCAATACATTAGGTTTTCCTTAATTATAATATTCCAAACTTGAATTGTAAATAGTACCCTTCTACGCTACAATTGTTAAGGATTCAGCAAAGTGTCTTTTACTTTGCCGCACGATAAGAAGGAACACAAAGAAGAGCAAAAAGAAAGAGAGCGTACCTATGAACAAGATCTCCCGTAAGGGCTTTATCAAGATTGCCGCTGCCGCCGCCATGAGCGGTGTGACCGCCGGTGCTCTGGCTGCCTGCAATGCCGCCTCCGGTTCTGCTTCCGCTTCCACTTCCGGTGCTGCCGGCCAGTACATCCCCGGCACCTACGAGGGCACTGCCGAGGGCATTTCCTCTACCGTCAAGGTCACTATGACCTTCTCCGACAGCGCTGTCACCGACGTGGTGGTGGATACCTCCGGCGAGACCGCTTCCTTCGGCGCTGCCGCTGCCGACGAGCTACGCGAGCAGCTGCTGGCTGCCGGTTCTGCCGAGATCGACGGTGTTTCCGGTTCTACCATCACCTCCGACGCCGTGATGAAGGCTGCCAAGAGCTGCTACGCACAGGCAAAGGGCGAGGCCGTGGTCTCCAGCGTGCAGCTGCCCACCGGCGATGAGAACGACTGGCTGGGCAAAGAGCCTGACATCGACGAGGCTGCCATCACCGAGACCGTGGACACCGATATCCTGATCGTGGGCGCTGGCAACGGCGGTATGTTTGCCGCCGCCTATGCTGCTGCCAACGGTCTGAACTTCCGTGTTATCGAGCAGAACGCCAACGTGCAGGACACCCGTCACTGGTACGGAGCTGTTGATTCTGCTGCCGCTAAGGAGGCTGGCGAACCCGCCACCGATAAGGCAAAGCTGCTGAGCGAGATCTCCCGCTACGCCTCCGGCAAGTGCGACCAGCGCGTGGTCAAAACCTGGATCAACGAGTCTGCCGCTATGCACGACTTCATGCGCAGCATTCTGGAGGATAAGTACGGCTGGGTGTGCGATTTCACCTCCGGCAGCGAGGCTGCATGGCCCGCAGAGAATGCCGAGCACAACACCGACTACCTCTACCCTGTGCAGGAGCACAACTACATGGCCAGCGAGAGTGCTTCCGGCACACCCCGCAATGAGCTGCTGCTGCAGTACATTCAGGAGCTGGGCTACGATGTGGACTTCAAGACCAGTCTGGCAAAGCTGGAAAAGAACAGCGATGGCCGCATTACCGGCATCATCGCCCAGAGCACCGAGGATGACCACTTCATCCGTTACAACGCCAATCAGGGCGTGCTTCTGGCCTGCGGCGGCTTCCCCGGCAACCCCTATATGATGGAGCAGCTGGATCCGCTGGGCACCAGCGTGACCACCGCCTGCTCCTACTCCCCTGCCGACAAGGGCTACGGTATCCGCGCTGCCGTGTGGGCAGGTGCTAATCTGGATAAGGAAGCCGCTCCCATGCTGTTTGACCGCGGCATCGTTGCCCCCGGTGTGGACGGCGGTTATGTGGACAGCGACTCCGCCTTTGGCGGCAAGGCCTTCCCGGGCAAGATCCGCCAGTTCAACCCCGGCACCCAGCCTTTCCTGAAGGTGAACCGCAACGGCGAGCGCTTTGCCAACGAGAGCAGTCCCTACAACGATATCGTCTACGCCGCTGCCCACCAGCCGGGCCGCGTTTACGCCCAGATCAGCGATGCAAACTTCATCGAGGATGCAAAGCGTTTTCACACCATCGGCTGCTCTGCCCAGACCCGCAACCTCGGCGAGGACTACTTTGCTCAGCAGGTCGAGAACGGCGAGAAGGAGGGCTGCTTTTTCAAGGCCGATACCCTCGAGGAGCTGGCCGACAAGATGGGCTTTACCGGCGCTGCCAAGGATACCTTCCTTGCTACCGTGGAGCGCTACAATGAGCTGTACGATAAGCAGAACGACGAGGACTTCGGCAAGCCCGCTTACCGCCTGAGCGCCATCCGCACCGCGCCCTTCTACGGCTGCTGGCTGGGTGCTTCCCTGCTGACCACTGAGCAGGGCATCGCCATCAACGAAAAGGGTCAGGCTCTGGACACCAACAATCAGCCCATGGAGGGTCTGTACATCACCGGCGATATGTCCGGCAGCTTCTTTGCCAACAACTACCCCTGCCTGATGGCCGGTGTGGCTATGGGCCGTACCCTGACCTACGCCATGAAGGCTGTCAAGCAGATGGCAGGTCTGGAGAACGCCTGATAAAGCGCAGTTCCCCGGCATACTCTAAGCGTTTCTTCTTTTCTTCTTTTTCATGTGAAGAGGGGCAGCCCCATTCGGGGTTGCCCCTCTTTGCTTTTTTACCCCGCACGCCCCCTACACAAATGCCCGCGATTGTGCTATGATAAACGTGAAACCGGGTAGTTCATTCCCGCCCGGTCACAAGATCGAGGTGTTTGTACAAATGTCGGATATTCTGGATACCTTACGGCAGGAAGGGGTGGACCCTGCCCTGCTTGCGGCGGTGCAGGAATACCGCGCCGCCCATACGCTCAGCGAGGCGCTGCGCCCGCGCATTCCCGCCCCTGCCTTTACCTACTACGGCAAAGAGGTGTGGGAGCAGGCGCTGGCGGCCATCCTCTGCGGCGAAAACCTGCTGCTGGCCGGCGGCAAGGCCACCGGCAAAAACGTGCTGGCCGAAAACCTTGCCGCCGCCTTTGGCCGCCCCGCGTGGGACATCTCCTTTCATGTAAACATGGACGCCGCCTCCCTCATCGGCATGGATACCTTTGCGGGCGGGCAGGTGGTGTTCCGTCCCGGGCCGGTGTACCGCTGCGCACAGTGCGGCGGCTTTGGCGTGCTGGACGAGATCAACATGGCCAAAAACGAGGCGCTGGCGGTGCTGCACGCAGTACTGGACTTCCGCCGCGCCATCGACGTACCCGGTTACGACCGCATCCCGCTGGCCGAGGAGACCCGCTTTATTGCCACCATGAACTACGGCTACGCGGGCACCCGGGAGCTGAACGAGGCGCTGACCTCTCGCTTTGCGGTGGTGCAGATGCCCACCATCACCCAAGATAATCTGGAAAAGCTGCTGCGGGCGCAGTTCCCGGATCTTACCGCAAAATATGTGCATCAGTTTGCACTGCTGTTTCTGGACCTGCAGAAAAAATGCGACAGTGCAGAAATTTCTACCAAAGCGCTGGATCTGCGCGGTATGCTGGACGCGCTGCGGCTGATTCGGCGGGGCATCCCGGCCGGGGCGGCGCTGGATATGGGCATCACCAACAAGGCCTTTGACTCCTACGAGCAGGGGCTGATCCGGGACGTGATCGCCGCACGCATCCCGGCCAAGCTGGATGCCGGAAAGCTGTTTGCCTGATGGACGCCCAAAGCTACACCGCGCAGGAGCGGCGTGCGGCCAATCAGGTCTGGGCCGCTGCCGGAGCCTACGGCTTTGAGCCGCTGTTTCTGGCCCGCAACACGGACGGCACCATTGATTTTTACATGAACTGCATCGTGGGGCTGGTGCACAAATACTACGGTGACGCGCTGATCCGGGACATTTTTTCCGCTTGGGAGGGCGATATGCGCCAGCCCATGCTGGACGACATGGCGTGGCTGTACTTAGAAAACGCCGCCTATCGGCTGGAGCTGCCCCGCCGCCCGGTGCTGGAGGCGCTGCGGTTTGCCCACGCGGACTACTTTTTTGCCATCCAGTACAAGCTTTCGCGGCAGGAGTGGATGGCGAAAAACCAGCTGGTGTACACCATGCAGGCTGCCCGCTGGCGCAGGGTGCTTGGACGCACCACCCCGGTCATGACCCCTTACGAGAGCAGCCTTGCTGCCGCGCTGGAACCGGAGACCGTACCGGAACCAGCACAGCTCAAAAACGACCTGCTGGCGCTGTTTGCAAAATTTGCCCTGTTTGACGGCGAGGTACGCCAGAAGCCCGCGCTGCATCTGCGGTTGCAAGGCTTTTGGGCAAAGCTTGCCACCAAAACCATGCCCACCCAGATGATCAAGACCGACCGGGTGACGGTGGAGCATTCCGGTGCGGTGGATGCCACCGGCAGCGGGCTGGCGGTGGACAAGCGCCGGGCAAACATTACCCTGAAGCAGCGCGCCGCGCAGGACCGCGCCTACATTGAAAGCTGCTTCGGGCGCTGCTTCTACCCGCCGGAACAGCTGCACAAGGCCGAGCAGGAGCTGTGCACCGGAGTGCATCTGGGCTGTCATTTGTGGTTCAGCGCCGGTGTGCCCAGCCCGGCGCAGGCGCCCACCCCGGAAGCGCGGCAGCTGGCGCAGCAGGCCGAATTGCAGGCCGAACGCAACCGCGCCTACTATGCAAAAAATCAGGAGCTGCATCGAAGTGTTGTACTGCGCCTTACCGAGCAGATCCGCAACTGCATTTTGGTGCATCAGCAGCCCGACCAGCGGGTGGCACGCAGCGGTGATCTGTGCGCCGGGCGGGTGTGGCGCGCCCCTTACCTGAACGACGACCGGGTGTTTTTGTGCCCGGAGGAGGAAAACTGCCCCGCCTTTACGGTAGATCTGCTGCTGGACGCCTCTGCCTCCCGCCTGCACTGTCAGGAGGTGATCGCGGCGCAGGGTGTCATTCTGGCCGAAAGCTTGGCCAACTGCGGCATTCCGGTGCGGGTAAGCGCCTTCAGCAGCCTGCGGGGCTACACGGTGCTGCGGGTGCTGAAAGGCTTTGCGGACAAGAACCGGCAGAACATTTTCCGCTATTTTGCCTCGGGCTGGAACCGGGACGGTCTGGCGCTGCGGGCAGCAGGTGATTTGATCCGGTATGCCCCCGGCCCCGCCCCGCGCCACCTGATGATCCTGCTGACCGATGCCAGCCCCAACGACAGCCGCCGCATCCCACCCACAGCGGAGAACCCGCTTGGCTGCGCCTACGAGGACGCCGCCGGTGTGGCCGATACCGCCGCGCAGGTGCGCACCTTGCAGCGGCAGGGCGTGCGGGTGTCTGCTGTTTTTATGGGCGAGGACAGCAGCGCCGGTGCCGCCGCGCAGATCTACGGCAAAAATATGGCGCGTATCCGCGGCATGGATCAGCTTGCCCGGGCTGCCGGACGGCTGATCCAGAACGAGATCCGGGAACTTGGCGATTGAAGTAAAATAAAACGACCCCTGTGGGAGCAGTACCGGCCTTAGTCGGCATTTCCCGCAGGGGTCGTTTTTACAACTGTTTATTGCAAAGCACAACCATACTTTGAACCTTTGTTCGCTCTGCGCTACAAGTTTTTGCAAAAATTTGTCGTTTTGAAAAACTTACAGTTGTTTTTTATTCAAAAGTATGCTATACTACGTTCAGAGAAGTTTTATACAGCCTGTCGGCCCGATCACCCGGCTGGCGCTTTTACAACGTTTCGCTGTTTGCTTTTATCGCAAGGCAAGAAATTAGTGCAACATTCAAACAGCATATTTGCGATATGCAATTCAACGTTGTTGCTGCTGCATTAAAAAGTTGAATTGCTATAGGAAGGAGATCAATCATGGACGCTTCCCGCTATTTTGACGCAATGCACAACGCCATGTCCACCCAGCACGCCGGTGCACAGTTGCTGCTTACCGTCCGTTTGCAGGACATCTGCGGCAACGATGCCTATCTTGAAGTAAAACAGCTGCCCGGGGAGCAAAGCGCCCTTGTGTGCTACTCCACCATGGGGCGGCGCTGCCTGAATTTCCAGCTGTTCCGCAAGGGCTGGCAGCTGTGCCACAATGCGGATGGGCAGTTGACCGGGCGTTTTCCGTCCAGTGCCGACAGCCTGCTGAGCCAGACCGACTTCCGCGCCTACTGCCGGGAGGATCGGCTGGATGCTGACCGCACCCAGCGCCTTATTGAGGAGCTTGGGCAGCGCGCCGGGACCAACTATGTTGGCTCCATCCCGCAGAATACCCGCACCGGTGCACAGATCACGGTGGAAAGTCACCTTGGCTGCGGCGCACGCTGGAGTTACTGGAATCAGGACGCTTCGCCCTGCCTGCCGCTGGCCGCAATTTTGTACTGGCTGGCTGATTTTCTGGCCGGGAACGAGCGCCGCGCCCTCCAATCTGACCCGCAGGCCGCTGCACTGGCTGCGCAGTGGCTGGCAAAGGACACCGCTGTGTTCTTCTGCCCCTCCCCTGCCTCGACCGTATCCCCCGCAGCCGGTCATAGTGCCCCTGCTGCACGGCGCACCCGCCCCGCCCCGGTGCCTGCCGCACGCAGCAAGAGCTGGCAGAGCGTTCTGGCCGCCATGGCTGCGGTGTAAGCTGGTACCTTTTCAATCTGGTTTACATATAAAAGACGAGTGCTCGGCAAAACCGAGCACTCGTCTTTTTTACAAAATAACGGCAAAAAAGCACCCCGCCAGCCGTTTCCGATCAGCGGGGTGCTTAGTGCTTATAGTTTACGGTTCAGCTTACGCTGCACAGCACAGGGAGGAGATCACTCCTCGATGTAGCCGTACTGCAGGTACCAGTAGCCGTAGGGGCTGTGCCAGGTGCCCTTCAGAGAAGCGGTCTGCAGCCAGAACTCGTTGTAGTAAGCAACGGGGATGCAGCCCATATCCTCCATCAGGATGTCCTCAGCCTTATGCAGCTGTGCAAAGTGCTCGGTGACATCAGCAACCTTGGAAGCCTCCATAGCAGCATCGAAGTCAGCGTTGGAGTACTTACCATCGTTGTTGCCGTTGCCGGTGCAGAACAGATCCAGCATGTTGGAGGGATCGTTGTAGTCCATGACCCAGCCGTTACGGGCAACATCGTACTCACCTGCACGACGAGCGGGGGTGAAGGAGGACCACTCCATCTTGTTGATGGTCAGGGTAATGCCCAGATCGCCCCAAGTCTGCTGCAGGTACTCTGCCAGAGGCACATGGTAGCCGGAATCGTTGGTGCTGTACTCGATGGTGGGGTAGCCCTCGCCATTGGGGTAGCCAGCCTCTTCCAGCAGCTTCTTAGCCTCGGCCATATTTGCCTCGTAGTCATCAGCAATGTAGGGAGAACCGCCGTTTGCGTTGTCGTAGAAGTAGCCCTGCGCGTCCACGATGGCAGGGCCGACAATGTTGGAAGCAGCAGAGTAGGTGCCCTGCATGATGGTGTTGGCAACGTAGTCGCGGTCGATAGCCAGAGCCAGAGCCTTGCGGACCTTGACATCCTGGAAAGCATCACGCTGCAGATTCATGCTGACGTAGTAGGTGCCCAGAATGGTGTCAACATAGAAGTCGCCGCCGTCCTCTGCCTTGGTCAGGCTGGGGATCTCGTCGGTGGGCACGTCCTTGATCAGGACAGCCTCGCCGCTGTTGTAAGCAGCGAAGGCAGCGGAAGAGTCCTCCAGCAGCAGCAGGGTGATGCTGTCGGAAACGATCTTGGAGCTATCCCAGCCGCCAACGTAGTTGGGGTTCTTAGTCAGAACGATACGCTCGGAGGGAGTCCACTCGGTGATCATGTAGGGGCCGTTGGAGACGAAGGTCTCAGCGGAGGTGCACCATGCATCGCCGTTGGCCTCAACGGTAGCCTGCTGCACAGGGCTCATGGATGCGAAAGCAGCCATCTTGTCGAAGTAGGAGCAGGGGTAGGACAGCACGATGGTCAGGGTCTTGCCGTCGTCGCTTGCCTTGACGTTCAGAGCATCGGTATCACCGGCCTGTGCTGCGTCAAAACCATCGATCATGCCCAGGCAGGTCGCTGCATAGGGAGCAGCGGTAGCAGGATCAGCCATACGCTTAAAGCTGTACTCGAAGTCCTTAGCGGTCAGGTCGGTGCCATCGCTCCACTTCAGACCGTCACGCATGGTGAAGGTCCAGGTCAGGCCGTCCTCGCTTTCTTCCCAGCTCTCAGCCTGGCCGCCAATAACTTCGTTGTTCTCGTTGATGATCAGCAGGGGCTCGAAGATGGTGATGATGGTGTTGGCGCCATCAACAGCGCTGTTCAAAGAGGGATCCAGAGTCTCGGGGTTGGGGCCGTACTGGACGGTAAAACCAGCGGTGTTGACACTGCCGGTAGAAGAGCCAGCAGCGGAAGAAGCAGTGCCGGAGGTTGCGGTAGAACCGGACTTGCTGCCGCCACAGGCTGCCAGACCCAGAGCAGCGGCACCCACGCCTGCAACCTTGAGGAAATTACGACGAGAAATGCGTTTCATAATAATATCCTTCCCTTATATCAAATTTGAGTGTGCCAGGTTCCCCCAGCCGCCTCTATATTCGATCCGGTGCAAATGTACACCGGAGGAACACGAATGATTATAATGCGTTCTCATGCCGGTTACAAGCCCAAAACCTGGACTGTAACCATTTTGTGACAACATTTCAGCACTAAGTTGAATTGTTTTCACCTTTCACTGGTATGAAGTGTTCTCACTTCACGCGGTCAAGGTGATGGCAGGCTGCCCAGTGACCGGTGGAGACCTCCTTGAACTCGGGCACCTCGTTGGCGCACTGCTCGTCTGCATAGGGGCAGCGGGTGCGGAAACGGCAGCCGGACGGCGGATTCAGGGGGCTGGGCACATCGCCCTGCAGCACGATGCGCTTGGACTGGCGGGCCGTAATGGGGTCTGCCACCGGAATTGCGGAGATCAGGCTGCGGGTGTAGGGGTGGATGCTGTGGGCGATCAGCTCGTAGCTGTCGGCCAGCTCCACCATCTTGCCCAGATACATCACGCCGATGCGGTTGGAGATGTGCTTGACAACGCTCAGGTCATGGGCGATGAACAGGTAGGTCAGACCCATCTCCTGCTGCAGATCCTCGAACATATTGACGACCTGTGCCTGAATGGAAACGTCCAGTGCGGAAACAGGCTCGTCACAAACGATGAACTCGGGGTTCACAGCCAGTGCACGGGCAATGCCCACGCGCTGACGCTGACCGCCGGAGAACTCGTGGCAGTAGCGGTTTGCGTGCTCGCTGTTCAGACCAACGCGCTCCAGCAGAGCGATGATCTTATCGTGGCGATCCTTTTCGTTCTCGGCCAGATGATGGATATCAATGCCCTCACCCACGATGTCGCCAATGGTCATGCGGGGATCCAGACTTGCGTAGGGATCCTGAAAAACGATCTGCATCCGGCGGCGGTAGGGCAGCATATCCACTGCGATCTTGTTGTCCTTATCGAACAGCAGGTTGCCGTCATAGTAGATCTTACCGCCGGTGGGTTCGTACAGGCGCAGCAGGGTGCGGCCGGTGGTGGTCTTGCCACAGCCGGACTCGCCTACCAGACCAAGGGTCTCGCCCTTGCGGATGGCAAAGCTTACGTCATCCACAGCCTGAACGTACTTGCGGTTCTTGCCCACACCGCCGGCGGGGAAATACTGCTGCAGGTGCTGGACTTCGACCAGCGTCTTGTGTTCACTCATTCTGCCTTTTCCCCTTTCTCAAATGCAGCCTTCTGCTGCAGCCAGCAGTAGGTATAATGGGTATCGCTAAGCTCGGTGCGCGGGGGCATCTTGCTCAGACAAATCTTCATGCAGTTCTTGCAGCGGGGCGCAAAGGGGCAGCCGGCCGGCGGATTCAGCAGGTCCACAGGGGTACCCTCGATGGGCACAAGGCGCTCGTGCTCTGCGGTGTTCAGCTTGGGGATGGAGTTGATCAGACCCTTGGTGTACTCATGACCCGGCTGGTAGAAGATCTCGTCGGTAGTGCCGTACTCCACAATGTGGCCGGCGTACATGACGGCGATCTTCTCGCACATGGAAGCCACAACACCCAGATCGTGGGTGATCATGATGATGCTCATGCCCAGCTTCTTGCGCAGATCCTGCATCAGCTCAAGGATCTGTGCCTGAATGGTCACGTCCAGTGCAGTGGTAGGCTCGTCAGCGATCAGCAGCTTAGGCTCACAGGCCAGTGCAATCGCGATCATCACGCGCTGGCGCATACCGCCGGAAAGCTCGTGGGGGTACTGCTTCAGACGCTTCTCAGGCTCATTGATGCCAACCAGCTCCAGCAGCTCCTTGGCGCGTGCCCATGCCTCGGCCTTGTTCTTATCGGTGTGCAGGCGGATGACCTCCACGATCTGGTTGCCGATGGTGTACACCGGGTTCAGGCTGGTCATGGGGTCTTGGAAGATGATGGAGACCTCGTTGCCGCGGATCTTGCGGAAGTCCTTCTCCTTCATGTTCTCGATCTCGTGGCCGTTGAACCAAACCTTGCCGCCCACCAGCTTGCCGGGGTAAGCGGTCAGGCCCATAATGGAGTAGGCGGTGACCGACTTACCGGAGCCGGACTCGCCCACAACGCCCAGAACATCGCCCTGATTCATGGTAAAGGAAACGCCGTTCAGTGCCTTTACTTCGCCCGCAGGGGTGAAGAAAGAAAGGCGTTCATCTTTGATATCAAGAATTTTCTCGCTCATTTCTGTTCACCTCATCAATTCTTCAGCTTCGGGTCAAAGGCATCGCGCAGGCCATCGCCGAACAGGTTGAACACAAGGATCATCACGCTGATCATCAGTGCGGGGGCGATCAGCAGATGGGGGTAGGTGTTCATGCCCTTGACGGCATCGGTAGCCAGAGAACCCAGAGAGGGCAGCGGAGCTGCAACGCCCAGACCGATGAAGCTCAGGTAGCTCTCGGTAAAGATGGAAGCCGGGATCTGCAGGGTGGTGGTAACGATCAGAGTACCGATGCAGTTGGTGAGCAGATGCTTTTTGATGATACGGCCGCTAGAAGCGCCCAGTGCGCGGGCAGCGGTAACGTACTCGCTCTCCTTCAGGATCAGGATCTGGCTGCGGACGATACGCGCCATGCCTACCCAGTACAACAGAGCAAAGATGATGAAGATGGAGATCATGTTGGGGCCAAGGGTCTGCATCCACTTGAAGCCGGGCTTGGTAGCCAGTGCATCCAGCGGATCTTTCAGAGCCATGCCCAGCAGGATGATCAGCAGAATATCGGGGATGGTGTACAGAATATCTGTAATACGCATCATGATATTGTCTACCCAGCCGCCGGCAAAGGCCGCAACCGCACCGTAGGTGGCACCGATGATCAGCACCAGCACAGAAGCGATCAGACCGACGGACAGGCTGACGCGGGTGCCCATCATGATACGCACAGCGAAGTCACGACCCATACGGTCGGTGCCCAGAATGTGCGGGAACACCTTTTCGCCTGCGTCGATACGCGCCTGCTCGGAAGCAGAGTACTCAAAGGGCTTCAGGTTGTTGCTGCCCTTCATCTGCTCGGAGTAGCTGTAAGGCCAGACGGCGGGCAGCAGGTAGGCAAAGATGGCAATGGCAATGATGAACACAAAGCTGACCATGGCAATCTTGTTCTTCTTCAGGCGGCGGATACCGTCCTTCCAGAAGTTGACGCTTTCGCGCATGACCACCAGACTCTGCTTTTCCTCATTGCTGGCGGGCAGAAAATCCTCCGCGTTGAGCTGCAGGCTGAGCGGATTCTTTTTAATGTTTTCCATGAAAATCGCTCCTTTCTCTTACTGCAGCTTGATGCGCGGGTCGATGATCTTATAAAGGATATCCACGATCACGTTTGCAATGATGACCATGCTGGACAGCAGGATGGTGGTGCCCATGATCATGGTGTAGTCACGGTTGGTGATGGCAGACACGAAGTCGCGGCCCAGACCGGGCACGGAGAAGATTTTTTCCACCACGAAAGAACCGGTCATCAGGCTGGCCAGCATGGGGCCGACGTAGGTGATGACAGGCAGGATGGCGTTGCGCAGTGCGTGCTTGAACAGGATCATGAACTGGGACACGCCCTTCGCGCGGGCAGTGCGCATATAGTCCTGACCCATAACGTCCAGCAGGCTGGAGCGCATCAGACGGGTGATATAAGCCGAGGGATAGATGGCCAGTGCAGTGACCGGCATGATATAGGCGGCTGCGCTGTTCAGACCAACGGTGGGCAGCACCTTCATTTTCATACCAAACTGGTACAATAGCAGCACGCTGGAAATAAAGCTGGGGATCGCGATGCCACAGGTAGCAAACACGATAATAACGTTATCCAGCCACTTGCCGCGGTTGTAAGCGGAAATGCAGCCCAGCGGGATGCCCACGCACAGAGCCACAACCACTGCAATGCCTGCCAGACGGCAGGACACCGGCAGCTTGCTGGCGATAATCTGGTTCACGGTACGGCCGCGCTGACGCAGGCTCAGACCCAGATCGCCGTGCAGAAGGCTCTCCATGTAGTTGACGTACTGCACACCCAGCGGCTTATCCAGGCCATACTTTTCGGCCAGAGCCTGCTGAGCAGCGGCACTGATGGACTTTTCTGCCACGAACGGGCCACCGGGGACCAGGTTCATGACAAAAAAGGTAACCGTGGCCACAATGAAGATACTGAAGATACCCATTGCGACACGCTTGATGATGTACTTTGCCATCGTTTGATGCCACTCCAATCCTATCAATGAATTACTATTTTTGCTCTCAGGCCGAGCCATACTTTCCCGCAGTCTGCCAGCCTCACACATAGCGGACGTCTGTCCTTGGCACACGGACAGAAAAAGCGAATAATAAAACGATGGCATCTTGCGGTCGCATAAACACCATCGTCCATACCCGAGAAACACTCTATATATTATAAGGGTAACCACGGATTTTGTCAATTTACATGAAAAAAATTCACTTCATTTCAGCAAAGCATGAGCGAAATATTATACTTTATACAAATTTTCTGTATATTTGTAGGTAAAAGTGCTACTTCTTCGGCTTTTGGGTTGATTGTTCCGTTGGTGCGTACAATCTGCCCTCCCCTGTCGGTGCAAAAAGCAGTGTCTCTCTCCCAGAATCATCCATCCATGTCACAGGCATTTTTCTCCATGTTACAGGAAAACCGGCAAAAAAAGATCACCCGCAGCCCCTTCTCCGGCACAGTCGGTGCCCGGGAGATGTGCTGCGGGTGGTCATGGGTCGTTTTGCGGGTCAGGAGTACAGTTTTGCGGTCAGCTGGGAGTACATGGCGCTCTTCTGTGCTTTATAGGAGGCCATCGCCTGATCTGCCAATGCGGTGCTCTGGCCGTTGGCGGTCAGAATGGCGCGCATCTGGCTGACGATGCTTGCCACTTCCTTATCGTAGGACGCCTGCATCGCATACAGTCTGCCGCTTCTTGCCAGTACGATGGAGATCTTGCGTGCCTGTGTCTGCTGAGACTCCGGCAGCGACTTGAACTCTGCTTTTGCTCCGGCAATGCAGCTGTTCAGCTCTGCCTCGGCACGCGCCTTAACGCTGTACAGCTGCTGCAGCAACGCCTTGACCTCTTTTTCATAAGCGGCTTCCTGTTTACTGGAAGAGGACGCCGGTTTTTCTGTGGCAGCTGCCGTGCCGGAGCTGGACGCAACGGTGGTGTTCTCCTGCTTGCCGGAGGAAGCGGTACTGCCGCTCTCCGTCCGGGAGTCAGCGCTCCCCGAAGAAGCAGAAGAACCCGCCGGGGCGGACGCCGAATCTGCTCCCTCCTGCGGAGCACTGGCTGATGCTTTCTGTTCCCCACTGTTGGACGCAGCGGCTTCGTCGGTCAGTTCTTCCAGCGTGATCTCGCCGCTGAGCAGCTTATCCAGATCCTCATCCGTCAGGGTGAGCTGTGTACTGTCTGCCGAGGCGTCCGGCAGGGTTTCCGGCAGACCGGCTGCCATACTGTGGAGATAGAACAGCACCCCAAGGACTGCTGCTGCCAGCAGAACCACCAGCGCACCCAGCACGATCAATACGATTTTCAGGACCTTATTTTTCTTCATACCAAAATCCGCTGCCCGGGCAGAGTGCACCTCCGCCCGGGCAGTTTTCTCCTTGTAATAGGATCAGACCCATCTGCCCAAAAACTTTTTGGGCTGATGCAGGGTCACAGCGTCCAGCTCCTGATCGTGGAACAGCTCATCGCCGTTGTGCACGATGCGGGCGGCAGTTCCCTTACCCAGCAGCTTTTCCAGCTGCTGCACGCCCTGTGCCATGTGTGGCGGGCGCTTGTCCGGGGAATGGGTGTCGGTGGAGATGACATGAACTAATCCCCACTGGATGAACTTACACAACTTTTTGCAGAGCTTAGGCTCCAGCAGTGCTCCTGCGTTGATCTGTGCATAGGCACCGGCGGCTACCCAGTCGTACAATAGAGTGGGATCCTCCAGCACATAGGGGTAGCGCTCGATATGCGCGATCAACGGCACGATGCCCTGCTGCTGCAAATTATACAGGGTCTGCCGAATAAAATGCGGCTTGTGGGTGGTGGGAAACTCCAGCAGCAGATAGGCGGTGTCCCCCATGCACAGCGCTCGGGTGTCCAGCTCGCACAGACCGGGAGAGAAGAACACCTCTGCACCCAGCTTGAAGTCGAACTGCATGGGCTGCCCTTCCAGTGCGGCGGTCAGCTGTTCAAAGGCAGTCTGCCGCTTTTCCGTAAAGGCTTCTACCGTGGTGCGTTCGCTGTTGAAGTGGCTGGTGAACGCGATATTGCGCACACCATCCTCATATTCCCTGCGCAGCAGCTCCAGCGAGACTGCCGTATCCTTTGCGCCGTCATCCATGCCGGGCAGAATGTGACAATGCAGATCGGTCATAACAATGCTTCCTTATTATTTACCGGCAGTGGCATCCTGCTTGCCGTAGGCATAGTTGTAGTTGTAAGCATAGCTGTATGCGTAGCTGGAGCCCTTGAGTGCCTTCTTCATGTCGTATCGGGTCAGCACGCTGCCCAGCACCCGGACACCGGCATCCTGTAGCTTTTTCACTGCGCCGCGCACTGCATCGGCGGGGGCGTAGTCGGAGCGCACTACAAAGATGGCGCCATCCACATAGCGGCCGATGACGGCTGCATCGGTGACCACCGACACCGGGGGTGCATCAAAGATGACAAAATCGAACTTCTGGCGCAGAGTATCCACCATAGCCTGCATCTGCGGCTGGCTCAGCATCTCGGAGGGGTTCGGCGGCGGGGTGCCTGCGGGCAGGAAGGTCATGTTCATTTCCTTCAGCTCCTGCAAAGCCTCGTCCAGCGTGCACTGGTTGGACAGCACGTTGGAAACGCCCTTTACATTGTGACCGGCCTTCAGATAGCGGTGCAGCACCGGCTTGCGCAGGTCGCAATCCACCAGCGCCACCTTTTTGCCGCTTTCGGCCAGCGTCAGCGCCAGATTGATCGCCACATTGCTCTTGGATTCCTCCGGCACGGTACTGGTGATGACCAGCGTGTGCACGTCCATGGAGCCTGCCATAAAGTCCAGATTGGTGCGCAGAGACTTGTAAGCCTCCACATAGCCAAAGGGCATCTTTTTATCGGTGATCAGCTGCAGGGTGCGGTGCTCACCTTCTTTTTTCTTTTTACCAAACAGATTCCACATCGTCTTACACCTCCGGGATCAGGCCCAGCACGGGCAGGCCGAGCTTCTTCTGAATATCTTCGTCATCCACAATGGTATCATGCAGCAGATGTGCCAGCACCAGCACGCCGCACACCAGAACAGCGCCCAGCAGACCGGCCATTACAACGTACTTCTTGGTCTGGGGGAACACCTTGTTGGGGTTGATAGACACATCGCTCACCGTCTTGCAGGAACCGGCTTCCACCTTTTCCACCAGCACGTCGGGCACGATGTCCGCAATGGTCTGTGCGATCTCACCCGCACGCTCTGCATCCGTATCGGTGACCGTGATCTTCATGATCTGGGTAGAGTCCACATCGGCAACATCCACCATGTCGTACAGCTCGGCGTAGGTCATGTCCAGATTCAGCTCATCAATGACCTCGTTCAGCACGGTGTTGCCCTTGATGATGACCGCATAGGTGCTGATCAGGTTCTTAGCCGAGTTGAAGTTATCACTGGTGAAAGTAGTGGTCGTGTCCTGCCGGGTGTTCACGATCATGTTGATGGAAGCCTGATACTTGGGTGTAAGCGCAAACATACACACCAGCAGGCAGATCAGCGCTGCCGCAACAGCTGCTGCCACGATCTGCACAGCATGAGCCCACAGCAGGCGCGCCAGTTCCATCAGATCAATGGTCTCTTCGTCCTCCATGTTCCGGAGCGACTGTCCCATAGTTGTTTTTTCGTCCATAATAGAGAAACTCACCTTTCTTGTTCTTCCGCAGTGCAAGAAATGTACACCGGGTTCCTATAGATACACATTCGTTCTTTAATGATAACATATCTCGTTGTATTTTACAAGCAAAAATGCCATTTTCTACCGGCAAATACATGGATAAAATGTGCCATCTCCCGTACAAAAAAGGCATCCGCAGCACGTTGATGGCTGCGGATGCCCTAATTTTATGGATTTTTAGCAAAAGCGCTTAACGGGAGCCCTTGTCGTAGGGGATACCCTCGGCCTTGGGTGCCATGCTGTTCTTGGAGGTAAAGGCCAGAATGACCATGGAGGCCACAAAGGGCATCATATTATAGATGTTGCTGGACCAGTGCAGCTGTGCAAGAAAGGTGGAGTCTGCGATGTTGGCAAGGCTCTTGAACACGGCAAAGAACATTGCCGCGCCAAAGATGTGGAAGGGCTTCCACTGACCAAAGATCATAACTGCCAGTGCCAAAAAGCCTGCACCGGCCACGCCGACTTCAAAGTTCCAGGTTTGCACCGGGGGCACGATATAGGCCAGACCGCCGATGGCGCCCAGCGCACCGGAAAGGATGACACCGGCGTAACGCATCTTGTAAACGTTGATGCCCACCGAGTCCGCAGCCTGCGGATGCTCGCCGCAGGCACGCAGGCGCAGGCCAAAGCGGGTCTTATACAGCACGATGTAGCTGACCACCAGCAAGATCAGCCCCAACGGCACGAACACGCTGAGCTCCAGCCCGCCGATGCTGAACAGGAAGGGCTTGTTGGAGTAATTCAGCTTGGCGCTGCCGCTCTCGCTGAAGTACTTGGAGATGACCACGGCAATGGCGGTAGCCAGCAGGTTCAGTGCCGTGCCGCCGATGGTCTGGTCTGCCTTCAGGTTGATGGAGGCAAAGGCCAACAGCAGACTGTAAACCACGCCCGCCAGCGCTGCCACCAGAATGGAGATGAGCACCACAAGGAAGGGCGACAGGCTTGCAGGCAGCATAGTCAGGGTAAGCACACCGGCCACACCGCCGATGACCATGATGCCCTCCAGCGCAATGTTGATGATGCCGGAATGTTCGCTGAACATACCGCCCAGTGCCACCAGCATCAGCACGATACCGTACAGCAGGGTATATTTGATCAGAAGCAGCATATTACTTGCCCTCCTTTTTGGTCTTTTCTGCGGCAGGCGCAGGCTCTGCGTTCACGTTGGTCTTTTCGGCATTCCGGAACAGCAGGCTCTGGATCTTGCCGCGGAACAGCATGGAGAATGCGCACAGGTAGATGATGATGCCGCTGATCAGATCCGAGATCTCAGTGGGGTAAAATTTGGTGGACAGGAAGGAGCCGCCGACCGAGATATGGGAGATGAACAGCGCAGAGAACACGGTACCGATGGGGTTGGAGCTTGCCAGCAGTGCCACCGAGATACCGTTGAAGCCCATGCCCGGCAGGCTGGTGGAGTTCAGCGGGTTCCACTGGGACACGTTGGACAGAAAGAACAGACCCGCGCCGAAGCCCGCCAGCGCACCGGCAATGGCCATGGAGAGGATGATGTTCTTCTTCTCGTTGATACCGGCATAGCGGGCGGCGTTCTTGTTCAGGCCAACAGCCTTGAGCTCGTAGCCGAAGGTGGTCTTGTTCAGCACCACCCAGATCAGCACGGCCACCGCTGCCGCTAAGAAGATGGCAATGGTGGTGCTGTTGGTCTGGAACAGCTTGTTCAGGCCGAAGTCCGGGATCAGGGACTGGGCAAAATCGGCATTCTTGCTCAGGTTCAAGGTACGGGTGTTGCGCACATCGTACATAGGGCCTGTACCGTTCTGGTAGATGAGCTCATTCACCAGATACAGGCCGATCCAGTTGAACATAATGGAGGTAATGACCTCGTTGATGTTGAAGTAGGCCTTGAAGAAACCGGGGATCGCGCCCCACAGGCCGCCCAGCACGGCTGCTGCCAGCAGGCAGACGAACCAAGGCAGCTTGAGCATGATGGCGCAGTACAGCGCACCGTAAGCGCCCAGCGTGTACTGACCGGCTGCACCGATGTTGAACAGGCCGGTCTTGAAGGCAAAGGCCACGGACAGACCGGTCATGATCAGGGGTGCGGCATTGGCAAGCTCCTTGCCCACGCCGTAGGGGGCATCGTGGAAGCCGCCCTTGATGATGCGCACAAAACCATCGCCCCATGCGTGTGCGGGGTTGATGGCCACCAGCACCAGAAATCCCACCAGCAAACCAATCAGGATGCACAGCAGTGCAGCCAGCACGCTGGTAACAGAACTTTGCAGGCTGCCGCTGTGGGAAAGTTTTTTCTTATTCATGTGTTACTGCTCCTCCTTTCCCTGCTTGCGGGCGCCTGCCATATACAGACCCAGCTCCTGCACGGTGGTGGTCTTGGGGTCAAACTCGCCCACGATCTCGCCCTCGTACATTACAAGGATGCGGTCAGAAAGGTTCATCACCTCGTCCAGCTCCAAGCTGACCAGCAGCACGGCCTTGCCCCTGTCGCGCTCGGCCACGATCTGGCGGTGGATGTACTCAATAGCACCCACATCCAGGCCACGGGTGGGCTGCACTGCCACCAGCAGCTTGGGGTCGCGGTCGATCTCGCGGGCGATGATCGCCTTCTGCTGGTTGCCGCCGGACATACTGCGCACGGTGGTCACACTGCCCTGACCGCTGCGCACGTCGTACTGCTTGATCAGCCGGTCGGAGTACTCGCGCACCTTATCGGCACGGATAAAGCCACCCTTCTGGAACTCCGGCTGCCAGTAGCGCTGCAGCACGATGTTGTTTTCCAGACTGAAATCCAGCACCAGACCGTGCTTGTGGCGGTCCTCCGGGATGTGACCCATGCCGTCCTTGGAGCGCTGGCGGATGCTCTCGTGGGTGATGTCCTTGCCGTCCAGCGTAAGCTTGCCGCTAGACACCTTGCTCAGACCGGTCAGGCCGTAGATGAACTCGGTCTGACCGTTGCCCTCGATGCCCGCCAGACAGACGATCTCGCCTGCGTGCACCTTGAAGGACACATTCTTTACCACGTCCTTCTTGCGCTGGTCGTTATGGATGGTAACGTTCTCCACATCCAGCACGGTCTCGCCGGGGTGCGCGGGCTGCTTTTCTACCTGCAGCTGCACGTCGCGGCCCACCATGCGACGGGAAAGCTCTTCCTTGGTAGTGTCCTTGATATCCACCGTGCCCATATATTTGCCCTTGCGCAGCACGGTGCAGCGGTCAGCCACAGCCATGATCTCGTTGAGCTTATGGGTGATGAACAGGATGGACTTGCCCTCCTTCTTGAACCCGCGCATGATCTCCATCAGCTCGTCGATCTCCTGCGGGGTCAGCACAGCGGTGGGCTCGTCAAAAATCAGGATCTCGTTGTCGCGGTATAGCATCTTCAAAATCTCTACGCGCTGCTGCATACCCACCGAGATATCGCTGATGAGTGCGTCCGGGTCTACCCGCAGACCGTACTTTTCGCTCAGCGCCATCACCTTTTTGCGTGCCTCGGCCTTCTGCAAAAAGCCCATCTTGTTGGGCTCCACGCCCAGAATGATGTTGTCCAGCACGCTGAAGCATTCCACCAGCTTGAAGTGCTGGTGCACCATGCCGATGCCCAGTGCGTTGGCATCGTTGGGGTTGCGGATGGCAACCTCCTTGCCGTTTTTCAGGATCTTGCCCTGTTCCGGCTGATACAGGCCGAACAGCACGCTCATCAGTGTACTTTTGCCCGCGCCATTCTCGCCCAGAAGGGCGTGTACCTCGCCCTTGCGCAGTTGCAGGGTGATATCATCGTTTGCCTTGATACCGGGGAATTCCTTGGTAATGTGGAGCATCTCGATCACATAATCCTCTGCCAATCTGCTCACTCTCCTTTCGTGCCGTAACGACACCTTTTTTATACTACAAACCATTATACCTGATTTTTTGCGGTTTGCACACGGCTTTTTGATTTTTTGTCAAAAAGCACAAGTAAAAGTATTACTTTTGTACGGTCTGCACGATTTCCAACCTGATTCTCCCACACAGGCATACAAAAAGGGCGGGGTGCCCCTGCATGAGCACCCCGCCCCTATTACGGGAGTAATTCCGGGATAGCGATTACTGGATGTAGTTGACCTTGGTGAACTCGCTGACGGTGGGCTTGGTAGCGTCGTCGGAGCTGTTGTCCACAACGAGCTCGCCGGAAGCGATCTTGCTCTTCAGGGTCTCGTATTCGTCCTTGGTGAAGGTCTTGAAGTTCCAGCTGTCATCAGCAGTGGGCAGACCAACGTAGTCGCCGTCCTCCAGACCGAAGTTGCCGTTGGTAGCAGCGATGTTGCTCCACTCGCCGGCCTCGATGTCGCCCAGAGCGGTGCTGACAGACTCAGACAGGCCCTTCATAGCGGAGGTGACGAAGGGGTTGTAAGCGTAGCCGTCCTTTGCCACGCCGTTGACACCGATGTAGTTCTGGTCAACGTCAACGCCCACAACGTAGCCGTTGTTCTTCAGAGCAGCCTCGACAGCGGAGGTGTAGATGCCGCCGCCGCAGGCAAAGACGATCTGGGTGCCGTTGGCATACCAGCCCTCCATACGGGAGGTGATGTTGGCATCGCCGTAGAACTGGCCGCCGTAGAAGTAGTTGATATCAATGTTGGTGCCCAGCTCCTTTGCAGCAGCGTCAGCGCCCTGCACATAGCCGTAGCCGTAACGGATCACAGCGGGCACAGCCATGCCGCCCAGGAAGCCCAGCTTGGTGTAGCCGTCCTTGACAACGGCGTAGCCTGCCAGATAGCCTGCCTGCTCCTCCTTGAAGGTGATGCAGTAGCAGTTGGCGGGGATGCTGTCGGTGCCGATATCACCCTGGGTCACATCGATAGCGATGAGCTTGACGTCAGGGTACTGCTCAGCAGCCCATGCCAGAGAGGCACCGTACAGGTAGCCCACGCAGACGATAACGTCAGCGCCATCGTTGACAGCCTGACGGATCATGGTCTCACGGTCCTCATCGGAAGCATCGGAATCGGGGATGTAGTACTGGCAGTTGTCGCCCATGTAGCTGGAAACAGCAGCCCAGCAAGCCTGGTTGAAGCTCTCATCATCGATTGTGCCAGTATCGCAGGTCAGAGCGACCTTGGCGATCTTCTCAGCGCCGTCTGCTGCGCCGGAAGCGGCGGCAGAGCTGGCAGCTGCGGAAGAAGCAGTGCTGGTAGAAGAAGCGGAAGAACCGCCGCAGGCGGTCAGAGCAGCGGCAGCGGCAGCAGCACCGGCCACAGCCAGAAAGTTACGACGAGAAATCTTCATAAGAAACTCTCCTTTTATTTTAAAAAATTGCGTCAAATGAATGGAATGTGCGCTCTGGCACATTTACTGGCTCAAGTATAGCGGGTGGATGTGACAGATGCAAGCAATTTCCGATTACAAATTCTTTACAAATCCCTTGTATAATTTAGGAAAAAGCAATGCTTTTCCACTAATTTTCCCCTGCTTGCGCTGTTTTTCAAAGAAGAACACTTACTCCTTTTCCACGGCACTGTTGCCCGCCACGTTGGAGGGGCCAAAGCCGAAGGGCAGCAGCTCGTCCATGCTGCGCTCGATGAAATCCTCCGGGGTCTTTGCCATAATGACGTTCAGTTCCGGCCCGCCGAACTCGAACAATGCCTGACGGCACACCCCGCAGGGCGAGGTGATCTGTCGGTTCACCTCGCCCCGACGGCTGCCCACCACGGCGATATCCGTAAACGCGGTCACGCCCTCCGCCACCGCCTTGAACAAGGCGGTGCGCTCGGCGCAGCTGGTGGGGGTAAAGGCGGCGTTCTCCACGTTGCAGCCGGTAAAGATGCGGCCATCCGCAGCGCGCAGTGCAGCGCCCACCATAAAATCACTGTACGGTGCATAGGCCTTTTCCCGCGCGGCCAGTGCCATGCGGATCAGCTGCTGCTTTTCTTCCATGGTCAGTTTTGTCATGCTGTTCCCTCCTTTTACGGGCAAAAACAGCGCGGCTGTGCCTTTGGCGGCAGCCGCGCTGGAAAATTATGCGATCAGTACTCTGCGCCCAGAGCGACCTTCATCATATCGGTAAAGCTCTTCTGGCGCTCCTCGGCGGTGGTGATGCCGGGGGCCACAAAGCTGTCCGAGATGGTCAGCAGGCAGGCGGCGTTCTTGCCCAGCACCTGCGCGTTGGCAAACAGGGCAAAGCTTTCCATCTCCACGCACAGGCAGCCGTCCTCGTCCCGCAGCTTTTCCCAGTAGGTGGGCTTTGCGTCCGAGGGCTGGCGGTAGAACACATCCGAGGAGTGGATGTTGCCCTCGATCAGAGGGATGCCCTGCTTTGCAGCGGAGGCACGCAGCTTTTCATTCAAAGCTGCGCTGGGCAGGGTGATGTTGCCGGTAAAGCCGCTCTGCACCCGGGCGTAGTTGCTCTCGCTCACAGCGCCGGTAGCCAACACGGTGTCAAACAGCTTAGCCTTTTCGGTATAGCTGCCGGCAGAGCCGATGCGGATGATGTTCTCCACGCCGTAGAAGCTGAACAGCTCGTAGGAGTAGATGCCAATAGAGGGCATACCCATACCGCTGCCCATCACGCTGATGGGACGGCCTTCGTAGGTGCCGGTAAAGCCCAGCATCCCGCGCACACCGGTCACCTGCCGGACATCCTGCAAAAAGGTGTCGGCAATAAACTTGGCACGCAGGGGGTCACCCGGCATAAGGACTGTCTTGGCGAAATCGCCCATTTCTGCGCTGATGTGAGGGGTAGACATAGATGATCTCTCCTTTTTATTCATGATACAGCAGAGGGGCTTTCCCCTGTGGAAAAGCCCTTGCTGCTATTTACCGATATTTGCTGCGGTTGAACACGTTCTGCGGTGCGATGTAAGAGCCGTTGCGCCGGATCTCGAAGTGACAGTGGTTGCCGCTGGAACGTCCGGTGCTGCCCACATAGCCGATGAGCTGACCCTGCTTGACCGACTGACCGGCGTGCACCACCAGCGACAGGCAGTGGGCGTACAAGGTGGTGTAGCCGTTGCCGTGGCTGATGATGATGGAGTTGCCGTAGCCGTTGCCTGCACCGGCGCGGTTGTAGCCGGCCTTGGTCACCGTACCGCCTGCCGAAGCATAGATAGGCGTACCGGCGGCGGCGCAGATATCCACGCCCTTGTGGCTGCCGCCGTACCAGCGGGAACAATTCCGGTAGCCGGGCACCGGCCAGATGAACCGTCCGCTGCCGGTGATATAGGATGCACCGGAGGACACCTTTTTGGTGCCCACCATAACTTTTTCAGTCACCGGTTCCTTGGTCACCACAGTGCTCAAAATCTGCTGGGAAAGCTGATTGCCGTTTGCATCGTACACCCGCTGTGCCGTCACGGTGCGGATGCCGTTCTCGCCCTTCTGGGTAACACGCTTGGTACCGGAGTTCAGCTCCTTGGATTTGGTGGTCTCGGTGGTGTAGGCGATCTCTTCCTCCCAGCTTTCCACCTTGGTGATGCGCACCTCCAGCGTTTCCTCCTCCCGCACCACGGTCAGTGCATCGCCGGGCAGGATCTTGGAGTTCTGGGTCAGGCCGTTTTCCCCGTTGGCGTTAAAGCCGGTGTTCATTTCACACAGTTCCTTCACGGTCAGGCCGTTTTTCTGGGCGATGGACCAGATGGTATCGCCGTTCTGCACCGTATAGGATTTTTCTGCCTGCTGCACGCCGGAGAGCAGCTGTTCCACCTCGGCTTCCTCCTGGAAGCTCTCGTTGAAGTAGATGCCGTTTTCCAGCGTGACATCCTTGTTGAAGCCCACAGTGGTGTTGGGGTCATCAGGGTTCTCGTAGGGCTCCAGCAGGCCGCTGATATATCGTTGCAGGCTTGTGCCGTCCGCGCACACGGCGGTCAGCTCACCGTCCAGATACAAAGCCGTGCCCTCGCTGATCTGGTCGCTGGAGGTTTTGAGGATAGCGTCAGCCACGTCATTTTCGTCCATCACGTCATGGGCGATGGTCACGGAATAAGTAGGCTCCACGGTAAAGCGCGCCTGTTCTGCACCGGAATAATTGATACGCTGTTGCACGGCCTCCAGCGCAGAGTTGAACACCTCTTCGTTGGCCACATAGCCCACGGTCTTGTCATCCACCTGTACCTGCAAGGCGTAGGGCTGGCGGATGGTAGTCTGGAACACAGTCACCATAACAGCCAGCGCTGCCACCGGCAGCACATACATGGCCATGCGGGGCACAAGACGGATGTTATCAGCGATACCACGGGCAAGGAAGTGCCCACTTGCGCGCAGCGCAGCGCCAAAGCCATTTTCCTTGCGCACCCGATGTGCGTGGCGCAGCAGCGCCCCGATGCCCCGCAGGGCAAGCACTACCGGGCCGAACAGATCCCGCAGCAGCTGCGCCGCCCCAGGAAAGGCCATGGATGCGATATTTTTCAGCAGTTCTCTAACCGTTTGCAGCAGACGCTGCAAGCCGTGCTGCAAGCGGCGTCCTGTGCGAACAACGGCATACTCGGCAGAAAAGCCTACGGCGTACAACGTCTCGCCCACTATGGGCGCTACGGGGTTATGCAGCAGCTTACGCCACAACGTTTCCCGGCGGTGCTGACGCTTGCGCCGCAGCCTGTGCCGCCGCAGCACACCCCGGCACTGGAACTGCGCCCACAGCGAGCGCAGCTTCTGGCGGCGGGGCTGCCGTACCGGCTGCGCAGCGGGCTGCTGCTCCTTTGTTTTATCTTCAGTCAACGGGATTTTCTCCTTCCTACGCCGCTGCAGGGCATTTTTTCGGCCCGGAATACAGCAGCTAGATGGTGTACGTTCCCCTGTTCAAAAGGCCAACAGGGCCTGTACACAATACGCTCTCTTTTTATTATACACTTTGCACGGTTTGAAACAAGCGCTTACATAAAATTTGGCTACTTTTTTCACGCAGTTTTCACGAAAAAAGCCCTTCCATATCCGGCGGCAGCGGGCTTTCCACCGTGACGGTGCGCAGCTGCAAGGGCATTTCTACCCGGATACCGTCCGGCAGCGGGGTGTATACAGGCACCGTAAAGCTTTGTCTGGCGCAGTGCAGCGCCTGCCGGCCAATGCGTTCCCGGCTGCCGCCGTAAAGGTCGTCTCCGGCAAGCGGATGACCAATAGACGCAAAATGCATCCGGATCTGGTGGGTGCGGCCAGTCACCGGCACGCAGACCGCAAGGCTAAGGCCGTTTTCTTCCTTTATAATAGTATACTCCGTGCGGCTGGGCTTGCCCTCGGGGGTAACGCAGCGCCCAATGATGCTGTCGCTCCGGCGGCCGATGGGGGCATCGATGACCCCTTCCCCCAGCGGCAGCGCACCCTGCGCAATGGCATAGTACAGCTTTGCCACTCCGCCCGCCAATAGTGGCGCTGCGTAAGCGTTTTTCGCTGCCAGCACAAGGCCGCTGGTGTCCTTATCAATGCGGTTCACCGGACGGAACACCGGGCTGTGGCCGTGTTCTGCCGCCCACGCGGCGTAGCCGTTTGCCAGCGTACCACCGGGGTAGTTCAGGGTGGGGTGCACCGCCAGCTGCGGCGGCTTTTCCAGCACCACCGCAAAGGCGTCCTCGTAGACCACCTTGACCGGAATTTCCGGCTGCGGGGTCACGCCATCTCCTTCCGGCGGCAGCACAAAGGAGAACACCTGCCCGGGGAAGATGCGCCGGTTTGCCAGAACGGGCTCGCCGTCCGCAAAAAAGCCGCCACCTCGGAACTTGACCGCCCGGGCAAGGTCCGTAGAGACGGCACACTGGCGCAGAAAGCTGCGCACCAGCACCCCCTCGTGGGTGGTAGCCGTATCTGGCACGGCAAAATACAGCTGCATGGCCTGCCCCTCCCCTGCAAAATCCGCAAAAAATACAAATGATATTATAACAAAAATCCGTTTCACTTGCAAATCTTACTTTTTTATGGTATCATGAGGAACGGAAAACGAGTGGAACATACGGCGGCGGGGCGGCTTTGACCGCTCTGAGGAAAGTCCGGGCCTCACAGAGCACGGTAACTGCTAACGGCAGCCGAGGGTGACCTTAGGGAAAGTGCAACAGAAAACAAACCGCCGCAGCAATGCGGTAAGGATGAAACGGCGAGGTAAGAGCTCACCAGCGCATGGGTGACCATGCGGCTTTGTAAACCCTACCGGAAGCAACGCCTATATGGGACGTACAGCGCTGCTCGCGTGTCCCGAAGGCGGCACGAGCCTGTCAGCAATGGCAGGCCTAGACAGATCGTCGTTTAATACAGAACCCGGCTTACGGTCTATCTCGTTTTCCCTTTTGTGTGTTTGCGCTGTCTGCTGCGTGCAGGCAGCGTTTTTTGTTGTTGTAACGCAAAAAGACCACCGCACAGTATTTGTGCAGTGGCCTTTTTGTTGCTTGGCGGAATAATTATTTTAAATTGCATCCCGGGAAAATCTGCGGATTTTCCCGGGATGCCTTTTCACGCAAAAGGGACTGCTCAGTTCCCACCTGCGCCAAGGATGGCGTCCAGTACGGTGGAGGCAGCGCTGTACAGCGAGCCTGCGGCCTGCTCTACCTGCTCCTGTGTGGGCAGACTGACGGCGGGCGTCTCGGTGCTGCCGCCCTCGGCGGGGGTGGTCTCCGGCTGGGGTGTCTCGGTAGCAGCAGGCTGCTCGGCGGGCGTCTCCGCGGGCTGCTCGGTGGGCTGCTCTGCCGGTTGTTCGGCGGGCTGCTCCGGCACGCTTTCCGCAGGCTGCTCCACGATCACGCTGTCGGCAGGCGTCTCGGGCACCGAGACAGCGGCATCGGGGTCAGTGGTGGGGGTGTACACATCCGTCTTTTCCGGGGTCTGGGTGGTGGAGCTTACCGTGCCCTCGCCACCCAGCACAGCCGCGATCATCTCTTTGGCCTTTGCCACAGAGTTTTCATCCGGCTTCATGACGTAGAGCTTCTGCCCCTTGGCAGAGTAGCACTTGGTACTGCTGCCGGAGGTGCCTGTAACGGTGTATCGTTCAATATTCCACTCGGCAAAATCGCTCAGCTGCATGCGCACCAGCGCGCTGATCTGGTTCTGGGAAAGGCTGGTAACAAAGCTGTCGGAAACAGCATCCAGAATCTTGGTAAAGCCCATCAGCAGCGCCGGGGACTTGATCTTGTTCAGCATGGCATCGATCACCTTCATCTGGTTGATGCCGCGCTGCACATCGCCGGTCTTAAAGGCGTGGCGCTCGCGGGCAAAGGCCAGCGCGGCTTTGCCGTCCAGATGGTTCCACCCCTCCACAAAGGTGGTGGGGTCGTAGTAGCCGGGGCTGCCTACTGAGGTGAACGCCTGATCGGAGTACACGTCCACGCCGCCCAGTGCATCAATAACGTTGATGAACCCTGCAAAATTGATGCGGATGTAGTGTTGCACGTCCACCCCGTACAGGTTGCCGAGGGTGTCCATGCTGGTCTGCACGCCGTAAAGCCCGGCGTGGGTCAGCTTATCCTTGCTGTTCGTTCCGGCAAGGTCCACATAGTAATCGCGCGGGGTGTTGATCAGCACCACCTGCTTGGTAACAGGGTTCACGGCGGCAATGATATTCACATCGCTTCGTGCTTTATCAGTCAAATCACCGCGGGTATCTACGCCGCTCAGGTACACCACAAAAGGCTCTTTTGTGATCTTATTCGCCTCGGCGTTGCTCAAAAAACCATTGGTCATATTGCCCAGCGCTGCAAGGCCCTGCTGCGCCCACACGCAGCCCATTGCCATGGCGGCGCACAGCACCACCGAGAACACCCGGGACACGGTGCCTGCAGTTTTGTACTCCTGACAGCGCTTGACCAGCAGCCACAGCAGCGCCAGCAGCGCCGCCAGCACCACCAGATACAGCACCGGCAGCATCTGGGTGCGCCAGAGCTGCACCAGCACCAGAACGCTTAAAATTGCCTGTACGATCAGCAAGATCTTCCCTCGTTTCGGGGGCAGGTACGCCCCATTCTCCCCGCCAGCAGTGCTGCGGGGGGTGTTTTGCTGCGGGCGGCGGGGCGGCGCGGATTGCTCCGGCGGCAGCTCCGAGAAAAACGCGGCGCTGTCCACCACCACAGTGGCGTCCTGCTGCTCTGCCTTGTGCAAAAGACGGTGCAGGGAACGACCGTCCTCCTTGCGGGAATGCTCGTTTTCGTCCAACATGAGAATACTCCTTTTTTAGCCCACCGGAACGATGGTCAGCACGGCGCGGGCGGGCAGGCAGGTGGCGGTCTGATCCTCCGCCGACAGCCAGCCAAAGCCCTCGCAGATGTGATCCGGGCAGGGCGATTCAACAAACCGCGCTCTGCCGTCCTTTACCTCTATATGCACCGTATAATAACCGGTGTCCACACTGTAAGTCTCGTCCTTTTCCAGCGGAATGTCCAGCACAGCGTTGCTATCGCCGTAGATCAGCTGGGCAGTCAGTTTTCCTCCTGTGGCGTTGTGGCTGCGCACGGCCAGCAGCACCGCTGCTATGGCCAGCACCACCACCGCAAACAGGATATTGGTCAAAATCTTTTTGTTCTTCACGGCTTACTCCCCGGGCTTGAGCTGCTCCAGCTCAGCCAGCCAGAGGGTGGCGCAGGCATCGCTGGGCATGCGCCAGTCGCCCCGGGGCGAAAGGGTCACGCTGCCTACCTTGGGGCCGTCCGGCAGGCAGCTGCGCTTGAACTGCTGGGCAAAAAAGCGCCAGTAGAAGTTGCGCAGCCACTTGTACAGCACGGCGTCCGTGTACTCTGCCCTGCCCGCAAAGGCAGCCTTTGCCAGCCGGTAGATCTTTGCCGGGCCAAAGCCGCAGCGCAGTACATAATACAGGTAAAAATCGTGCAGCTCGTAGGGGCCCACTAAATCCTCGGTGATCTGTGCAATTTCGCCGTCCTTGGCGGGCAGCAGCTCCGGCGAGACCGGGGTGGCCAGAATATCCAGCAGTACATCGTGCAAAGCGGCGGTGGCGGCGGCTTCGGCTTCGTACTGCACCAGATAGCGCACCAGCGTTTTGGGCACACCGGCATTCACGCCGTACATGCTCATGTGGTCGCCGTTGTAGGTTGCCCAGCCCAGCGCCAGCTCCGAAAGGTCGCCCGTGCCCACCACAAGGCCGCCGGTGCGGTTGGCAAGGTCCATCAGCTCCAGCGTGCGCACACGCGCCTGCCCATTTTCAAAGGTAACGTCCAGCACAGTCTCGTCCTGTCCGATATCCGCAAAGTGGCTGCGCACAGTGTCGGCGATGCGAATTTCCTGAAAGCTTACGCCCAGCTCCCCGCACAAAATCTCGGCGTTGCTGCGGGTGCGTTTGGTAGTGCCAAAGCAGGGCATGGTCACCGCCAGCACATCGGCGGCGGGGCGGTGCAGCTGCTTCATGGCGCGCACCGCCACCAGCAGGGCAAGGCAGCTGTCCAAGCCGCCGGAAATACCAATGACCGCTGTTTTTGCGTGGGCGTGTTCCAGCCGCTTGGCAAGGCCGTCGGCCTGCATCTTTAAAATCAGCTCGCACCGGGCGGCGCGGCGCTGCGGGTCGCCGGGCACAAAGGGAGCGGGGTCGATGCGGCGGGTGAGCACCGTTTCCTCCGGTGATAGGTCAAATTCCACCGTGACGTAGCCCTCGGCAGTGTGCTCAAAGCTGGTGTTGCGGGCACGCTCGGCCTCCATGCGCTGGCAGTCCAGCTCGGTCTCAGCGTAATCGCCCGCAAAGGGCGCAGTCTCGGCCAGAATGCTGCCGTCCTCGGCAATGAGGTCGTGCCCGGCAAACACCATGTCGGTGGTGCTTTCGCCGTGCCCTGCCGAGGCGTACAGGTAGCCGCACAGCAGCCGGGCAGACTGGTTTGCCACCAGTGCGCGGCGGTACTCGGCTTTGCCCACGGTCTCATCGCTGGCGGAAAGGTTTGCAATGACGGTCGCGCCCGCCAGTGCGTGGAAGGTGGAAGGCGGCAGCGCGCTCCACAGATCCTCGCACAGCTCCACGCCCAGCACAAAGCTGGGCATCTGGCGGCAGCGGAACAGCAGCGACGTGCCAAAGGGCACCTGCTGCCCGCAGACAGTCACCGTCTGCACCTCGGTGCTGCCGGGGGTGAACTGCCGCTTTTCGTAAAACTCGCCGTAGTTTGGCAGGTAGGTCTTGGGCACGATGCCCAGCAGCTGCCCCCGGCACAGTACGGCGGCGCAGTTGTACAGCTTGCCGTGCACCAGCAGCGGCAAGCCCACCAGCGCTACGGTATCCAGCGTGCGGGTCTGCGCAAGCAGCCACTCCAGCGCATCCAGTGCGCCCTGCTGCAAGGTGCGCTGCAAAAACAAATCGCCGCAGGTGTAGCCGGTAAGGCAAAACTCCGGGAATACCGCCAGCTTTACCCCGCGCTGCGCGGCAGCTTGCAGCTGCGCCAGAATCTGCTGCGCGTTATAGGTGCAGTCTGCCACCCGCAGCGCGGGCGAAAAGGCAGCTGCCTTTAAAAAACCATCTTTCATAAGAGGATTTCACATCCTGTCTGTTTCAATGTTGCCATGGTGACCCATGTTGACCATAGTATACCACAAACAGCACAAAACGGAAAGTAACAGACTGGTAAAAGAAGTGTGAACTGGGGAAAACCCTCTCAGTCTCGTTTTTCCGGTTAGCGACTCCCCGGAGTGCACCCCTTCCGTCTGCTCACTTCGTTCGCAGCCACCTTCCCCAAGGGGACGGCTTTTCGCTGTGGCGGCAAAGTTTCTTATTGCGTCGGATGCTTTAGCATCGAAGCTAACGGCGTGCGCCCTCTCCGTCTTTGCTTCGCAAATCCACCTCTCCCAAAGGGAGAGGCAAGAGCACGCCCATACACTTCCTCGTTACACCTGATGCTTTAGCAATGGACTTTAAAACTTGGCTCTCCCTTCGGGAGAGCTGGCGCGGGAGCGCCTGAGAGGGCGCAACTGGCGCTGCCGGAAACTTTGCACTTTAGCCAGAAGCTTTGCCACCGCCACTAAAGGCGCCCCCTTGGGGGAGCCGGCACGGCGCAAGCCGTGACTGAGGGGGTACTGCTGCAGGCTTTGACTGAGGAAGTTACGCAAAAAAAACACCCCCGCAGGCATGAACCTGCGGGGGTGTTATTATGCTAGTATGTTCCCTGCACCTCTAGGGCACAGTCACGCAAGCATTGTCTGAGAATTAGACACCGGCGGGGAAGTTGAACTTGCCCTCGTTGACGATGTTCTTAGCGGTGCCGAAGCCCAGGTTGTAGATAGCAGCCAGGTTGCCAGCAACGTTCAGGATGCTGTTCACAACGCCCAGAGCGCCGTAGCCGAACTTCTGAGCGCCAGTGGACTCACCGGTCACATTATCGGTGTAGTTCTTCTTCCAGATGTTGCTGAACTGGCCGCCGAAGCCGGTCAGGCCGTCGCCGGGGGTCCAGGTGCCGCTGAACACAGCGCCAACGGTGTTGTCCAGGAAGCCCTGAACGTACTTGTTACCAACGATGGTAATCAGGTTCTTGTGGAAGTTCTGCCACTGAGCAGCGCCCATAGCGGGTGCCAGGTAGTCAGCAACACTACCGCCCATAACGTAGGTCATCTCGTTCTCAGACACAGCAGAGAAATTTGCAGGCATCATCATAATGAATTACTCCCTTCAAAAATAGAAAAAATATTTTCGAACCGGTGTTTCCGGTTCAATCCTTGCTAGGATGGCAATAATATACCACACTTTCCAGAAATGTTCAAGTACTTTTTTGAAAAAAGTGTAAAAACTGTGAAACCTCGTCCCCGCTTTTGTAGCAAATGTGCACTGTTCATGCGGGTTTTTCTGGTGTGACAAGTTTTTTCGCAAATTTGTGAAAAATAGAATTACCAGAACCATAAGGCGGTGCTGCACAATGAAAACAGTTGTTTTTGTGGACGAATTGCTGCTGGTAAACTTTGCTGCAGCCGCCGCGCTGCTGCTGGGCGCGGGGCTTTTGTGCGGGCGCAGCTGCACCGGGCTGCGGCTGTGCGTGGGCAGCGCGGCGGCTGCGGCAAGCACCCTTGCCCTGCTGGCGCCGCCGTGGCCTGCCCCGCTGGCGATACTATATAAAATAGCCAGCTGCTGCGGGGTGGTGGCGGTGTGCTACGGCGTGCCCGGCGCGCGCAGCTTTGCCCGGCTGTGCGGGTGGTACGCGGCGCTGAACGGCCTGCTGTGCGGCGCGGTGGTGCTACCCGGGGTACAGGCCAATAACCTGAGCGTGCTGCTGCCGGTGCGCCCGGGGCGGCTTTTGCTGTGCTGCGCCGGGGTGTATGCGCTGCTGCGCGGGCTGCTGGCGGTGTTTGGCCGCCCGCAGCGGGGCTGCTTTGCCGCCGTGCTTCACCTTGCGGGAGCGGCTGTGCCCGTGCAGGCCTACCATGACACCGGCTTTACCCTGCAAGACCCTCTTGCCGGGCGGCGGGTGGTGCTGGTGCAGTATCCGCCGGTGCGCAGCCGGCTGCCCGCGCCGCTGCGGGAAACCTTAGACAGCTGGTTTGCCGCCGGTGCTGCCCCGCCCCCGGGGCTGGGGGTGCAGTTTGTGCCCTGCGCCGCCGTTACCGGCCACTGCCTGCTGCCGGCCGTACCCGCTGTGCTATGCTGTGGGCAGCGCCGTGTGCCCGGCCTGCTGGCGGCCTTTTGCGCGCCGGATGCCCCCACCGGCGCGTGGACGCTGCTGTTGGGGGATGACGTAGCGGAGGAGGCGGGGGTGTAGGAGAGCACCCAAAACTCCCCCAGTCGCCTACGGCGACAGATTCCCCTTTTTGTCACCTGCGGCGACATCTTCCCCCGGCCGGGGGAAGTCGTCCTCTGGGATGGGGCCTTTGGCATGGCGGTAAGGTTTCCGGCTAAAGCGCAAAGCTTCCGAGCGCGCCAGAGGCTCCCTCCCCGAGGGAGCTGGCAAAGCCGCAAGGCTTTAACTGAGGGAGTTTCTTCTATTATACATATAATTAACAGTGCACAGGAGGGATTTCCATGTTGCAGTTTTTACGGCAAGTCTGGCGGCGGCTGTGGGGGCGTTTGCGCTACTGCGGCGCGGTGCATTATCTGGCGGGCGGGCCAAGCCTGCCCCCGCCCCTGACCCCCGAGCAGGAAAAGACCCTGCTTGACCGCATGGCTGCCGGGGACACCGCCGCCCGCGAAGAGCTGATCACCCACAACCTGCGGCTGGTGGTGTATCTGGCAAAAAAGTACGAGAACAGCGGCGTGCCCGCTGAGGACTTGGTAAGCATCGGTACCATTGGGCTGATCAAGGCGGTAAACACCTTTACCCCTGCCCGCAGCATCAAGCTTGCCACCTACGCCAGCCGCTGCATCGGCAACGAGATCTTGATGTACCTGCGCAAAAGCTCCAACCGCCGGCAGGAAACCAGCATCGACGAGCCTTTGAACGTGGACGGCGACGGCAACGAGCTGCTGCTCTCGGACATCCTTGGCAGCGACGCCAACGCGGTAAGCCAGCAGCTGGAGCAGGACGCCGAACGCGCGGTACTGCGCAGCGCCGTGGCGGCGCTCTCGGCACGGGAGCGGCAGATCATGGAACTGCGTTTCGGCCTTACCGACGGCGTGGAGCGCACCCAGAAGGAAGCCGCCGATGCCCTTGGCATCAGCCAGAGCTATATTTCCCGGCTGGAAAAGCGCATCATCCATACCCTGAAAGCCCGGCTTGAAAGCGAGTAGCAGCGGGCGTAGCGCTTGACATTCCGCGTGGGAACGTGTATAATGAAAACACAAGAGGCGCTGGCCCTGCAAACGGCTAACTCCTTACCATACTAGATCAAAAGAAAAATGACCGTTCAGGATTGGGAGTCACTGAGGGCGGTCATTTTTTCTTTTTATCATCACTGTGCGATACAGTCCATGTGATCTGAAAGGTGATGTAGATTGCTCCGCCAAGCAGCGTGAGCAGCAATACGACCTGTTCAAACGTCATGACGCATCCCCCCTTCCCGCCCTTAAGCGTCCGGGGAGAAACGAGATCTCAAAGAAAAAATTCGCTCTTACCCGGCACTCAGGTACCGGTAAGGAGCTAGCTGCAACGGAGCCGACCGCTGCCTGCGGCAGAAACAGGGAGGCGAGGTTGGGGCAGCGGCCAGTAAGACGCGAGTGCCGCCCAAGGCACGAAGCGGATACTGGGTGCCGCAACCCGTCCTGCGTTTGTGGGCACAGCGCCTGATGGACGGCTTGCGCCGCCAGTCACAGCATACCATAAAATTACAGCTTTGTCTACAAAGCGCCCCTCTTTTGCGGAGGGGCGCTCAATTTTTTCCACGCATAGCGCCCGGCGCACAGAGCCATACTTCCGGTAAAGCTAAAAGACCGGGGGCGTTTGGATGTACAACAAGGTGGAGCTATGCGGTGTGAACACGGGGCAGCTGCCTGTGCTGACCGAGGCGGAAAAGCGGCAGCTGCTCACCCTTGCCCACGCCGGGGACAAGGCTGCCCGGGCGCGGATGGTGGAGGGCAACCTGCGGCTGGTGCTCAGCGTGGTGCAGCGGTTTGCCCAGCGGGGCGAGAATCTGGACGATCTGTTTCAGGTGGGGTGCATCGGGTTGATCAAAGCCATCGACAACTTTGACCCCGCACAGCCGGTGCGGTTCTCCACCTACGGCGTGCCCATGATCATCGGGGAGATCCGGCGTTTTCTGCGGGACAACAACGCCCTGCGGGTAAGCCGCACCCTGCGGGACACCGCCTACCGTGCCATGCAGGCGCGGGAAACGCTGGAAAAGCAGCTGGGGCGCGAGCCCACCATGGACGAGATCGCCGCCGCAGCGGGGCTTGCCCGACGCGAGGTGACCGCCGCGCTGGAGTCGGTGGTAGAACCGCTCAGCCTTGATGAGCCGGTGTACACCGACGGCGGCGATGCCATGTACGTGATCGATCAGGTGCGCGACCCGGACAGCGAGGAGAGCTGGATCAGTGGGTTGCAGTTCCGCGATACGGTAGCCGCCCTTTCGCCCCGGGAAAAGCGCATTATGGAGCTGCGATATCTGCGCGGCAAAACGCAGATGGAGGTAGCGCAGGAGATCGGCATCAGTCAGGCACAGGTAAGCCGGTTGGAAAAAAGTGCGCTGCAGCAGTTCCACACCGGGGGATGAAAGCAGCCGCAGCTGCTGCTTTTCTTTGTGCCCCCTATGAAAAAGCGGTTCAAAAGCACCCGCAGGTGTTTTTGAACCACGAATTATAATCATGCTTTCCTCTGAATATGGCCAAAGCAGCGCGGCGGCCATTCAAAATCGTCCCAGTCAAAAAAGACCGCTGCGCAGGGCAGTGGTCTTTTTTGGCTTTAGCGGCGGCTGTATCTGCGTCGGGTGGCAGCCCCGCCCCGCAGGTGGCGCTCGGCCTTGTTGCGCGCCAGCACGGCACGCACCTGCCCGTACAGCGCAGGGCTGATGCTGCGCAGCCGCACGGCAACATCCTTGTGCACGGTGGACTTGCTGCACCCGAACGCAGCCGCCGCTGCCCGCACCGTGGCGTTGTGGGCAGCAATGTACTCCCCCAGCTGCACGGCGCGCTGTTCTGGATCGGCTTTCATATCCCGCCTCCCTGCGTTCCAGCTTTGCAATGGTATAACATACGCACCGCCGGGGCGGATTATGTCTGCGGGCTTGACTTTTTGTCCCTCGGCGCGTATACTGTGGGCGGACATAAAAACAGGGGCGCCGTAAGGCTGAGATCCGCATTGCGCGGAGTACCCTTTACCTGATCCGGGCAATACCGGCGTAGGGAGTTTGCGGAACTGTCCGGTACGTTCAACAAACCTCCATGCGTCTGCTGCCAGCAGGCGCATTTTGTTTTTGTGTACTACTATGAGAGAGGAATTTTTTTCATCATGTCCAAAACCTATTCCAAGACCCGCATTCTGGTGGAATGCGCCCTGATGATCGCCATTGGCACGGTGCTTTCCAACATCAAGTTCTTCACCATGCCCAACGGCGGCAGCATTACCCTGCTGAGCATGCTGCCCTTTGTGCTGGTGTCCTTCCGCCACGGCGCAAAGTGGGGCCTGTTCACCGGTTTCGTGAACTCCTGCCTGCAAATGATCATGGGCTTCTACCCTCCTCCCGCTTCCACCTTCCTCTACTTCCTCGGCGAGGTGCTGCTGGACTATGTGCTGGCCTTTATGGCACTGGGTCTGGCCGAGCTGTTCGCCCGCCCCTTCAAGAACCGCACCGTAGGCGTGGCCGTGGGCACCTTTGCCGCCGGTTTCCTGCGCTTTATGTGCAGCTTTTTGTCCGGCGTGCTGGTCTGGGGCAACCTGAATGATGGTCTGGCTGCATGGACTTACAGCCTGACCTACAACGGCAGTTATATGCTGCCCGAGACCCTGCTCACCATGGTGGCCGCTGTGCTGCTGTGCCGCGTGGCCCCGCAGATCTTCGACCGTCAGGCACGCTAAGGCGTAGTTTTTCAAAACGAGCACTCCCCCGCTTTCCGATCCCCGCCGGGCACACGCCCTGCGGGGATCTTTTACTGCAAAAATTTTTCAAAAAACTGTTGACAAGCGCCCCTGTGGCTGGTATAATTACACACGTCGTCAGGCACAAAGCAAGACATCTGGGGGTTTAGCTCAGCTGGGAGAGCGCTTGCATGGCATGCAAGAGGTCACCGGTTCGATCCCGGTAATCTCCACCAGAAAGAAAAGCATCGCACAGAAATGTGCGGTGCTTTTTTCGTTAAGGCCAAACGAGTGAGGGCTTAGTTCACCCGGGAAAGCGCCGTGCATGGACTGCAAGAGGGTCACCGTGATTACAACAGCCCGGTAATCTCTACCAGAACCAAAGCACCACACAGAGATGTGTGGTGCTTTTTGTTTTATCTGCCGTTCACCTTAACGACCTCTTTCATGAAAAAAGCGTTTGTCGCAGCCCGCAGGCCGCGACAAACGCTTTTTATTTTACTGTGCGCCCAAGCGCATTTTGAAGTCCTGATAACCGAAGTGCACCAGCTCGCGGCAATTGCCGTCTGCGCCCAGCAGCCAGATGGGCGGCAGGGGCATCCCGTTGAAGGTGTTGTTCTTGCAGGTGGTGTAGATGGCCATATCGCCGAAGATGAGCTTATCCCCCTCAGCAAGAGGTGCATCAAAGCTGTAATCCCCGATGATATCCCCCGCAAGGCAGGTGGGGCCGCCCAGCCGGACAGTGTGTGCCTTCTCCCCTGCCTCACCGGCATCCAGTAGCGGCGGGCGGTAGGGCATCTCGATGACGTCCGGGGTGTGGCAGGCTGCGGACATATCCAGAATGGCAAGGCTGGTATCCCCGTTGCGCAGGGTGTCCAGCACGGTGGTGACCAGATAGCCCGCGTTCAGCGCCCAAGCCTCGCCGGGTTCCAGATACACCTGCACGCCGTACTTCTGCCGCACCGACAGGATGCAGCTTTCCAGCGTAGCAAGGGCATAGCCCGGGCGGGTGATGTGGTGTCCCCCGCCGAAGTTGAGCCATTTCATGCGGGGCAGCAGGTCGGCAAACTTTTCCTCCACCGCTGCCAGCGTCACCGCCAACGCATCCGCGTCCTGCTCGCACAGGGTGTGGAAGTGCAGACCGTCCAGCAGGGCGGGCAGCTCCGGGTGCGCCGCCACGGCGGCGTCCCACTGGGCACGGGTGGTGCCCAGACGGCTGCCGGGGGCGCAGGGGTCGTAAATTTCGTGTTCCTCCTGCGTAGAGCACTCCGGGTTGATGCGCAGACCGATGCTTTTGCCCGCCGCCTTTGCCGCCGGGCCGAACTTTGCCAGCTGGCTGGGCGAGTTGAACACGATGTGGTCGGCGTATTGCAGCAATTCCTCAAACTCGTCTGCCCGGTAGGCCGCGCAGAACACATGGTTCTCCTTCTCCGGCAGCTCTTCCCTGCCCAAACGGCTCTCGTACAGGCCGCTGGCCTCGGTACCGGCCAGATAGGGTGCCAGCACCGGGTAGACGTTGAAGTTGGAAAAAGCCTTCTGCGCCAGCAGGATGCGGCAGCCGGTGCGCTGCTGCACGCCCAGCAGGATCTCGCCGTTGCGGCGCAGCTGGGCTTCGTCCAGCAGATAGCAGGGGGTGGGCAGGCGGTGCAGCTGCTCCTCGGACAGGTTTGCCAGCCCCGCAAAGGGCGGGCGGCTGTCGCGTACCCGCATCAGTCCACCAGAGCCGGGTTGTGGCTCTCGGAGCGGGGCAGGCCGTACTTGTCCAGTGCATCCAGATACGGATCAGGATCAAACTCCTCGACAGTGTGCACGCCCTTGGTGGTCCACTTGCCGGTAAGCAGCATCAGGGCGCCGCACATAGCCGGCACGCCGGTGGTGTAGCTGATGGCCTGACTGCCCACCTCTTTGTAGCACTCCTGATGGTCGCAGACGTTGTAGATGTAGTAGGTCTTGTCCTTGCCGTCCTTTTTGCCGGTAAAGATGCAGCCGATGTTGGTCTTGCCCTTGGTGCGGGGGCCAAGGCTGGCAGGGTCCGGCAGCAGAGCCTTGAGGAACTGGATGGGCACGATCTCCTGTCCGTTGAAATTGACCGGGGTGGTGGACAGCATGCCCACGTCCTCCAGACAGCGCATGTGGTCCAGATAGCTCTGGCCAAAGGTCATGAAGAAGCGGATGCGCTTTGCCTCCGGGATGTTCTTTGCCAGAGACTCGATCTCCTCGTGGTGCAGCAGGTACATATCCTTGTCGCCCACCTGATCGAAGTTGTACTCCCGCTTGATGCTCATAGCCGGAATTTCTACCCAGTGGCCGTTCTCCCAGTAGCTGCCGGGGGCGGACACCTCGCGCAGATTGATCTCGGGGTTGAAGTTGGTGGCGAAGGCGTAGCCATGGTCGCCGCCGTTGCAGTCCAGAATGTCGATAGTGTCAATGGTATCGAACTCATGCTTTTTGGCGTAGGCACAGTAAGCCTGCGTCACGCCCGGGTCAAAGCCGCTGCCCAGCAGGGCGGTCAGACCGGCTTCCTCGAACTTTTTGGCGTAAGCCCACTGCCAGCTGTAATCAAAGTAGGCAGAGAAACCAGCCTCCTTGCAGCGCTTCTCGTAGATGGCGCGCCATTCCGGGTCGTCGGTGTTCTCGGGCTCATAGTTGGCGGTGTCCATGTAGTTGACGCCGCAGGCAAGGCAGGCGTCCATGATGGTCAGATCCTGATAAGGCAGGGCGATGTTCATCACGAGGTCGGGCTGGTAAGCCTTGATCAGGGCGATGACCTCCTCGGTCTTGTCTGCGTCCACCTGTGCGGTGGTGATCTTGGTAGCGGTGGTGGGAGCCAGCTCGGCAGCCAGCTTATCGCACTTTGCCTTGGTACGGCTGGCGATGCAGATCTCGGTGAACACTTCAGGCACCTGGCAGCACTTGTGGATGGCAACGGAGGCCACGCCGCCGCAGCCGATGATCAGAACTTTGCTCATGTCGGTTACTCCTTTATCTGTAAATGGTAGGTTCGTATTTATACCTGAAATCCCGGCCAGCCTTTGTCCAGCGCGATCAGGGTCTCACGCAGTACCTTGCAGGCAGTGGCGGTGGAAACGCCGGTGGTGTCCAGCGTGGGAGCCAGCTCGTTCAGGTCTGCACCGATGATGTTGGCCTTGGTCACAGTGCGGATGGCATCCAGCAGCTGCAAAAAGCTTACGCCGCCGGCCTCCGGGGTACCGGTACCCGGGAAGCAGGAGGGGTCAAGGCAGTCCAAGTCAATGGTCAGGTACACCGGCACCTTGCTCTCGCACAGCTGTGCGGTCAGCTCGGCAAGGCCGGTAAAATCAAACTTGTGCATCTCGGTGTGCTGGGCAGCAAACTCGAACTCTGCCCGGTCTCCGCTGCGGATGCAGAACTGATGGATGCGGCCATCCCCTACCAGCTCGTGGCAGCGGCGCAGCACGCAGGCGTGGCTGAGCTTTGCGCCCAGATAGTCGTCCCGCAGGTCGGCGTGGGCATCGAAGTGCACGATATGCAGATCCGGGTATTTCTTCACCGCAACCCGCACCGCGCCCAGCGTGACCAGATGCTCGCCGCCCAGCAGCAGCGGAAACTTGCCATCCTTCAAAATCTCCTCTGCCCGGGCCTCGATATCGGCCAGTGCCAGCTCGCTGGAGCCGAAGCACAGTTCCAGATCGCCGCTGTCGAACACGTCAAAATCGGTCAGGTCGGCGTTCTGGTAGGGGCTGTAAGTCTCCAGACCATAGCTCTCGTGCCGGATGGCCGCCGGGCCGAACCGTGCGCCGGGGCGGTAGCTGGTGGTGGAATCGTAAGGTGCACCGTACAGCACGATGCTGGCGGCGCGGTAGCTGCTGTCGCAGCCGATAAAGGTCTCAACGTTGGGGTGCATCAGTGTTCCTCCACTTCCCGCAGCATCTCCTCCAGAAAAGCCGGCAGGTAGAATGCTCCGATATGCAGTTTGGTGGTGTAGTAGCGAGTGCGCATATTCAGCGCCTTCCACGATTCAGCGTCCAGATCATCGATGGGATGATATTTTTTGCTTGCAAAGCCGAACAGCCAGTACCCCGCCGCAAAGGTAGGGATATGTGCCTGATACACCCGGCTGATGGGGAAGGTAGATGCGATGCGCTTATGGCTGCGCTGCATGGCGCTGGCATCTTCGGCGTAGAAGGGGCTGCCCTGCTGATTGACCATGATGCCGTCCTCTTTCAGGGCGTTGAAGCAGCTGCCGTAGAACTCGCGGGTGAACAGACCCTCGGAGGGGCCGAAGGGGTCAGAGGAGTCCACGATGATCAGGTCGTACTCTTCCTCGCAGCGGCGGATATACTTCAGGGCGTTCTCAAAATAGATATGCACCCGGCGGTCATCCATACGGCAGGCATTGCCGGGCAGGTAAGCGCGGCAGGCTTCCACCACCTGCGGGTCCATCTCCACAAGGTCGATGCGCTCCACGCGGTCATAGCGGGTCAGCTCCCGCACCACGCCGCCATCGCCGGCGCCGATGACCAGAATATCCTTGGCCTCCTTGTGCACCGCCATGGGCACATGGACGATCATTTCGTCGTAGATGAACTCGTCGCGCTCGGTCAGCATCACGTTGCCGTCCAGCGTAAGCACCCGGCCAAACTCCGGGGTCTCAAAGATATCAATGCGCTGGTAATCGCTCTGCTTGGAGTAGAGCTGCTTATTCACACGGATGCTGTGCTTCACATCCGGGGTGTGAAACTCCGAAAACCAAAATTCCATCTTTTTCCCTCCTTATGCCAGAACATTCAGGTGCAAAATTTCAGGGTCCTCCGGGCCGGTCATGCTGCAGCCCTTGGCCTTGGCGTACTCGATGTAGTTCAAAATCTCCTTGGTGATGCGCTCGCCGGGTGCAAGGATGGGGATGCCCGGGGGATAGCACATGACGAACTCGCTGCACACCATGCCCTCGGTCTCGCGCAGGGGCAGGCTCTTTTTGGGGGCGTAGAAGGCCTCCTGCGGGCTGGCGGCCACCACAGGGTCGATGTATTCCTGACTCAGCAGACCCGAACCGTCGGTGCGGTAGCGGCGCTTGATCTCGGCCAGTGCACTGACCAGGCGCTCCACCTCCTGCGGGCGGTCGCCGATGGACAGGTAAGCAAGGATGTTGCCGATGTCACCGAACTCGATCTGGATATCGTACTCGTCGCGTAGGATGTCGTAGACCTCGATGCCGGCCAGACCAATATCCAGCGTATGGACGCTGAGCTTGGTGGTGTCGAAATCAAAGACGGAATCGCCGTTGCACAGCTCCTTGCCAAAGGCGTAGTAGCCACCCACGGCGTTGATCTCCTCGCGGGCGTACTCGGCAATGTCTGCCACCTGATGGAACACCTGCCGTCCCCGCAGCGCCAGATTGCGGCGGGAGATATCCAGACTGGACATCAGCAGATAGCTGCCGGAGGTGGTCTGGGTCAGGTTGATGATCTGGCGCACATAGCCCTGATGCACATTGGGGCCGATGAGCAGCAGGCTGGACTGGGTCAGGCTGCCGCCGCTCTTGTGCATGGACACCGAGGCCATATCCGCGCCTGCCGCCATGGCAGACACCGGCAGACCGCCGCCAAAGTAGAAGTGGGTGCCGTGGGCTTCATCCGCAAGGCAGAGCATTCCGGCATCGTGCGCCATTTTTACGATGGCACGCAGGTCGGAGCAGATGCCGTAGTAGGTGGGGTTATTCACCAGCACAGCCACAGCGTTGGGGTGCTCCTTGATGGCCTTGGCCACCTGCTCCCGCTTCATGCCCAGCGAGATGCCCAAGCGCTTATCCACCTCCGGGTTCACATACACCGGTACCGCGCCGCACAGCACCAGCGCGTTCAGCACGCTGCGGTGCACATTGCGGGGCAGAATGATTTCATCGCCCCGTTTGCAGGCGGTAAGCACCATGCTCTGCACGCTGCTGGTGGTGCCGCCCACCATTAAAAAGGCGTGTGCTGCGCCAAAGGCGTCGGCGGCAAGCTCCTCAGCTTCCCGGATGACCGACACCGGGTGGCAAAGGTTATCCAGCGGCTTCATACTGTTCACGTCCACGCCCACGCACTGCTGACCCAGAAAAGCGGTCAGCTCCGGGTTGCCGCGGCCCCGCTTGTGGCCGGGCACGTCAAAAGGCACCACCCGCATCTGCCGGAACCGCTCCAGCGCCTCGTAAATGGGCGCACGGCGCTGATCCAGCCGGGAACGCGCTTTGTTCTCGTTCATCTTTTCCTCCGTCCCTGTTCTCTTTTTGCACAACAAAAAAGCGCAGGCACTGCACAAATATGCAGACCTGCGCTTGGAAAAGCTTTTTCCGCGCTGACAAAGCACCCAGCCTTAAATGCCGGTGCTGCGCGTTATTTGCGATCCAAAAAGACGGGGTGATGAGAGTCTATATAGCAACTACACTTTTACTACTCTTATTGACCGTTTCACAAGTCTGCGCATAGGCTGCGCAATTTCATGGTTGTAAAGGAACCAACTTATAAAATTCGAGCTTCAAACTCAATCAATAATGGCAGCTTGCGCCGCCGGTCGGCAGTGGACCCGGCTGTCCGTATGGCCTTAGCCCCGTTTGGGCGGTCCCGAGTAAATTGCTTTGAAAAGACTCTGCAAGGCGGTGTCTCTCAAAATCAACAAAAGAATAACATGATTCGCCGTATCTGTCAACCAAAACTTTTTGGCAGTCGCCCGCTGCGGGTGCGCAGGGCGGCGCTCGGCGCGCAAAATGGGGCGTTTTGTGCAAAAAAGCAGATGCCCTTCCCGCCGCAGTATGCTATAATAAAGGAACAATGAATGGAGAAAGAGGGTATATGGATGGCACTGCCAATCGCCATCGTAGAGGATCAGACCCTAGACGCCCAGCGGCTGGAGGAACTGCTGCAACAGCAACTGCCCGAAGCCGAGTGCACATGGTTTACCTGCGGGGATGATTTTCTCCGCACCGCAACAGAGCCCGGCTTATACGCCGTGGTGTTTCTGGATATCTGCATGGCGGGCACCAACGGCATCGAGACTGCCCGCCGGCTGCGGCAGTCCGACCCGGAGGTGCTGATCGTATTCGTGACCTCCTCGCCGGAATATGTATGGGATGCCTTTCCGGTGCACCCCTTCGATTACCTGCTCAAGCCCTATCAGGAGGAAAAATTCGAGCACCTTGCCGCCGAGCTGCGGCGGGCGCTGCGTTGTAAGGAGCCGGAACTTGAGATCCGCATTGCCCGCCAGAGCATTCAGCTGCCGCTGTGCAAGGTGCTGTATGCCATTGCCCGGAACCACTACGTCCTTATCACCACCGAAGAGGGTGAGTATCGCGCCATGTGCAGCTTTGCGCAGATCGAAGAAAAGCTTACCGCGCGGGAAAACTTTATGAGCTGCAACCGGGGCGTTATCATCAATATGGACAAGGTGCTGCGGTTCGGAGAGGACTGCATCGAGATCTTGGACGGCACCTGCCTGCCGGTACGGCAAAAGGATAAATGCACCCTGCTTGCCCACTTTACACAGTACCAGTTCCGTCACATGCGGCAGGAGCTGCATTGAGGAAAGGAGCAGCCGCCATGAATCTTGCCCTGTTCGGCCGTTATTTTCTGGATTTTGCACTGCTGTACCCCAGCGCGTTTCTGTGTCTGGCATCCCTATGGGAAAAGCTGCGCACCCCCAGGCGCACTGCCTGCATTGCCGCCGGGTGCATCACCCTGCTGTGCATCGGCTGCGCCGCGCTCTGCACCGTGTTCGGGCAGAACAGCAATTCTCTTCTGCCCGCCATCGTGCTGGTCTCCTTCTGGCTGCTGCGCTGGCGGGTAACGCCGGAAGTGACCGTAAGCCAGACCGCCTTTTTATTTTCCATCTCTGCCGTGATGATGGCGGTGTGTTCCCTGCTGTCGACGGTACTCAACGCCCATGCCGAGATCTCCAACCCACAGACGGTCTGCCTTGCCTCCACGGCGCTGCTGCGGCTGGGCCTTGCTGCGGTACTCACCGTGCTGTTCTGGTTCACCGCCGTGCAATGGAGCCGGTGGCTGCTGCGGGAATACAGCGGCGAAGCCTTCTGGCAGTCCGCATGGCCGCTGCCCGCCCTCTATGCCGTTTTTCTGGTATACTGTATGCCGCTGAATCCCGCCGTGGTGCTGGTCGGGCGGCTGAAGATCATCTCGGTGCTGGCGGTGTCCATCTCGCTGTTCGGCATCTTTCTGCTGCTGTACGAGATGTACCGCGTTGCCCGGGAGTTCGCCCGCAACGCCCGGCTGGACCGGGAAAACCAGCTGCTGGCCATGGAATCCCGCCGATATATGGAGTTGCAGACCTATCTGGACAACACCCGCCGTCTGCGGCACGACTTCCGGCAGCACCTGCATGTGATCGCCGGACTGACCGAGACCGGGCAGCTGGAGGAGCTAAAAAGCTATCTGCGCCAGTATGAAAGCGAACTCAGTGAGCACCGCCCCAGCCTGTGCGCCAACGCCGCCGTGGATGCGCTGGCCGGATATTACGACCACGCGGCCGGGCAGCAGGGTGTCCCTGTGGAGTGGAAGCTGGCACTGCCCCGGCAGCTGCCCATGCCGGAGGCCGACCTGTGCACCATTCTGGGCAATCTGCTGGAAAACGCCCTGCACGCCAGCCAGAAGCTGCCGCCGGAGCAGCGCCGGGTGCAGGTGATGGCGCAGATGCTCAGCCCCGCCATGCTGGGGCTTGTGGTAGAGAACCATTACGACGGCGTGCTGAAAAAGCAGCAGGGCATCCTGCACTCCACCAAGCACGAGGGCACCGGCATCGGGCTGGTATCCGCCGAGATGGTGGTGCACAAATACAACGGCAGTCTGCACTTGGAGACAGAGGAACACCTCTTCCGGGTGAATGTCCTGCTGAATCTGTAACCACCGGCAGACTAACGTGAAAGCGTTCAAAAAAGCAGCGCCGTCCTTTGCAGAGAGTTTTTTCTGCGAAGGGCGGCGCTGTATTATTTTTCAAGCTTTTCCGTGCTTTTTTGTGCGGCTTCCAGCTCATCCACCCGCTTTTGCAGGGCAGTGATCTTGTCGTCCATTTTCCAGCACACGGCGATCACAGCACTGATACAAAGACTAACAGGCAGCGTCCAACCGTAGACGTTTTTGTGAAGGTCAAACAGGAGAACGCCACCGCAGAACGTAAATAGCAGCAACAATAAAAGCGTGCAAAAAAAGATGGAAAGAAAGCGCTTCATAGCGGCACCTCCTGTTATTCTTCCGCTTCTTCCTCGTCCGGGTCCAGCTCAATGCTGAACACGGCTTTTTTCAGCTTGCCGCAGCCCTGCGCCTTCAGTCCGGATTTATACGGTTCCCCGGCCAGATACAGGGCAAAGCGTCCCTCACAGAGCATCCCGGCAATGCTGGTACCGGCGGTGCCTACGGTGGTGTCGGCGGCTTCATCGGTGGGCTTGGTGGGGGTCAGCTCCGCAAGGCTTACCTCAAACAGCTCACTGCCGTCCAAGTCAGTCTCCAGCGTGATATGGTTGTCGTGCCGCTGGAACAGCGCCTTGTCGGACGTCTGGGGCGTGACGGTGCTCACGGTGACCACCGCCTTGTCCCCATCAATGCGGGTGCGCCCGGCAGGCAGAGTGGTGATATCCCGCGCCATGATGTACTCGATCACGGTGTCCAGATTGTCGCTTACGCCCAGATAGTTGGGCAGGTTGTTCAGGGTATCGTAGATCATGGAAAAAGTCCTCCGTCTGTATCGTTTTGCTTACCTGTATGGTATCACAGGTCAGAGACAGATGCAATATGTGTGCGGGCGGATGTCGCGAGCCGCGCTGTATAAGGAGCCCGGGTCGCGGCTGGCAGCGGCTGCATCGTGCCTTGGGCGGCACGCGCATCCTGCTGGCCGCAGCCCCAACAGCTCCTCCCTGTTTCTGCCGCAGGCAGCGGTCGTCGCTGTTGCACAGGGGCTTTTTTACCCGCCGGACTATTCGGCGGGTCGATGCTGTTCGAATCCACCCTTGCAGCCCCTTTTGCAAGACAGATAAAACAGAAACTCCGGTACCCATTGGATACCGGAGTTCTTGGTGGGCGCGGGTGGATTCGAACCACCGAAGCTGAAAGCAGCAGATTTACAGTCTGTCCCCATTGGCCACTCGGGAACACGCCCATATTCATTTTTACAGTCGCGTGGACTGCCTGTATATGTTACCACTGAAAACGCGGTTTGTCAACCCATAATTTGGGCTGAGGGCAAAAATATATACAACAATCACAAAAGCCCTCCCGTCCGGGTGTGCTTTACAGCATCCGGGCGGGAGGGCTTTTCAGCCTGACAAAAAATCAGGAGAAAATCACTTCTGGTTCTTCATGTAGATGTGGTGCGGCAGACCGGCGATGTACAGCGGGGTCAGCTCGGCCTGGATCAGCGGACGGGCGTAGTCCAAGAAGTCCTCGGTCATCTGGGTGTGGTTGTTGTTCATCCAGCTCAGGGGAACCTTCTTTTCCAAGTTGGCGACCTCGCTGATGGGATGCAGCTCGGTGGTGCACTGGTAGGGGTTGTTGGAGATGCGCTTCAGAGCCACCATCTGACCGGTGACGCCCTCAAAGGCTGCCTTGGCGGCGGCACCGCCCACCTGATAGGCCTCGGTGATATCGGTGCGGCTGGTCAGGTGACCGGCGCAGCGCTGCAGGGTGGAAAGCTCGATGCAGCGGGTCTTGGTGTCCAGATTGCGGGCCACCACGTTGGCCAGATACCGTGCGGTACCGGTCAGCGCCTTGTGACCGAAAGCGTCTACTGCGTGCACGTCATCCGCCAGCTCACAGACATAGCGTCCATCCTCCAGCTTTACGCCCTCGGAAACGGCAATGACGATGCTGGGCTTTTTTTCCTGCATCACACGCACCTTTTCCACAAAGCGCTCTACATTGAAGGGAACCTCGGGCAGGCAGATCATATCCACGCCCTCGCAATCGTCACTCTTGGCCAGTGCGGCGGCGGCGGTCAGCCAGCCGGCGTTGCGGCCCATGATCTCCACCACGGTAACGTACTTGGTGCCGTACACGGTGGCGTCGCGGATGATCTCTTTCATCACAACGCCAATGTACTTGGCCGCAGAGCCGTAGCCGGGGGTGTGGTCGGTAACCATCAGGTCGTTGTCGATGGTCTTGGGCACGCCCATAAAGCGGATGTCGCTGCCAACGCGCTGGCCATAGTCAGCCAGCTTGCCGATGGTGTCCATGGAGTCGTTGCCGCCGATGTAGAAGAAGTAGCCGATGTTCAGCTTTTCCAGAATGGCAAACAGCTTTTTGTACACCGCCTCGTCATCCCGCCAGTCGGGCAGCTTGTAGCGGCAGCTGCCCAGAAAGCTGGACGGGGTGCGCTTGAGCAGCTCGATGTCCAAGTCATCGGTCAGCAGGGTGGAAAGATCCACCACCCGCTCCTCCAGCAGACCGGCAACACCGTTGCACATACCGTACACAACGTCTGCGCCGCGGTTCTTGCAGCTTTCAAAGACACCCGCCAGACTGGCATTGATGACAGAGGTGGGGCCGCCGGACTGACCGACGATTGCGTTTTTTCCCATGATGATTTCTCCTTTTTTGTTTTTTCTGTTTCGGCTATAAAAACGTGCAGTCGCACGAAAACAGACGCGGAAGGAAAAGATAGATCACAGACGGATGTGGCGGGGGGGACCGTTCACATAAACGGGGGTCACCTCATCCAAAATCAGCGGACGGGCGTACTCCTCAAAGGCCTCGGTCACCTGCATCCCGTCCGGGGTGATCCATTCCAGCGGGACCTTCTTTTCCAGATTTGCCACCTGCTGCACATCCACAGACTCAGTGATGCACTGGTACGGGTAGTTGGAGACCCGCTTGAGGGCGATCATGCGACCGCTCTCGCCCGCAAAGGCAGCAGCGGCAGCGGCACCGCCAACGGCGTAAGCCTCGTTCACATCCGTGCGGCTGGCCAGATGGCTGGCGCAGCGCTGCAGGGTGGAAAACTCGATGGCGCGGCTCTTGCACTGCAGCTTGTCGTGGATGAGCTCGGAAAGATAGCGGCTGGTGCCGCTGAGGATGGCCTTGTGACCAAAGGCGTCCAGCTGACCGGCGGTGGAAACCAGATCGCACAGATAAGTGCCGTCTGCAGTCTTTACGCCCTCGCTGGCTGCGATGATAACGTTGGACTTTACCCGCTGCAGCTCATCCACCCGGGCAAGAAACTTGTCCTGATCAAAGGGCACTTCCGGCAGCAGGATCAGGTCGGGGCCTTCGCAGTCCTCGCCGCCTGCCAGACAGGCCGCACCAGCCAGCCAGCCTGCGTGGCGACCCATGATCTCGGCCACCGTCACGCTGCGGATGTTATACACCGAGGAGTCGCGGATGACTTCCTTCAAGATGGTGGCAATGTACTTTGCGGCAGAGCCGTAGCCGGGGGTGTGGTCGGTGAGACACAGATCGTTGTCGATAGTCTTGGGCACACCGATGAACCGCACACTGCTGCCCACCTGCTGCCCGTATCGGGACAACTTTGCGATGGTGTCCATCGAGTCGTTGCCGCCGATGTAGAACACGGCACAGATGTCGTACTTGTCAAACAGGGTGAACAGCTTGACGAACGGGGTGGCATCGGTGTCCGGGTCGGGCAGCTTGAACCGGCAGCTGCCCAGATAGCTGGACGGGGTACGCTTGAGCAGCTCGATGCTCATGCGGTCGTCCAGCAGGACGTTGAGCTCCAGCAGCTCTTCCTTGAGCAGACCCTCAATGCCGTACTTCATGCCGTACACCTTGTCTGCACCCAGACTGCGGGCGGCTTTGTATACGCCCGCAAGGCTGGAGTTGATCACGGCGGTAGGGCCGCCGCTCTGACCAATGATGATATTCTTGGCCATGGAAACCTCCTTCAGATCATATAAAATGTGTCCGCTGCCGGGCAAACGGCTTTCCGCACCGTCCGGTAAAGTGGTCTGTCGGCCCTGCACTGCCAACGGACCGGGACGGCAAAACAGCCGCCTGCCGCAACTGACACAAAAATATTTGCAGCTTGTGTATTCGCTTTTTGTAAAATGTGCAAAATAAGCTGCAATCCTATTGTACCCGTTTTGCCTGTTGTATGCAAGACCCAATTGGTTGCGCAGGCAAAAAAAATATGATAAAATGGGTGCGCACTCCAAAAATACCGGGCAGAAGCACCTGCCTGTTGGGATAAATGCAGAAAGCTGGACAGAGAATATGGGCATTTCACACGAGTATCATTCGGCACCCCGGCGGCGCACGCGCGGGGGCATCGGCGGCAAGCTGCGGCTGGCGGGGGTCATTGTGTCCATTTTGCTGGTCGCCTATGCGGTGACCGCCATCTTGGAAAAAGGGACTGCGGAGGAAGAAAGCACCCCGCAGACCGGCGCAGGCGGCATTGCACAGAACATTTTGGCACCGCTGCCCATGCAGGGCGAGGCGGCTTCCGGCAGTGGCAGCGAAAGTACAGCCGACGGCAGCGGCACGGCACAGGCGGTGCAGCTGGAGAGCTTCGGCCCTGCCCGGCAGACCGACGGTGCCTATACCATTAATGCGTATGACGCCAGTGTTATCCGGCAGCCGACCTGCGGTCAGGTAGACCTGAGCTATTTTTCGGACGCCGCCTTTCTGGGCGACAGCCTGACGGTGGGCTTTTCGGACTATCAGATCAATCTGAGCGGCGCACTCATCTGCGGCTATACAGGTGTGGGGCCGGACGCCATCGTCAACCGCGCCGCCGTCAAGAGCCCCACCCGCGGGCAGGAGGTGGCGCTGGATGTGCTGGCAGCGGCGCAGCCCAAAAAGCTGTATATCCTGCTGGGCACCAACACCCTGACCACCTTGGGCGCCTCTGACCGTTTTCTGGCCTACTACGGCCAGATGCTGGACGAGCTGCGCCAGACGCTGGGCGAGGACTGCATTATTTATGTGCAGGCCATCCCGCCGGTACGGCCTGCGGCAGCGGAAAAGAAGCCGGGGCTTGCCTCGGACGTGCTACGCGGCGTGAACGAGCAGCTGGCACAGCTGGCTGCAAGCAAGGGCTGCGTTTATCTGGACCTGTGGGAGGCACTGGCTGACGGCGAGGGCAACCTGAAAGAGATGATCGCCGCACCGGACGGCGTGCACCTCTCGGCCGGCAACGGCTACGGCGCATGGGTCACCTATCTGCGCAACCACGCAAAATATTCCGCAAGTAACCCGTGGATCATGGGCAGCGCGTACAGCGCAGAATAAAAAAACAAAAAGCAAGTGCACCACCCCGTCAAAAGCCAACGCTTTTGGTGTAGAGGTGGTGCACTTGCTTTTTTATCACTTTTTATCCGGTGGGTCATCCAGCCCTTCAAACATCACCATGCCCAGACTGACAAAGCCGGCACCCAGCGCAAAACCGACTGTTCCCAGTGACACGCTGAACAAAACGCCCATGGCAACACCGAACAGGATGCCCGCGACCTGACTTTTCTTCATTTTACTGCTCCGCCTTTCCGTACCATGCAACGGACAGCCGCCACGAGGCAGCGTATAGCGCCAGCACCGCTGCCAGCACGACCACTCCCACCAGCGCAGAGCTATGGGCGGGTAGGATGCTGTTCAGCAGAATCCCACCGGAGGACACCGTAATGCCCATCAAGGCTCCCAGCATACCAATGCAAAGATAATACACATATTTTGCCTTCTCGTAGCCAAAGCGGTAGGTCAACGGCAGCAGGATAATGTTGCCCAGCAGGGTCAGCATCGCCACCTGAAGCAGAGTCGCCACGGTGAGCTTCACCGTCACTGTACCCCAGAGCAGCTGTGCTGCTGCCAGCGCCGCCATACTCAGCAGCTCCGCCAGCGCCATACCGCACAGACCAATGAGGTATTTGCCGCCCACCAGCTGCTCTTTTGTCACCGGCAGGGCGGCACTGCAAATGCTGAACCGGCTGCTCTGGTCGTAAGCCAGTAAGGACATTGGCGACAGCCCCAGCAAAAGCCCGCCGTACAGCATAAAGAAATTAGACCCTTCCTTCATGAAAAACGTTCCCATCAATATCATGGCTACCGACGCCAGAATGATCCATCTGGTGTAGCTCCACATCTGATAGGCATCCTTCAATAACAGACCTTTCATTGCACATCTTCCCCTTTCACCATCAGTACAAACAATTCCTCAATGCTTACCGGGGTAAGCTCTGCCCCGGCGGGCAGTGCATCCCGGCGCACAAGCGCTTCGACTCCGTAGGGGGTGACCCGCTTGCCGTACACCTGTGCATCCAGTGCCGCCAGCTGCGCTGCCGTGCCATGCCACAGGGCATATTCCTCCCGCAGGGCGTCCTTTTCCTCACAGAGCAGCAGCCTGCCCTTGTGCAGAAAGGCGATGGTATCGCACAGCTTTTCCAAGTCGCTGACGATGTGGGAGGAGATGAGGATGGAGTGGTTTTCGTCCCGGGCAAAGTCCAGCAGCAGGTCGGTCACCTCGTCCCGCACCACCGGGTCCAGCCCGTTGGTGGCTTCGTCCAACAGCAGCAGCTTCGGGTGGTGCGCCAGCGCCACGGCGATGCACAGTTTCATCTTCATGCCGGTGGAGTAGTCCTTATATTGCTTTTTGTCCGGCAGACCGAACTTTTGGCACAGCTCCGCATAGGCGGCAGTGTCCCAGTTCTGGTAGATGCCCGCCATCACTTTGCCCGCCTGCACGGCGTTCAGGCACAGGGGGATGCCCTCGCTGCCCAGCACCACGCCGATCTCCTCCTTGGTGCGAACAGAAGCGGTGCGGCTGTCCCTGCCAAGGATGGTCACGGTGCCGCCATCCCGCCGCACCATGTCCAAGATCAGCCGGATGGTGGTGCTTTTGCCCGCCCCGTTTTCGCCGATCAGGCCGCAGATGGTGCCGCCGGGCAAGGTCAGGTCCAGCGGCCCAAGGGTAAAGTCCTTATAGTGCTTTGTAAGCCCCCGTAGTTCCAGTGCGTTCATATTCAGCCCTCCCACAGTAGTTCCAGCATCTCCCGCAGTTCTTCCCTGCTCAGTCCGCAGGATGCGGACAGGCGGACGGCCTCGGTAAGATGTTCTTCAATCTTTTTCAGGTTTTCTTCCCGCAGCAACTCGGTATTTTTCGGGGCTACAAAAAAGCCCTTTGCCGGTACTGCGTAAAGAAAGCCCTCTTTTTCCAGTTCATCGTAGGCGCGCTTGGTAGTAATGACGCTGATGCGCAGATCCCGTGCCAGCCCCCGGATGGAGGGCATGGCCTCGTCCGGCTGCAAAGCACCGCTGATGATCTGCTGCTTGATCTGGTTGTAGATCTGGTCATAGATGGGCGCGCCGCTTTTGTTGTTGATAAACAGTTCCATCGGCTGCTCCTTTGACGCTTGTGTTTTATCTGTATATGCACAGTATATACAGCAGATACAGATTTGTCAAGAGGGTGCGCAAAAAAATACACCCGCCGCCCAAAACGGACAGCGGGTGCTATTTTTATAGGTTTTACAGTGCTTTAATAGCGGTCTTGATGCGCTCGGCGGCAAGCTTGGTCTTTTCCGCATCGCCGAAGGCGGTCAGGCGGAAGTAGCCCTCGCCGCACTCGCCGAAGCCCACGCCGGGGGTGCCCACAACGCCGCAGTTTTCCAGCAGCCAGTCGAAGAACTCCCAGCTCTTCATGTTGCCGGGGCAGCGCAGCCAGATGTAGGGGCTGTTCTTGCCGCCGCAGTACCACACGCCGCACTCGTCCAGTGCATCGGCGATGACCTTTGCGTTGCGGCGGTAGTAGTCCAGATTAGACTGGATCTCGGCCATGCCGCTCTCGGTGAACACGGCGGCAGCAGCGCGCTGCACCACATAGGGCACACCGTTGAACTTGGTGGTCTGGCGGCGCAGCCAGAGCTTGTTCAAGCTCATGCCCTCGCGCTCCAGCTCCTTGGGCACTACGGTGTAGCCGCAGCGGGTGCCAGTAAAGCCTGCGATCTTGGAGAAGGAGCAGATTTCCACGGCGCACTCGCGTGCGCCCTCGATCTCGAAGATGCTGCGGGCCAGCTCACCCTCCGAGATAAAGCATTCGTAAGCGGCATCGTACAGGATGATGGCATCATTCTTGCGTGCGTAATCCACCCATGCCTTCAGCTGTGCACGGGTGTAGGCAGCACCGGTGGGGTTGTTGGGGCTGCAGATATAGATGATATCCGCCTTCACGTTCTCGTCCGGCATGCCAAGGAAGCCATTTTCCTGCCCGGTGCGGCTGTAAATGATCTTGCGGCCATCGGTGACGTTATCGTCCACATAGGTGGGGTACACGGGGTCCGGTACCAGCACGGTATTGTCCACATCGAACAGACCCAGCAGGTTTGCAAGGTCGCTCTTTGCGCCGTCCGAGATAAAGATCTCGTCCTCGGCAAGCTGGGTGCCGCGGCTGGCGTAGTAGCCCTGAATAGCCTGCTTGAGGAAGGGGTAGCCCTGCTCCGGGCCGTAGCCGTGGAAGCCCTCCTTGGTGCCCATCTCCTCGGCGGCGTCACGCATGGCCTGCACCACGCACTTTGCCAGCGGCTGGGTCACATCACCAATGCCCAGACGGATGATCTCCTTTTCCGGGTGTGCTTCCTGATACGCAGCCACCTTGTGGGCAATGTCCACAAACAGGTAGCTGGCCTTCAGCTCGTTGTAATGCTTGTTCATCTTCATGATACTTTCCCTCGCTTCTTTTATTGGTGCAACCCTCTCAGTCATCTCGCATTCGCTCGATGCCAGCTTCCCCGAGAGGGGGAGCTTTTTCGCTTTGAAGAGAAACTTTTCCTTTTGATGCAGAAAAGCTCGCCCTTCGGGAGAGCTGTCGCCGTCAGGCGACTGAGAGGGTTCTTATTTAAACTTCAGTCGTGCCCTCGCACACGGTCTCGGCAGCGCCGGTCATCAGCAGCTGCTTGCCGGGCAGCACCCGGATGGTCAGCTCGCCGCCGCGCAGCTGCACATGAACATCCTCCCCGGCGGGGCAGATGCCCAGCTCGGTCAGGGCTGCCACGGTGGCGCAGGTGCCGGTACCGCAGGCCCATGTCTCGCCGCTGCCGCGCTCCCACACACGCATCTTCAGGTGGGTGGCATCCACCACCTGCACAAACTCGGTGTTGATGCGCTCCGGGAAGTTTTCGTGGTGCTCAAAGCCCGGGCCGATCTGCTCCAGCTTCAGGCTGTCCACCTCCGGCACAATGGTCACGCAATGGGGGTTGCCCACGCTGATGCAGGTCACCCGCCACAGGTTCTCTTCCACCTGCAGGGGCAGGTCTACCAGCGGCCCTTCGCCCATGTTCACGGCGGGCAGCGCCGCCGCCATGGCGGTGTAGGTGCCCATCTCTACCTGCCACAGCCCTTCGCCCATGCGGGTAACGGTCTTTAAGCCGCTGAGGGTGTCGATGGCAAGCTTCGGCTTTGCCGTACCGTGGGTATACAGCCACTCGGCCACGCAGCGGATGCCGTTGCCGCACATTTTACCCTCGCTGCCGTCCGCATTGAAGATGCGCATCATGGCATCTGCCCCGGCTGTGACCGGTGCGCAGATGCAGATAATGCCGTCCGCGCCGATGGAGAAGTGCCGCCGGGACAAGCGCTCTGAAAGCGCTGCGATATTCTCCGGCACACCGGAGGTGCGGCAGTCCAGATAGATATAATCGTTGGCGCAGCCCTGCATTTTGGTGAATGAAAGCTTCATGCTTATCGCTCCTTATAAAAGGGACTGGTCAGTCCCTGTAAACTCATTACTTTATAATGATAAAAAAACCGGCACGAGATGTCAAGGGAAAAAGCAGCTTTCAGACAATTTTCTTCAGTTGCTGCAAAACAGGGCTTGACAATACGCACTGCATGGGATATAAAAAAAGAGAGCGCTTTGTACAGCAGGCAAGGCTGTGCCGGATACCGGAGGCTTTTCCGGGGCACGGCGGGCTGTACGCGTATGCAATACAACTGCAAAAAGGAGACCACAGGAATGGATACTTTTGAAAAAATCCGTGCATTGCTGGCTGAGCAGCTGGACGTTGACCCGGCAAAGATCACGCTGGAAAGCGATATCATGAGCGATTTCGAGGCGGACAGTCTGGATATCGTAGATATGGTGATGACGCTGGAGGACGAGTTTGGCATTGAGGTGCCGGACGACGCCATCGAGTCCCTGCGCACCGTAGGCGATGTGGTAAACTTTGTGGACAGCCACGCGCAGAACTGATTCTTTTAGGCAAAAGCCCCGCCTTTGCAGTGCGGCACACGGCCGTGCAGGCAGGCGGGGCTTTATTATGGTTCGTGCGGAACGCAAAGCGTTTGGCGCACGGCCTTGGGAGGATATAACAAAATGGCAAAAGACAACAAGAAGCTCGTGCAGGCGATCACCAGTCAGGAAGAAAACTTTGCACAGTGGTACACCGACATCTGCGTAAAGGCAGAGCTGGTGGAGTATTCCAGTGTGAAGGGCTTTATCATCCTGCGCCCCTATGGTCAGGCCATCTGGGAGCTGATCCAGAAGGATCTGGATGCCCGGTTCAAGGCTACCGGCCATGAGAATGTGGCTATGCCGGTGCTGATCCCGGAGAGCCTGCTGCAGAAGGAAGGCGAGCTCGTCAATGGCTTCGCGCCGGAGGTGGCGTGGGTCACGATGGGCGGCTCCGACAAGCTGGAAGAGCGTCTGGCGGTGCGTCCCACCAGCGAGACCATGTTCTGCGATCACTGGTCCCGCGTGCTGCACAGCTACCGCGAGCTTCCCATGAAGTACAACCAGTGGTGTAGCGTGGTGCGCTGGGAAAAGACCACCCGTCCCTTCCTGCGCAGCCGCGAGTTCTGGTGGCAGGAGGGTCACACCATCCATGAGACCGCTGCCGAAGCCGAGGCTGAGACCCAGCAGCAGCTGAACTGCTACGCAGACACCTGCGAGCAGGATCTGGCGATTCCCGTGGTGAAGGGCCGCAAGACCGACAAGGAAAAGTTTGCCGGTGCCGAGGCCACCTACACCATCGAGGCCATGATGAAGGATGGCAAGGCTTTGCAGAGCGGCACCAGCCACTACTTTGGCGACAAGTTCAGCAAGGCTTACGATGTCACCTTTACCGGCCGCGACAACCAGCTGCATCATCCGTTCCAGACCAGCTGGGGCGTTTCCACCCGTCTGGTGGGTGCTATCATCATGACCCACGGTGACGACGACGGTCTGATCCTGCCCCCGGCCATTGCCCCCATTCAGGTGGTGGTGGTACCCATTGCTGCCCACAAACCCGGCGTCTCCGAGAAGGCTGCCGAGCTGGCCGAGAAGATCAGCAAGTACGCCCGCGTGAAGCTGGACGACAGCGACAATGCCCCCGGCTGGAAGTTTGCCCAGTGGGAGATGAAGGGCGTGCCCCTGCGCCTTGAGATCGGCCCCAAGGATCTGGAAAAGAACCAGTGCGTTCTGGTGCGCCGCGACACCCGCGAGAAGGTCTTTGTAAGCTTGGACGAGCTGGAGACCGCCATCCCCGCCCAGCTGGAAGCTCTGCGCAAGGATCTGTACCAGCGTGCGCTGGAAAACCGCGAAAAGCGCACTTGGGCTGCCACCACTATGGACGAGGTGAAGGAGCTGGCAAAGGCCAACACCGGCTACATCAAGACCATGTGGTGCGGCGATCTGGCCTGCGAGATGAAGATGAAGGAAGAGGCCGGACTTTCCAGCCGCTGCATGCCCTTTGAGCAGGAACAGCTCAGCGATGTGTGCCCCTGCTGCGGCAAGCCCGCCAAGGCCATGGTCTACTGGGGCGTTGCTTACTAAGCATCTGTTTTTCTGACCCGATACAAAACCCCCGGAGCAAAAAACGCTCCGGGGGTTTTACTTGTCATTTGTCGAATTATATGCTATTATAGAATTGCTGCTTCGGCAGCAAGGCACTGCACATAACGGCAGGCGGTTCGGCCCCACTTCCGAAAGGAGGTGAAGCTTATGCCAATTACTTTGACGTTCCATATCTTCGGATTGGTATTTACCATCAAGGTAAAAAGCGAGAACCGCCACCCTGGCCGGTGACGGTTCTTAGTTTCTAAGACGGTTCATCAAAAGGGCTGACCGCTTGTCGCAGTGCCTTTTCTATTTACAGTATACCCGCTTTTGAGGTTTCTGTCAAGAGCACGCCGTTTCGTTTCTGCGTGCTTTTTTCTTACCGGTCAAAGGTGGTGCTGAGGGTGGTCTGCCAGCTTTCGCCGGGGGCAAGGCAGGCGGCTGCGGCGCGCTGCTCCCAGTCCTGCGGGTCGGTAACAGCTGCGGGCAGGCTGTGCCACGGCTCAATGCACACAAAGCGCACCGGTTTTGCGGGAGCCGACCAGATGAGCGAATAGGGGTAGCCCTCCACCTTGCAGGTGATATTGCGGCCGGTGTCCTTCTCGCAGATGCCGATGGTGCCGGTGCGCAGGCCTGCCATGCAGAAGCTGTCGTTGGCAAACAGGTCATCGGTCAGCGGGATAGCCTGCTGGTTCTTCCACTGGTAATAACTCTTGCCGCTCAGCAGGCCGTTGGGGCGGGCGTCAAGGATGACCGGGCTTTCCGGCCGGTCAAAACGGAACTCGTAGTCAGTGGTGGTATGCTTGGCATCGAACGGGATGTTGAATGCCGGATGAAAACCAATGCCGAAGCGCAGCTCCTCCGTGCCGGGGTTCGTCACCTGCAAGGTGTGGTGCACGGTCTTGCCCTCCAGCCGGAAGGTGCTGGTGAGCACAAAGTCATAGGGAAAACGCTCTGCCTTGATGGCATCGTCCGCCCGCAGCTCCAGTTGGATGGTGTCCCCTTCTGCCTGCAGCAAGGTGTGCTCCAGATCCCGGGCAAAGCCGTGCTGACCGCCCTTCCATGTTTTGCCCTTGGCGGTAAAGGTGCCGTCCACCAGCTTGCCCGTCCATGGGAACAGGATGGGCGCGTGGCGCTTCCAGATGGCGGGGTCGGCCTGCCAGAGCATCTCTTCGCCTGCGGCGTTCTTCAGGCTGACGGCCTCTGCACCGTGGGTGTCCACAGTCAGGGTCAGAAATTCGTTTTGAATGGTTGCCTGCATTTTCAGTATCTCCTTTGTCCTTCTTATTTTCCAGGGCCTGCTGTTTCCAGTATACTCCCCCGTGTGCCAAAAATAAAGCCCCAGTCTGCCGGGCTTCATCACCGCGGCGTCAGCGGCAGAGTAACGACAAAGGTGGTGCCGTTTTCGTTGCTGCTCTCCACAGTCACACTGCCGCCGTGCAGCACGGCGATTTCCCGCACAAGGGCAAGGCCAAGCCCCACGCCGCCCATCTCCCGGCTGCGGGACTTATCCACCCGGAAAAAGGGCTGGAAGATGCTCTCCCGGCAGTCTGCGGGGATGCCCGGGCCGGTATCCGCAACGCGCAGCACGGCGGCCTGCTTTTCCCGCCGCAGAGTGACGCGCACCGCGCCGCCGGGGCGGTTATACTTGATACCGTTTTCCACCAGATTGAACACCAGCCGGTAGATCAGCGCATCGCTGCCCACCATGCCCAGTTCCGCACAGTCCTGCTGCAAGGAGATATTGTTTTTCTGGGCAAGGGGGGTCAGGTCGGTCAAAATTTCCTCCACCAGCGGCGCAAGGGCGATCTGGTCGGTACGGAAGACCGATTGCAGATTGCTCATCTCTAATAAAGTGCGCACTAGGGCGGTCAGGCGATCCAGCTGCTCCCGCAGAGAGCTGACCAACCCGGCAGTCTCGGCATCCATGGCTGGGTGCTCCTCTGCAAACAGTTCCAGCTTCGTCTGCAAAATAGCCAGTGGGGTGCGCAGCTCGTGGGCGGCGTTGCCTGCAAACTGCCGTTGTAATTCAAAGGACTGTGCCAAACCATCCAGCATCCGGTTTACCGACCGGCTCAGCTGCCCGAATTCCTGCACGGTGTTTTCATCCAGACGGGCGGTGGCAATGCTGTCCTGATCGACCCGCTGCGCCTGCTGCGCAAGCTGCTGCAACGGTTTCAGCGCTCTGCCGCTGACAAAATAAGCGATGGCGGCACTGACAATAGTGACCACAGCGGTGATGCACCAGCCCTTGCGGCCAAAAACCACCTTTGCATCGTAGACTTCCTGTGAAAAATGCGCCAGCAGGCTGGACATTTCCTCCTGCGGGATCTCGATGGTCAACGAATCCGCGCTGCCGGGCTGATACTGCATCATAAAGCCGTTAAGGGCATCCATGCCGGTAACGCCGGTGCGGTATAAAAGCAGGTTCATGCACACGCAGGCGCAGGCGATGAGCAGCGCCGTCAGCAGGGTGATGCGCCATTGCAGGGATAAATGCTTCATTGCGCCTCGCCTCCGATCTCGTAGCCTTCCCCGATGCGGTTGCGGATGGGGTCGTAGCCCAGCGCCGCCCGCAGCTTTTTGCGCAGGGCAGAGATATGTACCCGGATGGAGTTGCTGAAGCTGTCCACGCTGCCGTCCCAGACGTGCTCAATCAGCTCTTCCTGACTGACCGGGCGTCCCTGATGCAGCAGCAGATATTCCAGCACGCCGCTCTCCTTCCGCGTCAGCGCAAGGGTCTGACCATCCACCGTGGCAACGCGGCTGCGGGTGTTGAAGCTGAGCCGCCCGCAGCACAGGCAGACGTCCTGCTGGATGAATTTACGCCGGGTCAGGCTGCGCACCCGGGCTTCCAATTCTGCAAGGTGGAAAGGCTTGGAAAGATAATCGTTCGCACCGGCATCCAGTCCCTCCACCTTATCTGCGATCTCGCTGCGCGCCGATAAGATCAGCACACAGGTCTCAAGGTCGTGCTGCCGTAAGCTGCGCAGCACCTGCATCCCGTCCACCTTGGGCAGGTTGAGGTCCAGCAGTACAAGGTCGTACCGCTCTGCCGCCAGTGCTTCCAGTGCGGCTTCGCCATCTGCACAGGCATCCACCTCGTACCCGGACAGCCGCAGCTTCCGGGCAATGTCCTCCCGCAGGGAGTGCTCGTCCTCTACCACCAAAAGACGCATCTTGTGTTCCACCCTTCCCATAAAAATTGCGTTTTTTTCATTATAACAGATTATAGCAGACGGTGTTAAGATTCGTGTTAAGATTTTCTTAGCAGAAATTTTATCCCGGATAGTGTATACTGGTGCCATCAAACAACAGGAGGCTATGATGTTCATGACAAAAAAACAGGCGCAGTTGCTTTTGCTTGCCGCCGGAGTGCTGATGCTGCTCTTCGGCGTATGGCGGGGCGAGGCCGACACCGTATTTTCAAAAGCCATCCGGCTGTGTATGGAGTGTGTAGGCATTGGATAAGAAAAAACTAAATCCCCTTGCTCGCTTCCGGGGCTTTATACAGGCTGGGGCGACCCTTTTGACCAACATCCACCTGCCCAACTTTGCTAAAGGGACGCTGTATCAGGGCAGCGGAAAATACGTCTGCGTACCGGGGCTGAACTGCTATTCCTGCCCGGGCGCTGCCGGTGCCTGCCCGGTGGGAGCGTTCCAAGCGGTGGTGGGCTCTTCCAAATTCCGCTTTTCCTACTACATCACCGGCATCCTGATCCTTTTCGGGGTGCTGCTGGGACGGTTCATCTGCGGTTTCCTCTGCCCGTTTGGGTGGTTTCAGGAGCTTTTGCACAAGATCCCCTCTCCCAAGCTTTCCACCAAAAAGCTAAAGCCGCTGCGCTATTTAAAGTATGTGGTGCTGCTGGTCATGGTGGTGCTGCTGCCATTGCTGGCGGTCAACGAGCTGGGCATGGGCGACCCGTTCTTCTGCAAGTATCTCTGCCCGCAGGGCGTGCTGGAAGGCGCTATTCCCCTCTCCCTGACCAATGCGGGCATCCGCGCCGCGCTGGGCAAACTGTTCACATGGAAAGCCTGCATTCTGCTGGCAGTCATTGTGGGCAGCGTGGTGTTCTACCGCCCCTTCTGCAAGTGGCTGTGCCCGCTGGGTGCGTTCTATGCGCTGCTGAATAAGGTCTCGCTGTTCCAGATGCGCGTAGACACCCACAAATGCGTCTCCTGCGGTGCCTGTGCAAAGGCTTGCAAGATGGACGTAGACATTACCAAGACCCCCAACCACGCCGAATGTATCCGCTGCGGGATGTGCATGAAAGCCTGCCCCACAGATGCCATCCAGTACAAATTCGGGCTGGGAGACCAATCAAACACCGAAACAACAAAGGAGTAAAACCATGAAATTCAACCGTGTAACCGCACTTTCGCTCAGCCTTGTGCTGGCCTTCAGCCTTGCCGCCTGCGGGCAGGGCGCGTCCTCTGCATCCTCTGCATCCTCTGCCTCCTCTGCATCTTCTTCCGCTTCCTCTGCGGCAGCAGAAGGCAAGACCGAGGAGCAGCTGCTGGCCGAGGAAAACGAGATCCTTTCCGCAAACGATGCCCTGTGGGAGAAGGTGTTCTCCTCCATGGACAAAAACGTGACTGAGACCACCCTCAGCACGAACTACGGCGATTTTCTGCGCAGCGCCGTGGAAAAGGCAAAGGACCAATTCTCGGACGAGGAGTACAAGACCCTGACCGCCGATGCAGAAAAGATTCGGGATATCGAGAATCAGATCGCAGCCCTTGCCCCCGCGGACGCGGCCGCCTCCAGTGCTGCCGCACAGGGCACTGCCTTCCCCCAGTTTGAGGGCAGCGATTTAGAGGGCAACCCGGTGGACAACAGCCTGTTTGCGGGCAACGCCTTTACGGTGGTAAACTTCTGGTTCAACGGCTGCAAGCCCTGCGTGGAGGAACTGGACGACCTGAACGCCCTGAACGAGAAGGTCAAGGCGCAGGGCGGCGAGGTCATCGGCATCAACACCGAGACGCTGGACGGCAACCAGCAGGGCATCGAAGCCGCCAAAAAACTGCTGGCTGCAAAGGGCGCAAGCTACCGCAATATCTACTTTGCCTCCGGCAGCGACGCCGGCAAGTTCGCACTGAACATCATGGCCTTCCCCACCACCTACGTCTTTGACCGGGACGGCAACGTTGTGGGTCAGCCCCTGTTGGGCGGCATCGACAAGGAAGAAAACCTTGCCGCCCTGCAAAAAAATATTGACGCCGCCCTTGCCAAGGATAGCGCCAAATAAGCTATTCTCCCCTGCCGCCTCCGGGCGGCTTTTTTGTTTACTGCGGGCATTGCCATGCACGCCCGGGCGCCGGACGGAATACGCTGGGGGCAGAAGCATACTTTTACCAGTAAAGGAGCGTATCTCCATGAAAAACACCGGAACTCTCCGCATCCAGACCTTTGCGGCACGCCAGTCTGCCCCCGTGGAGGGGGTGACCGTTGCGGTGCAGGGGGACGGCTTTACCCTGCACCGCATCACTGATGCCACCGGCAGCGCGGCCGATATCCCCATTGAAGCCCCCGCCTGCGCCCTCTCTCTGGACGAGGACAACACCACCCGCCCCTACGCCATTGTCAGCCTGACCGCCGCAAAGCCCGGCTACCGCACCGTGCGCATTGAGGGCGTGCAGATCTTTGCCGGGCAGGTAACGCTGGCGCAGCCCCAGATGCTGCCCGTCACCGAGGAAGACCGGGACATCCCGAACGCGCCCATCGTCATCCCGCCGCACGCTTTGTTTGCGGGCAGCGGCGGCAGCGGCCCGCAGCCGGTGCAGCACTGCACGCCCCGGGTGCTGGATCAGGTCGTCATCCCAAAAAATATCACGGTGCATCTGGGCAAACCGGCAGCTGCCGCCCGCAACGTGACGGTGTCCTTCCGGGACTATATCGCAAACGTGGCCTCCAGCGAGGTGTACCCTACTTGGCCGGAGCAGGCACTGCGGGCGAACATCCACTGCCAGATCTCGCTGGCGCTGAACCGCATCTACACCGAATGGTACCCCAGCAAGGGCTACACCTTCAACATTACCAACTCCACCAGCTACGACCAGTACTACGTCCACGGGCGCACGGTGTTCGAGGTGATGGTGCGCATTACAGACGATATCTTCAACACCTATCTGCGCAAAAGCGGTACGGTGAACCCCTATTATTCCGAGTACTGCGACGGTAAGTCGGTCACCTGCCCGGGGCTCAAGCAGTGGGGCACGGTGACACTGGCCAACAACGGGCGCAGCGCCTTGCAGATCTTACGCTACTACTACGGCAGCAGCATCGAGATCGTGCGCACCAAGAATATCCGCTCCATCCCGCAGAGCTACCCCGGTACACCGCTGCGACAGGGCAGCCGCGGCGCGGCGGTGTTCACCCTGCAAAGGCAGCTGAACCGCATCGCCAAGGACTATCCCTTCCTTGGCAAACTGACGGTGGATGGCGTATTCGGCAGCCGGATGGCCGCCACGGTGCGGGCGTTCCAGAAGCAGTTCAACCTGACCGCCGACGGTGTGGTTGGGCGGCAGACATGGTACAAGATCAGCTACATCTATGTATCGGTAAAGGACCTCGCCGAGTTGACCAGCGAGGGCGAGACTTCCACCGGCACCCTGTCCAACGGCACATGGAACGGCACGGTGCTGAGCACCGGTGCTTCCGGCAGCGCTGTGGAGCAGGTACAGTTCTGGCTGAACACGCTGGCGCAGTACGACAGTGCCATCCCCTCCGTAACGGTAGACGGCGTATACGGCACTGCCACCGCCAATGCGGTGCGCGCTTTCCAGCGCAAATACGGCCTTACCGTAGACGGCATAGTGGGGCAGACTACCTGGAAGGAGTTGTACGACGAATTTTTGAGCATCCAGTCCGACAACGGCACCCCCAACGCCTACCCCGGCACGCCGCTGCGGGAGGGTGCCTCCGGGCAGAATGTGCGGCTGGTGCAGTTCTGGCTGAAGATCGCTCGCACCGTGTACACAAGCCTTGAAAGCGTGACCGTGGACGGAAAATTCGGCGCGGATACGGCAGCGGCTGTGCGGCGGTTCCAGCGCTATTTCGGGCTGACGGCAGACGGGGTGGTGGGGCGCACCACATGGCAAAAGCTGTACGAGGTGTACAACGATATCGCCAACCGGCTGCTCTCCTCTTCCCTGCGCCCCGGCGAGTACCCGGGCGTGCTGCGCACCGGCTCTGCCGGCACAGCGGTGCGGGAACTGCAATTTTACCTCTACCTCATGAGCGCCTACGAGAGCAGCATCCCGCCGGTAAGCATTGACGGAAAGTTTGGCGCGGACACCGAGCGGGCGGTGCGGGCGTACCAGCGGTTTGCGGGGCTTACCGTGGACGGCATAGTGGGGCGCACCACATGGAACTCCCTCTACGGCCGCGCCAGCCAGCTGCGCTCCTCCGGCCCGGTGGTCACCTTAAAGCGTCTGCCCTACCCCGGCACGCCGCTGACAGTGGGCAGCAGCGGCGAGACCGTGCTGTACTACAATCTGCTTTTGCAGCGCATCGCCTATTATTTTTCCAGCGTGGAAGCTCCGCCCCTTGCCGACCGTTATACCGACGAGACTGCCGCCGCCACCCGCAGCGCCCAGCAGCTATTAGGGCTGGAGCAGACCGGCATTGCAGATGCTGACACATGGACAGCGGTGGAGGCGCTGAGTTTGCAGCTGGCCGCTCATGCCCCAAACCCCGACCGGGACACCCCGCCCAGCACTGCCTACCCGGGGCGCGCCATCGCCGAAGGCAGCGCCGGGCAGGAGGTAGGACAGGTGGAGCGCTGGCTCAACCGCCGGGCACAGCTTTCCTGCGGCGAGGGCTATGTGGCCGATAACAACCGCTTTGGCGCGTCAGACGCCGCTGCCGTGCGGGCTGTCCAGCAGCAGGCGGGGCTGCACCCGGTAAACGGCATCGTGTACCGCGAAACATGGCACGCTTTGCAAGCCCAATGCACTGACCCCTGCGGCTGTGAGAAGGAGGAATGAGGGATGGCACGCCTTTTGATCTATGACGCCTACGAAAACAAGGTGTACACCTACACAAACCTGAACGAGAACGACCCCATGCCTTACAGCACCCTGACCACCCTGCGGCTGCGGGAGTTCCGGGGAAAATCGGCCAGCCCTACCCTGTGGACCACCATTGCCGCTATGGAAGCGTGGAACCTGACCCGCCGCAAATACGGCAGGGGCATCCCGGTAGGGTACGCCTTCCGCCGCATCTGGGAGGGCGGTCACGGCACCCGCAGCCAGCACTATGCAGGGGTAGCGTTTGACGTAGGGCAAAGCCTTGACCAGCGCCAGCGCACCGCCATTTACAACGCCGCCCGCGCTACCGGCGCATGGGGCTATGTGGAGCCGCTGAGCCAGACCCCCACATGGGTGCACTTTGACCGCCGCTACGGCACCCCGGCGTGCAGCGGCACCACCGCAGGCTACCCCACCCTGCGCCGGGGCAGCCGGGGCTGCTATGTCATGATCTTGCAGGACGCACTTTCCACCCTTGGCTACCAGACCGGCAGCCGTATCGACGGCATCTTTGGTGCCCGCACCGAGCAGGCGCTGCGCGGCTACCAGAAACGCACCAGCCTGCGGGTGGACGGCGTATGCGGCTGCGACAGCTGGAAAAAGATCTCCACCGCCGTCATCGGCATCGGACGTACCAAAACCACCATTGACTAGCGTTTGTCCCATACAGAAAAAGCGGCCGCACAAAACCATGTGCGGTCGCTCTTTTTCACTTATTTTACAGCCTGTTTCAGCTGTTCCAGATCTGCGGCATCCGGGTGGGAGAGCGCCTTGTCGAAGTTTTCGATCAGGGCGTCCAGATTGGGGATGTGCAAAGGCTTTGCCTTCATGGCCTCGTACCGCTGCCGGACGGACACCGGCATCTTGCCCTGACACATAAAGCTGCCGATGACGGTATTGCTCCCGTCCAGCGCCTTCCGGGTGGCGGCAAGGATCTTTTCAAAGTAGGGTGCACTGCCGCCAAAGCCTGCGGTGCCGAACAGAAACACCCGCTTGCCGCGCAGCTGCTTCAAAAAATCCAGCGTGTCGGCGTCGGCCTTGCCCTTGTCCGTCCAAAAGCCCACATACAGGGTATCTGCTGCCAATGCGGCAGCGTCCGGTGCGCCGAAATAGCAGCAGTCTGCCTGCGGCAGTTGCTCCTGCAGGGTCTGTGCCAGCAGTGCGGTGTTGCCGGTTTTGCTGCTGAATACGATGGCGTAGCTCATTTTTACCTCCCTCAGAGCAGCGGCAAAGCTGCCGGATGCTCTTGTGCATACGTTATTTTACGGCAGTTCCTTTGCCGTGAGAGCCTGAAATCATGGAACAGTATAGTACAGTGCCCTGTCAAAATCAAGGGTTGACGATATTCTCGCCTTTCCCGGCCAGAAAGCTGCGCAGGTTGCCGGTGGTGATGTCCATCAGCCGCTGCAGCGCTTCCTTGGTAGTCCACGCGATATGCGGCGTGAGCACCGCGCCCGGCAGGCCGCGCAGACGGCTTTGGGGCGGCAGCGGCTCAGTGGCAAAAGCATCGGCACCGTAAAAGGCAAGCTTCCCGCTTTCCAGCGCATCGGCTACGGCTTCTTCGTCCACCAGTGCGCCCCGGGCGGTGTTCAGCAAAATAGCACCGGGCTTCATTTTTGCAAGGGCTTCCCGGCTTATCAGCCCGCGGGTTTCCGGGGTGGCCGGGCAGTGCAGGCTGAGCACATCGCTGCGGGCAAGCAGGGTGTCAAAGTCCACAAACTCCACCCCATCGGCGGCATACTCCGGGCGCACCGTGCGGGTGCACACCAGCACCTCCATGCCAAAGGCTTTTGCAATGCGGGCGGTCTGGCGGCCAATGCTGCCGTAGCCGTAGATGCCAAAGGTCTTGCCCAGCAGCTCCACCTGCGGCAGCAGACCATATTCTGCCGGGATGCCCAGCTGCCAGTACCCGGCCTTTACCGCCCGGTCGTACCGCTGGGCGCACTGGCAGATGGCCAGCAGCAGGCTGAAGGTCATCTGCGCCACGCTGTAAGTAGAATACCCCGGCACGTTGGCTACTGCCACCCCATGGCGGCGGCAGGCATCAAGGTCGATATTATCCGTGCCGGTGGCGATGATGCCCACCCACTTGAGGTTCGGGCACTGCGCCAACACTGCTTCGTCAATGCGGCACTTGTTGATGAGCACCAGCTCTGCATCCCCGATGCGGGGCGCAATATCGGCGTAGTCGGTGCGCACATAGCTGGTGGTGTCCGGCACCAGTGCCTTTACCCCGGACCAGTCCAAGTCCCCTTCTTCCATCACATAGCTTTCCAGAATCACTGCCTTCATAATTTCTCATTCCCTCTCTGGTTTACGTCATTCCGTTTCTTTCAGCGGATAGAGCGCCAGTGCAAGACTGCCGCCGTAGGGGCGGCTGTCCAGTGCAGCATAGCCCTTTGCCAGCAGCAGCGCCAGCTGTACCCTGTCCTCCAGCGGCACCCACACCGGCGCAGTGCGGACGGGCGCGCAGCCGGTGCGCAGCAAAAAGCAGGGCGCAAGGCTTTCCAGCGGGCGCAGCGCCCGCAGTCCGAAGCCCTGCCGGAAATACAGCGGCAACAGCGCTGCCGCCGTTTCGGTGCACTCCACCACTGCCCATGCCGTACCCTTGCGGCGCAGCCGGTCTGCCCGAGCTGCGGCAATTTCCACCAGCCGGGCGGGCAGCTCCGTACCGGTACTCACCAGCGGAGTGAGCAGACAACCGCCTTCCAGCTGCCTGCGTCCCAGCCAGCTGCGCAGTGCTGCTGCGGCGGCGGTATCGGCGGTGAGGGGCAGCACCAGCAGCGCCGCCCCGGCTGTGCCCCACGCCTCGCCTGCGGTCAGCATCCGTAGCACCTCGGTACGGGGACGGTAGAACCCCGCCCCGCCGCAGCGCACCAATGTAAAAAATTCTTCGGCGGAAAGCCGCCGCACCTGCCGCTGACGCGGCGGGTCGCATACCTGGATCATTTGCAGTTCCTCCGTTCTGATGTTCTTTCCATCAGCATACGAAAAACTGCGTGCAAACCGGCGCGAAACAGCGCACCTTACAGTGCAAAAATCAGTCCAGCGAAACGTCCTCGCTCAGCACCTGCCCAATGGGCTTTGCGATGCACAAGTCGGCGGATGCATCGGCTCCGGTGGGCTGCATATTGATGACCACCAAATTGTCGCCCCGGAAGTACCGGATGAGCCCAGCGGCGGGGTACACCACCAGACTGGTGCCGCCGATGATAAGAGTATCGGCATGGCGGATGGCATCCACCGCGCCGGACAGCACCTGTTCGTCCAAGCCCTCCTCGTAAAGCACCACGTCCGGCTTTACGATGCCGCCGCACTCGGTACAGCGGGGCACGCCGGTGCTGTTTGCGATAAAATCCACATCGTAGAACTTACCGCAGCGGGTGCAGTAGTTGCGCAGGGTGCTGCCGTGCAGCTCGTACACCGTTTTGCTGCCCGCCGCCTGATGCAGCCCGTCAATGTTCTGGGTGACCACCGCCCGCAGCTTACCCTGCTGTTCCAGTTTTGCCAGCCGCAGATGGGCAGCGTTGGGCTTTGCGCCCTTTACGATCATCTTATCGCGGTAAAAACGGTAAAACTCCTCCGGGTTTTCCTCCCAGAAGGTATGGCTGAGGATGGTTTCGGGCGGGTAGTCGTATTTCTGGTGGTACAGCCCGTCCACACTGCGGAAATCCGGGATGCCGCTCTCCGTAGAAACGCCCGCGCCGCCGAAAAAGACGATGCTACTGCTTTTTGCAATGATGTCTTCCAGTGCCTTGACCATAGTTGAAACGCCCCTTTCCTCATGGAAGCTTTTGTGTTAAGATAGTACCAGTATAGCACATTCTTGCAGGAAAGGAAGAGGCCGGTTTTGAACGTCTGGTACATCAACAGCATCCTTGGAGCCATTTGCTTGGAGGAGGAAAACGACGCGCTGTGCGGGGTACATTTTTGCCCGGACGGCGCACCGGAGCTGGAACCACTCCCCCGCAGGGTGGTGGAGACGCCCCTGTTACAGGAGGCCGAGGAGCAGCTGAACGAATATTTTGCCGGGGTGCGCCGGGAGTTCGACCTGCCGCTGGCGGCAAAAGGCACGCCCTTTCAGCAGGCGGTATGGGCGCAGCTGCGCAAGATTCCCTACGGGGAGGTGCGCACCTACGGACAGCTGGCGGCGGCGCTGGGCAAACCCAAAGCCAGCCGCGCTGTGGGCAGCGCCTGCCACCGCAACCCGCTGTGCATCGTGGTGCCCTGCCACCGGGTCATTGGCGCAGACGGCAGTCTGACCGGCTACGCCGAGGGGTTGGAGATCAAGGAATATCTGCTGGAATTGGAGCGGTTTTAAGCAATTTATTATAGGATAACAGCACGCCTGCGGGCATTCCCTTGCCCCACTTTCAAACCCATAAAAGGAAAAAAGGCCGCTGCGCATCATCGCGCAACAGCCTTTTGTGTTTTATGCAGTTTTAAAAGCCCGTGGGCGGGACGTAATAGCTTGGGATCGACCCGCTTTTGGGCGTAGCTGCGGCCTGCTGGCGCAGCGCCGAACGGGTAACCTCTGCCCAGGAATACTGGGTCATATACTCGCCCCGGTAGGAGTTGAAGGCCGAGCGGTCTCCCCGTAGGAAGTTATAATAGTCGCAATCCACCTTGCTGGTATCTAGCGCCAGCGTGCTGCGGCCGCGTACCAGCAGCCCGTTGACCCCTGCATCCTCCAGCGTATGGCTGAGGTCAAAGATCAAATTGCGCAGATGGCTGTGCAGCGAGGCGGTATCGGGCTTATCTTCCCACAAAATAGCCAGCATCTCGCCGTTGGTGCAGGTGGCACCGTTGCGGTCCACAAGGTAGGCCAGCAGCTCCTTGCTCTTACTGCGCTTGAAGGAGAGCGGACGTCCGCCCACAAAGATCTCGAAATTGCCGAAACACTGGATCTTGATACCCACCGGCGCAGTCTCCGGCGGGTAACGCAGGTTTTCCAGCACATTGCGCACATCGGCCTCGTTGGCGGGCTTGAGCAGAAAACCGCTGACGAAGATCTGCAATGCTTCCAGCGCATACTCCGGGTGCTCGGTGACCACGATGATATTGCAGCGGGGCTGCAATTTCTGGATCATACGGGCAAGGGCAAGGCCATTCATCCCCGGCATTTCCAAGTTCAAAAAGGCAGCATCCATCGGGCCCTGCCTCATCCACGTCAGGGCATCGTCGGTCGTCATGGCACTGATATAATCACAGTCCGGTGCCACCCGGCACAGGATACGGATCAGCGAATTGATCGCAAGCTGACCGTCATCCACGACCAGTATTTTCATAGCTTCACCCCCTGTCTGCTTACACAAAACAATTCCCCGCTGTTAGTTTAGCACGCCACAAACTTTTAGGCAAGTTATTTTCTGGAAAAAACCAAAAAAGAAACGTTTTCGCCCGGATATTTGCCCATCTTTTCCTATATCTTCAAGACTTTTTTGCGACTTTGGTCGCTTTTTCCGACGAAATACCGGAGCATTGTTCGGTCAACTGAACTATCAAATCGACCTTTATTTGTTTTCTCCTCCCGCCGGAAAGCACCGCCTTTCCCTGACAAACAACAGGCCGCCGCACCGGTTTTGTGCAGCGGCCTTATTTCATAATTTACGTTTACCGCGGGTGTCTTAATGGAGATCCAGTTCCGGCGGGACGTCCAACTGGTCGGAGACATATTTCCCGTTCTTTTTGCGCTGACGCACGCACTCGGTAAGCAGATATTCGATCTGCCCGTTCACCGAGCGGAAGTCATCCTCTGCCCAAGCGGCAAGGGCATCGTAGAGTTTGGCGTTCAGGCGCAGGGGCACCTGTTTTTTCGGCTCGGCCATCAGTACAGGCTGCCGCTGTTCACGATGGGCTGGGCATCCCGGTTGCCGCACAGCACCACCAGCAGATTGGACACCATTGCCGCCTTACGTTCATCGTCCAGCTCCACTACCTTGTTCTCGTTCAGACGATCCAACGCCATTTCCACCATGCCCACAGCGCCGTCCACGATCATCTTACGGGCATCAATAATGGCGCTGGCCTGCTGGCGCTGCAACATGACCGCTGCGATCTCCGGTGCGTAAGCCAGATAGGTGATGCGGGCTTCCACCACCTCGATGCCGGCCTCGGCCACGTTCTTCTGGATCTCGTCCCGGATGCGGGCAGCCACTACCTCGGAGGAGCCGCGCAGACTGCCCTCGTCGGCTACGCCGTCGCCGGTGGTGTCTACGTTGGGAGAAACATCATAGGGGTACACCCGCACTACGTTGCGCAGGGCGCTGTCGCACTGCAGGGAGAGGTATTCCTTATAGTTATCCACGTTGAACACGGCCTTGGCGGTATCGGTCACGCGCCAGATGACCGCAATGCCGATCTCCACCGGGTTACCCAGACAATCGTTGATCTTCTGGCGGGAGTTGTTCAGGGTCATCATCTTGAGGGAGATCTTCTTGCTCATGGACTCGGCGGTCACCTGAGCATTCTGGCCGTTATTGCCAAACAGCGCAGCCACGCTGTTCTCCTTGCTGTTCACATCTCCGCTCTGGCTCAGGCGGGTGCCGGCGGCGGGGTTGACGGCGGTACAGAAGGGGTTTACCCAGTAAAAGCCCTGTCCCTTCAGCGTGCCGATGTAATCACCAAACAGGGTGAGCACCAGCGCCTCCTGCGGCTTTAACACCTTAAGACCGCAGAACAGGAAAATGCCCGCGATCCAATACGCAATGGACAAAATCAGCAGCGGCACGCCCAGAAGCATCCGGTCTGCATTCAGCAGAGTGATGCTGTAAATGAACAGGGCGATGGCCACCACATAGCCCAGCAACGTGAGCAACAGCATAGCCATGCCATTTTTGCGGGTATTCAAAATTTTTTCTTCCATAACAGATCCCTCCTTATCAGGGTCGGAAGCATTCCTTTGTGATATCAAAATAATATCACTTTGCAAATGGTCTGTCAAGTACTTCCACAAAAAATCCCCGCCTGCCCGTACACTGCGGACAAAGCGGGGTCAAATGTTATAGGTGCGCCGGGCAGGCAGAGTTTCAAGCGTCTACCTGCGCTTCTCCCCCAATCAGCACTACGGCAACATCATTGACATTGGTACCGGTAGCGCCTGTGATGATCAGCCCTTCCACCGCCTGCAAGGCGTGGTAGGCATCGTTGTTTTGCAGGGTGTCGAACAGGTTCCAGCCCGCTGCCGCCAGTGCCGCAGCGGTGTCGCCGTCCGCATAGCCGCCGGCGGCATCGGTAGGTCCGTCGGTGCCGTCACTGCCCACCGAGAACACCGCCGTGTTTTGTCCGGCCAGTGCCGGGGCTGCGGCCAGCGCCAGCTCCTGATTGCGCCCGCCCAGACCTTTGCCGGTCAGGTGCACCACCGTTTCCCCGCCTGCGATAAAGGCCAGCTTTTTCCCCTGCTCCGCATGGGTGCGGGCGATAGACCCCAGAAAGCTGCCCGCCTCCCGCGCCTCGCAGCAGAGCCGGTCGGTGAGGAGCAGCGGTGCATAGCCCAGTTTCCGGCAGGCTTCGGCAGCGGCAGCGCACAGCTCCCGCACACTGCCGGTGATCTGGGTCGTCACGTTGTCAAGGGCTTTCGGCGTTTCCTGTGCCAACAGCGCCTTTGCCTGCGCCGATAAGCGCAGCTTGTATTTTTCCGCAATGGCAAGTGCCTGCGCACAGGTGGAGGAGTCCGGCACCGCCGGGCCGCTGGCGATCATATCCAGCGGGTCGCCCAGAATATCGCTGAGCACAATGCTGAACACCTTTGCGGGCGCGCAGTGCTGCGCAAACCGCCCGCCCTTGACAGCGGACAGCCGCTTGCGGATGGTGTTCATCTCCACAATGTCCGCTCCGCTGGCAAGGAGCTGATTGGTGATGTCCTGCAATTCCCCGCCGGGGACAAGCGGCTGTTCAAACAGGGCGCTGCCGCCGCCGGAAAGCAGAAACAGCACGGTATCCTCTTCGGTCAGCCCCTGTACCAGCGCCAAAGCTTTTTCGGTGGCTGCAAAGCTGTTGGCATCCGGCACGGGATGGCCCGCCTCATAACAGCTTATGCCGGGGATTTTGCCCTTCACATGGCCGTATTTGGTCACCACCACGCCGCCGTCCACGTGCCCCAGTGCCTGCACGGCGGCGTGCGCCATCTGCCATGCAGCCTTGCCTGCCGCCACCAGCAGCACCCTGCCGCCTCTGGGCTGAAAGTTTTCCAGCGCGCGGCACACAGCCCTATCCGGCAGCACCGCCTGAATGCTGGCACGGATGATTTCATCCGCATCTCGCCGCAATGTGGTATTCATAATATGACCCTCCTTACAGGATCTGCCCGAACTCTGCAGCACATTCCATCAACAGCCGCAAGGTTCGGTTATTTTTGATAAATGCAAGTCTGTTTTCCGAAGAAAACAAATAATCCGAACCCGTCTCCCATCGGAAACAAGTTCGGATTATTTTTGTTTGGTCCGAGTGGCGAGAATCGAACTCACGGCCTCTTGAACCCCATTCAAGCGCGCTACCAAAACTGCGCTACACCCGGATATCTGTTTGCATTTGTCGCTCACAGCTTGATTAGTATACCCGACTTTGCCCGTTTTGTCAAGCGCTTTTTCCAAATTTCTGATGCGGTTTTTACATTTTGCTTTCCCGACTTTTGCCCGCGGGAAGGATGCGCGAAAGAGCGTTATTTTCAAAAATCGCTGTACGCTTCTTCCTCGTCATCCTCGCAGATGGGGGTGGTGTCGTCCGGCGGTGCGCCAAATTCCACCGTGGCAAAGGCCAGCGCGAACACGCTGTCCGCCCCGGCATGGAGCAGCGCCTGTGCGCAGGCGGCAGCCGTTGTGCCGGTGGTGATGACGTCATCCACCAACAGGATGCGCTTGCCCTCCAGCTGCTGCGGCTGTGCCGCCCGGAAAGCGCCTGCTACGTTGGCCATGCGCTGTTCCAGCGGCAGACCGGCCTGATGCCGTTTGGTGCGGGTGCGCACCAGCGCTTGCGGTGCCAGCGGCACCTCCATGGCCTTGGCCAGCGGCAGCGCCATCAGCTCCGGCACGTTGTAGCCGCGCTTTTTGCCGGAGGCCGGCACCGGCACGATCAAATCGTACCCGATGGCCGCCCACGGCACCGGCTGCGGGAGCAGCTCGCCGTACTGCACGGTCAGCTCCCCGCCAAAGGCCAGCTGCACCAGACGGTTGCCCATCTCTACTGCCCGCCACGGCTTGCCCTGATACTTTGCGTTCAGGATGCCGCGCCGCACACAGCCATTGTAGCGGTAGGGTGCAGCCGCACCGGTCAGATTGCCGATATAGTGCTGCGCCGGGTCCAGCCGGATGCCGGGCTTGCGGCGCAGCACTTCCAGCTGCTCTGCGCAGTCCGGGCAATCCCGTACGTCTCCCAGCACCCGGCCGCAGAAAGGGCACTCGCGCGGGTAGAGCAGCTGCCGTACCGCCCGCAGCGCCCTGCGCCGGGGATCATAGTAATCCATCAGTCCTTTTTGACTGCCACGATCACCCGCACGCGCTTGCCTGCTGCGCAGCCAAAGTTATCGTACCAGCCGGTCAGGTAGTAGCCCTCGGAGTTCACCTCAGAGAGCTTGGTGGCGTAATACTGCCCCTTGTACCACAGGTACACCTGCATATCGTCGGCCGTCTCGTAGCGGGTGCCGTTGCTCATCACCGAGGCTGCACCCACCTGATCGATCTTCATGGGCATCAGCTGGATCATGGCCTTTACCGTGCCGTTCACATTCTGCCGCACTGCCAGACCGCCCGCCAGCACCGGGTACTTGATGGAGGTGGAAAAGCTGGCCTGGCTGCCATTGACGTAGCAGATGTAAGTAGCGCCGCCGCCCACAAAGTTGAGGATGGTGCTCATGGGCTGGCCCGTGATTTTGGCCAGCTGCTTGAGGCCGATGCTCAGCAGCGAACCGGAACTGCTGGTGATGCGGTTCCAGACCGTGCTCAGCAGCGAGCCGTCAATGACGCCCCACAAGATCTCGCTGGTGGTGGGCACCAGCACACTGCGCAGATCATCCACCACCGTGGTGGTGTTGGTGGTACTGCCGCTGGTAGAGCCGGAACCGGAAGAACTGCCTCCGGTGGAGCCGCTACCGGAGCCAGAAGAGCTGCCCCCGGAGGAACCGCTGCCGGAGGAACCGTCCCCGCTCCCGCCGGAACCGCCCTTCAGACTGCCCAGAATGGAGCCTGCATTGATGGCAAGGTTCTTCACATCGTCCAGCACGCCGTATTTCCACAGATCGCCGGTGACATCATTTAAAATCAGGCGGTCGATCTGCCCCTGCTCATTCAGCGTATAGTAACGCACAGCCAGCGTGTTCAGATTTGTCCCCGCTATTCGGCTGGGACGAACCGTCCCAGCTAACCCCTCCGATGTCGTATCCAAGATTTGTACGTCATCGGCCAGAGCATAGTCCCCCAGCGCGGTGGCGGTGTCGTTGATGGTGCCGCTGACCGATTTGGACTCGATGGCGGTTACCTGTTCTCCCTCGGGGGTCACGCTGATCTCCACCAGCCAGCCGGTGGGATAGTTCAGGCTTTTGTCGATGTTCACGGTGCGGGTGATGCCGTCGGTGCACATCACCGAGATCTTTTGCAGCACGTCTGCACCGTTATCCTCTACAAGGCTGCGGTTGGCGGTCTGCACCACGCCGTAGAACACGCTGTCGGCTTCTGCGCCGGTGATCACATCCGCCACTTCATTGTCCATGCCCAGCAGCAGGGTGACCACTTCGCCCACGCCGCCGCCGTTCAGGGAGGAGATCTTGGATGCCACGGCAGAGCTGCCCAGCGTGTAATTGCTGCCCGCCACAGTCAGCGCGGTGGGTGCGCTGGCGCTGGGCGATACCGCGGTAATGCGGCCCGCTGCGCGGCGGGTGTAGACCCACACCGTCTGCAGGCTTTCGCTGTAATAGTACACATCGTACTTGTTCAGCTCTGCCGAGGCAGAGACCTTATCGTTGCGGTAGACGCTCACCGGCGTAAAGGGCAGCTGGGTGCCCTCCTCTGCCACAAAGGGGCCCTTTCGGCTCTTGAGCAGCACCGAGGAGGTATCCACCTGACCGTTGGACACCGTAAAGCCCAGCGAGCTGCCGTAGGCGCTGCCGCTGGCGGTGTTTGCGCGCAGGGCGTTGTACAGCAGCAGGGTGCACTGCTCGTAGGTCATAGCCTGTCCCTGCGTGCAGGTCAGCTGGTCCCGCAGACCGATCTGCTGGGCCTTGTTCAGCTGTGCCTGCGGGAAGGAGCCGGTCAGGTCGGTGGTCTTATAACTCAGCATCTTCAGCACCGCTGCACAAGCTTCCTCCAGCGTAACGGTGTTGTCCGGGCGGAAGGAGCCATCGGTGTAGCCGTTCATCCAGCCCTGCTGCACCGCAATGCGGATATAGGGAGCCCACTGGGAGCTGCCGGGCACATCCCGGTACAGGGTGCCCACCGTGCCCTGCGCGCTTACACTTTCCCGGTAGGTGGAAAAGGACACCAGCATTTTGGCAAAAGCGCCGCGGGTAATGTTGGCGCCAAGCTCCTGACCGGTGGGCACAGCGCCCAGAGTAATGGCCGTCTGCAGTGCCGTGTTGTTGATGCTGGCCGCCGAGACCGGCAGCACCAGCACCGACACCGCAATGCTGACCGCCAGCAGAAATGCGAGAATCCGTTTTTTCATTGGTCGTACCTCTTGTTCTTTGTTTATCACGCCGCCGCGATCAATCGTAGCGCAATGCTTCAATGGGGTTCAGCCGGGCTGCGCGCCGTGCCGGCAGGTAGCCGAACAGCACGCCGATGCCCACCGAGATGCCAAAGGCCACCACAATGGAGTTGAAGGAGGGGCTTACCGTAACGGTGGTATCGGTCATGAACATGGGCAGCACCTTGTTTGCCGCCATGGACACCGCATAGCCCAGCGCAATGCCTAAAACGCCGCCCAGCGCGGAGGTGGTGGCCGCTTCCACCACGAACTGTGCCAGAATGGTGCGTTCCTTTGCGCCAAGCGCCTTGCGGATACCGATCTCGCGGGTGCGCTCGGTCACCGACACCAGCATGATATTCATAATGCCGATGCCGCCCACCAGCAGCGAAATGCTGGCAATACCGGTAAGTATCACGATGACCATGTTGATCATCTTGTTCATTTCCTCCAGCCACTCGCTGGCGCTGTACACATAGTAGCCGTTTTCGGTCTTGAGGATCGACATCAGTTCCTCTTCCATGGTGGTCTTGGCCTCGTTGGCAAAGTTTTCGTCGGTCATCACCGCCGTATAGTTGTTGACCGAGCTCTGGCTGGAGAGCCGCATCACGGTGGTATAGGGCAGGTAAACGCAGTCATCGTCGCTGCCCTGCTGCATGGTAGGGTCGCTGACCTTGGCTGCCAGCACGCCCACGATGCGGAACTTGTTAGCACCGATCTTGAGCGTCTGCCCCACACCGTTGCCGCCAAAGGCCACCCGGTTCAGGTAATCGCCAATGATGCAGACCTGCTTGTTGTCCTGCATATCCATGTATTGCAGGCCGCGTCCCTGCGCGAGCTGGTAGTTTTTCATCTCGGTGTAGCTTTCGTCCACGCCGCTTATATGGGACCAGCGGTAGCTGGTGGTGCCGATCTTCAGCGTGCCGCTGGCGTTGCCGCTGAACTCGATCTGGGGCGACACCGCCTTGATCAGGTCGGAATGCCGCTGGCAGATATCGTACATCTCCTCCACCGGCACGGTACGGGAGCCGTAGCCCCACACCTGAATGCTCAGGGTGTTAGTGCCCAGTGCGGAAAAGCTGTCCCGCATACTTTTGGTCATGCCGTTGCCCAGACCTACGATGACGATGACCGCCATCACGCCGATGATGATGCCCAGCATGGTCAGAAAGGTGCGCAGCTTGTTGCTCCACACGTTCTGGATGGCCTGCCGGAAGGTTTCAAAGATCATGCCTGTTCCTCCTTTTCCGGCGTTTCGGGCAGCAAAGTAGGCTGCACCATGGCCTCCGGTGCGTGGGAGTCGCCGTCATACACCACCTGACCGTCCTCCAGCCGGATGATGCGGTCGGCCTGCACGGCAATAGAGTTGTCGTGGGTGATCAGCACCACGGTGTGTCCCTGCTTGTGCAGCTGCTGCAAAAGCCCCAGCACCTCGCGGCCGGTATGGGAGTCCAGCGCGCCGGTGGGCTCGTCCGCCAGAATGACCGGAGGGTTGCGCACCAGTGCCCGCGCGATGGACACACGCTGCTGCTGACCGCCGGAAAGCTGGTTGGGGCGATTTTTCAGCTTATCGCCAAGCCCCACCTGCTCCAGCACCTCCCGGGCGCGGATGTGGCGGTCGGCGCGGGAGATGCCCGCATACACCAGCGGCACCTCCACGTTTTCCATCAGGTTCAGCTTGGGCAGCAGATTGTATTGCTGGAAGATAAAGCCCAGCATCTCGTTGCGGATGGCGGCCAGCTCGTTGCGGTTCATCTTGCCCACATCCCGGCCGTTGAGCCGGTAGGTGCCATGGGTGGGCACATCCAGACAGCCGATGATGTTCATGCAGGTGGATTTGCCCGAGCCGGACTGGCCCACGATGGCCACGAACTCGCCTTTTTCGATTTTCATGGTGATGTGGTCGGCAGCCTTTACCGTGGTATCGCCCATCTGGTAATATTTGCACACCGCATCAAACTCGATCAGAGCGCTCATTCATCCCTCCTGTGTCAATCCACCACAACTGCACCGGCCTCAGCGGGGTCGATGCCCTCTGCCGGCTCTTCAGCGTCCGCTGCGGGGGCTTCACCGTTTTCCGTTTCCTCCGGCAGCGTCTCCTCGCCGCCCTCAGTGAGGTCTGCGGCATTTTCGGCACCGCCGATTACTTCGCCGTCAGAGTAGTCATAGCCGCCGTCGTCATAGTAGCTGTCGCTGCTCACGGAACTGGGGTCGTAGGCGATGGTATCGCTCTCGGACAGGCCGCTGGTCACCTGCGTATAGTTGTCATCGCTGACACCGGTCTTGACCTTGACGTACACATAGCCCTCCGGTGCGCTCATGGAGTCATCGGCGTTCACGGCGCTGGGCGAGTCCTGCCGCACCAGCACATAATTGCCCCGCACGATGGCGGCATTGGGCACCGTGAGCGCATTTTTCGCCTGCGCCACCACGATCTCGGCGTTGGCATTCATGCCCGGGCGCAGACCGGTAGTCTCGTCGATGCGTACGGTCACCGGGTAGGTGGTGGTGCCGCCGCTGGTATCGCCCTTCATGGACACACGGGTGACCACGCCCTCGTAGGTCTTATCCTTCACAGCATCTGCAGTCACCTGCACGGTCTGCCCCACCTTCAGGCTGCTGACCTGCAGCTCATCCACGTTGATGGTCATTTCCAGATAGCTCAGGTCGTAAATGGTGCACAGATCGGTGCTGGTGCTCAGGGCATCGCCCACCTTGGCGTTCTTTTCGATGATGGTGCCGCTGATGGGCGAGGTGATGGTGTAGTTATCCATGGTGTCCTGCATATTCTGCATGGACAGTTCCGCGCCGCGCAGGGTCTCGGAGGCAGACTGGATGGACTCGGTCAGTTCCTCACCGCTGAGGGTCAGGATGATATCATCCTTGTTCACGCTGCCGCCCTCCCGCACATTGATAGCGGTCACGGTGCCGGAAGCCAGCGCAGTCAAGGTGCGCTCGGCCTGATACTGGAAGTTTGCCGCTGCAATGGAGCTTACCCCGTTGATGGCAGCCGTAGCGGCCTGTGCCGTAGTCAGACCGCCTGCGTTGGACACCGAGATGGTCACAGTGCGGGTGAGTAGATTGCCCGTGCTCAGGGCATCGGTGCCGGTCACAGCGGTAATAGTGCCGGGCAGCACCTCAAAGGTACCGTCCAGCGTCACCTCGGCGGTCTGCCCTACCGAGAAGTTGGCAGCATCCGCAGCCGGGAACTCCAGCACCAGATTCATCTTGGAGCTGTCCCGTACCACGGCCACTTCCTGACCGCTCTTTACCTCATCGCCCTTGTTCACCTTCAGGCTGCTGACGACGCCCGCCACCTCGGCGCGAACATACTGGCGGTCGGCGGTCTTATCGTAGCTGCGCTGCGCCTGCTGCAGGGTGATAGCTGCCTGCTCCACCTTGGTGGTAGCGTCGGAGGAATCCACCGTGTACAGCACAGTACCCTCTTCCACGATATCGCCCTCTTCAAAGCTGCCGGTCAGCACCTTGCCGGTCACCAGCGACTTGACGCTGTAAGTATTGGCGGGCTTCAACGTGCCGGTGCCGCTGAGCGTGTTGGAGACATCCCGGGTCTCGGGCGCTGCTTCCGTATAAGAAGTATCCACGTTTGCGGGCTTTGCGCTCTTGGGCTTCAGCAGCCACCAACCGCCGGCCAGCACCACGATGGCTACCGGCACCAGCCACTTCCAGTTCTTTTTGGCAAATGCCGCCGCGCCGCCTTTTTTCGGTGCAGCCGCTGCGTCCTGCTGCGAGTCGGCGGACTGTTTAGACTTTTTCCAGATCATTCTTGCCGTTCCTCCTAGGTTCTTTTATGACAAGATGCTTTTTTGTAAAAAGCATCCATCAGAAACTCTTATTTGTAGTGTATCGCATTTTGCCCCGATAAACAAGCGTCCAATTTTCGTTTCACGGCATTTCCACAAAGTTTCAGACTTTTTTTACAAAGAATGGCTTTTATTCAAGCAAAAAACAGCACCCGGAGGTTTCCCTCCGGGTGCTGTTTCCTTTGTTTTTACCCTGCGTCTGCGGTGGGCTCTACCACCACATACACCCCTGCGGGCACACAGGCGGCCCATGCGCCGTCCTTGTCCAGCCAACCGAATTGCTCACAGACATGATCCGGGCACTGACTATCCAAAAACGCGATGGCGCCATCCTTCACCTGCAGGTGCACGATGTAGTCCCCTACCTCGTACAGGTAATCGTGATCCTGCGCAAGGGTCAAAGTCTCGGTAACGCCGTCACCGAAATCCACAACGGCCTGTAAGCCGCTGCCCTTGACGGGGTGCTGCGCCCGCACCGCAAGAAAAATACCTGCGGCCAGCGCCAGTACCACCAGTGCAAAGATCACATTTTTCTTCCACGCGCTGCCCTTGGGGGCGGCGGTGTCAGAGTTTTTTTGCTTTATGCTCATGCAGCGTACTTGCTGGCAGCTGCACCGGCAATGCGGCCAAAGACGGTAAAGTCGGCCACAGCGTTGCCGCCCAGACGGTTTGCACCGTGCACGCCGCCGGTCACCTCACCTGCTGCGAACAGGCCGGGGATCACAGAGCCGTCAGCCTTCAGCACCTCGGTGTTGGTGTTGATCTTCAGGCCGCCCATAGTGTGGTGCACACCTGCGGTGACCTTGATAGCGTAGTAGGGAGCAGTATCCAGAGCCTTTGCAAAGCTGGTGCGGCCAAAGTCGGGGTCGTTCTTGGCCTCAACGTAGCCGTTCCAGGTCTTCATGGTCTCGGCAAAAGCAGCCTCGTCCACGCCCATAGCCTTTGCCAGTTCCTCATAGGTCTGGCCGGTCACGGTGTAGCCCTTCTTGATGTAGCCCTGAATGACGCTGGAAGCATCGACCATAGCCTGATCCACCACCAGCCAGCTGTAGCTACCGGTCTGAGCGATCTCGGCAGCGGAAACCACGTCACGGGTGCCAACTTCGTCGATGAAGCGCTTACCCTCGGCGTTGATCAGCACAGCGCCGTCACCGCGCAGACCCTCGGTGATCAGAGCAGCGGTGTTAGCCTCCACGGTGGGGTGGATCTGGATCTGATCCATGTCCACAGTGTCAGCGCCCACAGCGGTAGCCATCTCAATGCCCTGACCCTGTGCGCCTGCGGCGTTGGTGGTCATAAAGCCCTTCAGCTCGGGCTTGTACTCGGTGACCATGTCCAGATTTGCGCCGAAGCCGCCGGTGGTCAGCACCACAGCCTTGGCATTCACGGTGATGGTCTCGCCGGTGGAACCGGTAGCCTTCACACCCACAACGGCACCGTTTGCATCGGTCAGCAGCTCGGTAGCGGTGGTGTTCAGCAGGGTCTGCACGCCGGCCTTGTCGCAGTTCTCCTGCAGCAGGGGGATCATGTAGGAGCCCACAGAAAGGGTCTTGCCCTCGGCATCCACGGGACGATGGATACGCTTGACGGATGCGCCGCCGAAGCTGGAAACGCTGTGCAGGGTGATGCCGTGCTCGTCCAGCCAGTCGATGGCGTCAGCGCTGTTAGAGCACAGAGTCTCCACCAGAGCGGGGTCGTTGATGCCCTTGCCGCCGATCATGGTGTCCAGCTCCATCAGCTCCACAGAGTCGAAGTAGCCCTTGGGGTCTGCCTGATAAGCAGCCCACTGCTCAGAGACAGTCTTGGCCAGAGCGGTGATGGTAGCGTTGTCGGCGTACTTTTCAGCAGCGGTCTTCAGGGTCTTTTCCACGCCTGCGGACTCGCCGAACTCGTTCTCGTCCTGATACACGGTGTCACCGGCGTTCATGCCGCCGGTAGCGCGCACGGAGTTGCCGCCCACCATGGGCTGGCTCTCCAGAATGACCACGCTCTTGCCCTCGGCAGCAGCAGTGATGGCAGCAGTCATACCTGCACCGCCTGCACCCACGATGGCAATGTCTGCATCAATGGTGGAGTCCTCGGCCTTGGTCGTGTCGGCCTTGACCTCGGTCTTGTAGTCATCAGCGTTCAGGCCGGCTGCGACCAGAGCAGCAGCAGCAGCCTCCTTGATGGCGTCGGAGGTGATGGTTGCAGTGGCCACGCCGTCCACGGCAATGCTGCCGCTCTCGGCAATCGCGCCGGGCAGCTGCTCCAGAGCCATGGTGCCGATGCCGGGGGTCTCGTCCTTGCCCTCAGCGGTGCAGCCGGTGATCTTGCCGTCGGTCAAAGTCAGAGTGACGGTAACATCGCCGCCCATACCCTTGGCTGTACCGGTGAACTCGCCGGACACGCCTGCGGTGGAGGAGGCAGACTTGCTGCCGCAGCCGTAGCCCAACAGGCTGACGCTTACAACAGCCGCCATGGCCAGCGCAGCCACGCTCTTGCGGATCTGATTCTTTTTCATTGTTTCATCCTTCTTATTTTGGGTTGCTTGTGTTCGGATATCTATCAGCAAAAAAGGGGGAGCTGCTCATTCGGAGAGCAGCTCCCCCTCGCTGAAACTTAGGAAAGACTTAGGCGTTAGCCTGAGCTGCAGCAACAGCGCAGGCAACGGTAGCGCCGACCATGGGGTTGTTGCCCATGCCGATCAGACCCATCATCTCAACGTGTGCGGGCACAGAAGAGGAGCCTGCGAACTGAGCATCACCATGCACGCGGCCCAGAGAGTCGGTCAGGCCGTAGCTTGCGGGGCCTGCAGCCACGTTATCGGGGTGCAGGGTACGACCGGTGCCGCCGCCGGAAGCAACGGAGAAGTACTTCTTGCCGTTCTCGATAGCCCACTTCTTGTAGGTACCGGCAACCAAATGCTGGAAGCGGACGGGGTTGGTGGAGTTACCGGTGATGGAGCACTGCACGTCCTCCTTCTTCATGATGGCAACGCCTTCCATAACGTCGTTAGCGCCGTAGCACTTAACGGCTGCACGCTCACCCTCGGAGAAGGGGATCTCCTTGACCACAGTCAGGGTCTGGGTGGGGATATCGTACTCGGTCTGCACATAGGTGAAGCCGTTGATACGGGAAATGATGTAAGCTGCGTCCTTGCCCAGACCGTTCAGGATGACGCGCAGGGGGGTCTTGCGGACCTTGTTTGCGGTGCGGGCGATGCCGATAGCACCCTCAGCAGCAGCAAAGGACTCGTGGCCTGCCAGGAAAGCGAAGCAGGTGGTGTCCTCGCTCAGCAGACGAGCGCCCAGATTGCCGTGACCCAGACCGACCTGACGCTGCTCAGCAACAGAGCCGGGGATGGTGAAAGCTTCCAGACCCTCACCGATTGCAGCTGCGCACTCGGCAGCGTCGGTCAGGCCGCGCTTCACAGCAATAGCGGTGCCCAGAGTGTAAGCCCAGACAGCGTTATCAAAGCAGATGGGCTGCACGCCGCGGACGATCTTGTCGCAGTCGATGCCCTTAGCGAGGAGCATCTCGTTGCAAGCGTCCAGAGACTCCAGACCGTTAGCCTTCAGGCATGCCTCGATTTTAGGCATACGGCGATCCATAGATTCAAAAGTTGCCATTGAGTTGTTCCTCCTCTCTTATTCCTCACGCGGGTCGATGTACTTCACAGCGCCCTGCTCCTTGCTGAAGCGACCGTAAGTACCCACGTTCTTCTCGTAAGCCTCGTTGGGGGTCTTGCCGTGACGGATATCCTCCATCATCTTGCCCAGCTTAACGAACTGATAGCCGATGACCTCATCGTTAGCGTCCACTGCCAGCTTGTTGATGTAGCCCTCGGTCAGCTCCAGGTAACGCACACCCTTCTCCTTGGTGGAGAAGATGGTGCCGGTCATGGAGCGCAGACCCTTGCCCAGGTCGTCCAGACCTGCGCCGATGGGCAGACCGTCCTCAGAGAAAGCGGTCTGGCTGCGGCCGTAGACGATCTGCAGGAACAGCTCGCGCATAGCCACGTTGATGGCGTCGCACACCAGGTCGGTGTTCAGAGCTTCCAGAATGGTCTTGCCGGGCAGGATCTCGCCTGCCATAGCAGCAGAGTGGGTCATGCCGGAGCAGCCGATGGTCTCCACCAGAGCCTCTTCGATGACGCCGTTCTTGATGTTCAGGGACAGCTTGCAGGTGCCCTGCTGGGGTGCACACCAGCCCACACCATGGGTGTAGCCGCTGATGTCCTTGATCTCATAGGCCTTGACCCATGCACCCTCTTCGGGGATGGGAGCCGGACCATGCTTAGGACCTTTGGTGATCGGGCACATATTCTGTACTTGCTGCGAATAGGTCATAATCATACTCTCCTTTTGACAAATGTCGCTTTGGCAGCATAAAACCGCCGCCGCGCCCTGCCGGCACAGCTGCTGCTCCATACTGCTTGCATCCGAACCGGGTGCGCTGCTCTCTTTCAGCGCCTGCACCGGTACTACCACGCATGATTTTATTATAGAGAAAACGGACGAATTTTGCAAGTCATTTCCTGCAAAAAGTACAGCCGGGTTTTACGGTCATGCAGAGCTAACTGGCATTTCCACCGCTTTACACAAAACAATCGTCAAGTTTTTGTCAATTCTGCCGTAAGCATCGGCGAACTTTTTATAGCCTTTTCTTTTCGCGCGTTTCAGCGCAGGTCTTTCCGCACCGGATGCAGCGCCCAAATGGCTGCAAAACCCGCTGCCGCACCGGCCATGGCAAGCAGGTGCCGTCCGTTCTCCAGCGCCAGCAGATCAGCCGCAAAGGGGAACGCAAGGCTGCCCACGCTCTGCCCCAGTGCCAGAAAGCCGTAGTTCACCCCGGCATGGGGCAGACCGAACAGGTCGGTGGAAAGGGCGGGCAACACCGCCGCCAGCGCCGAGTAGCAGAAGGTAAGCCCGGCGTAGCACACCACCACCCACCAGCCCTGCGCCGCCCAGAACGCCGCCGACAGCGCAAGCGAAGCCGCAAACAGCCCAAGGTCGGTGGCGCGGCGGCCAATGTGGTCGCTGAGCATGGGCATCAGCATCCGTCCCGCAGCGCTGCCCACGCTGCCCAGTACGATGCTCCACAGCGCAGCGGTCTCGTCCAGTCCGCGCTCCATGCCCAGTTTTAAGATGATAGGGCTGAACAGCAGCACCGCCGGTGTTGAAAAGCACACCGCGCCCGCGCACAGCCAATACTGCTTTGTGCGCAGCATCTGCCCCGGGGAAAGGTCGAGGGTATTTTTGCCGCTTGGCTGCTGCTTTTTCTGCGGTGGGTCGCTGAGTACCGCACTGCCCGCAAGGCACACCGGCAGGGTGAGCGCCCCCAGCGCCCAGAACGCGCCCCGGATGCCCTGCACCGGGCCAAAGCCCCGCAGCGCCGCCCGGACGAACAGGGTAAGGAACGCGCCGGAAAGTCCCACCGCTCCGCCGATGACTCCGGTCGCCAGCCCCTTGCGCCCCGCGTACCACTTTTGGGCGCAGGACTGGATAGAGGGGTACAAAAAGGCCGTGCCCAGCCCTGCCGGGATGCTGAAGGCCAGAAAGAACCCCCACCCTGCCCGGCCCGGCAGAAAGGCCGCTGCAAAAAAGCCGCCACAGAGCAGGGCTGTGCCCCACAACGCCGCGCAGCGCGGACCCTTTTTATCCTGTAAAAAGCCGCCCAGCACACACCCCACCCCAAAGGCGGCGATGAGCAGCGCAAAGGCGTAGCCCGCCCCCTGCTCCGAGAGGCCGTATTCCTCCATGACCGGCTTTTGAAATACGCCCCACGCCGCCGGTAAGCCGGTAAGCACCTGAATGGCTGCCCCCGCAGCCAGAATGGTCCACGGGTGTTTTGCTGCAAACTGCTGCTTCATACTTTCACCTCAAAGATTTGTGCAATTTGCGATAGTGTGCCCATTTGGATTGACAATCCGGCATTATCCTTTATAATGGTAAAGTACTGAGTTAAAAACGCTCCCGCCCCTTTTCAGGCATCGAGGGCGGGTACAATTTACAGATAGAGAGGAATTACTGTTATGAAAACACAGGCTTTGAAGGGTATGCGGGACCTGCTGCCCGCCGAACAGACCCTGCGCGACTACATTCAGGGCAAGATTCTGGAGACCTACCGCTCTGCCGGTTTTGAGCGCATCTCTACCCCCATGCTGGAGGATATGGAAAATCTTGATAAATCCGAGGGCGGCGACAACCTGAACCTGATCTTCAAGGTGCTCAAGCGCGGCGATAAGCTGACCGCTGCCCTGAACACCGGCGACCCCAAGCAGCTGTCCGATATGGGGCTGCGCTACGACCTTACCCTGCCGCTGAGCCGCTACTACGCAGCCAACAAGGATAAGCTGCCCAACCCTTTCAAGGTCATCCAGACCGACCGGGTGTTCCGCGCCGAGCGCCCGCAGAAGGGCCGTCTGCGCGAGTTTGTACAGTGTGATATCGACATTCTGGGCGATGCCTCCCCCAACGCCGAGGTGGAGCTGATCGACGTGACCACCCGCGCACTGCTGAACATCGGCTTTACCGGCTTTACCGTCAACATCAACGACCGCCGCATCCTGCGCGGGATGCTGGAGAGCATGGGCTTTGCCGCCGACACGCTGGACTCCGTCTGCATCACCTTTGACAAGATGGACAAGATCGGTGCCGAGGGCGTGAAGGCTGAGCTGACCGAGAAGCAGCTGCCGGAGAGCGCCATCCACGCACTGGCAGACTTTATTGCCGCCGGGGACGTGACGTTGGACGCCGTAGCCGCCCGCTGCGCCGACCCCGCCATCGCCGACGACCTGAAGTATGTGCTGGCCACCGCCAACACGCTGGCTGCCGACCGCTATCAGGTGGCCTACTGCCCCAGTCTGGTGCGCGGTCAGGGCTACTACACCGGCATGGTGTTCGAGGTGACCTGCCCGCAGTTCAGCGGTGCTGTGGCCGGCGGCGGACGTTACGACAACATGGTGGGCAAGTTCCTTGGCGTGCAGGTGCCCGCCGTGGGCTTCTCCATCGGCTTCGAGCGGGTGTGCGGCATCCTGCTGGAGCAGGGATACCAGATCCCCGGCGCAAAGCAGAAGATTGCCCTGCTGTACGGCAAGGACACCGACTTCCCTGCTGTGCTGAGCAAGGCCGCCGCGCTGCGCGAGCAGTATAATGTCACCGTGCTGCCGCAGGGCAAAAAGCTGGGCAAGCAGCTGGGTCAACTGGAAGCAGCAGGCTTTGCGGGCGCTGCCTTTATGGACAAGGACGAGGTCAAGATCTTCGCCCAGCAGTAAATCGCCCGCCTGACGATTTTAGATTTTGTGGCTCAGAAACGTCTGCGGACGTTTCTGAGCCACTTTTTTCAGCCGTCACGACACTTAAAAAAGCAGCCCCGCCGGAGTGCTCCGGCGGGGCTGCTTTTTTGCATGATAGTGTATTTTTAGAACTCGATCTTGCTCTCGATGTAGCTCTTCAGCTCGCTGATGGGCATACGCACCTGCTCCATGGTGTCGCGGTCACGGACGGTGACGCAGTTGTCGGCAGCAATGCCCTTGGCCTCATCGCCCACGGTGTCAAAGTCCACGGTGATGCAGAACGGGGTGCCGATCTCGTCCTCGCGGCGGTAGCGCTTGCCGATGGAACCGGTATCGTCGTAGTCAACCATGAAGTACTTGCTCAGCTCGTTGCGGATCTCCATAGCCTTCTCACCCAGCTTCTTGCTCAGGGGCAGCACAGCGCACTTGTAGGGAGCCAGAGCCGGATGCAGACGCAGCACGGTGCGGATATCCTCCTTGCCCTTGCTGTCGGTCAGGTGCTCCTCGTCGTAGGCCTCGCACAGGAAAGCCAGCGCCACGCGGTCGCAGCCCAGAGAGGGCTCGATGACGTAGGGGATGTAGTGCTCGTTGGTCTCGCTGTCGAAGTACTCCAGACTCTTGCCGGAAGCCTCCTGATGGCGGGTCAGGTCGTAGTTGGTACGGTCTGCAATGCCCCACAGCTCGCCCCAGTCGGTGAACGGGAAGGCATACTCGATATCGGTGGTAGCGCGGCTGTAGAAGGCCAGCTCTGCGGGCTCGTGGTCACGCAGGCGCAGGTGCTCCTTCTTGATGCCAAGGCTCAGCAGCCAGTTCTCGCAGTAGTCCTTCCAGTAAGCAAACCAGTCCAGATCCGTGCCGGGCTTACAGAAGAACTCGCACTCCATCTGCTCGAACTCGCGGGTGCGGAAGGTGAAGTTGCCCGGGGTGATCTCGTTGCGGAAGGCCTTGCCCACCTGACATACACCGAAGGGCAGCTTGCGGCGGGTGGTGCGCTGGATGTTGGCAAAGTTGACAAAGATGCCCTGTGCAGTCTCGGGACGCAGATAGCAGGTGGAAGAGCTATCCTCGGTCACGCCGATGGCAGTCTTGAACATCAGGTTGAACTTGCGGATGGGGGTAAAATCGTGCTTGCCGCACACGGGGCAGACGATATCCTCGTGCTCTGCGATGAAAGCGTCCATCTCGTCAAAGCTCATGGCATCCACGTTCACCTCGGGGTGCTCCTCACCGATCAGCTTGTCGGCGCGGTGGCGTGCCTTGCAGGCGCGGCAGTCCAGCAGGGGGTCCGAGAAGCTGGACACATGGCCGGTGGTCACCCATGTCTGCGGGTTCATGATGATGGCAGCATCCAAGCCCACGTTATAGGGGCTTTCCTGCACAAACTTTTTCAGCCATGCCTTTTTGACGTTGTTCTTGAACTCCACGCCAAGGGGGCCGTAGTCCCAGCTGTTGGCCAGACCTCCGTAGATCTCGGAACCGGGGAACACATAACCACGGTTCTTGCAAAGATTGACGATCATGTCAAGGGTCTTTTCGCTCTGTTCCATTGTAGTACATCCTTTCCGTCCGCGGCTGGTTTGCCGTGTCGTATCGTGTTGTGTGCCGGCGGCTTTCCCACCGCCGGGCGTGCTTGTGGCTTGCGCAAGCACAGTATATTTACTGTACCATGTTTTGCCCCGCTTGTAAAGCCCGGCAGACAGTTCAACTGCGCTCTGTCAGGTATTTTACCAGCAGGCGGTACAGGGCATCCGGGTCGATTGGTTTAGGCAGATGCTCGTTCATGCCGGATTCCAGCGCCTTACGGCGGTCCTCTGTAAAGGCGTTTGCCGTCATGGCAAAGATGGGGATGGTCTTTGCGTCCGGGCGGTCCATGGCGCGGATGGCGCGGGTGGCCTCGTGGCCGTCCAGCACCGGCATCATCACATCCATCAGAATGGCGTCAAAACCGCCCACCGGCGAGGCCGCAAAGGCTTCCACTGCCTGCTGTCCGTCAGCGGCTTTGGTCACTTTTACACCCACATCGTTCAGTAAAAACTCCATGATCTCCATGTTCAGGGCGTTGTCCTCGGCCAGCAGCAGCCGCCGCCCCTGCAGCACGGTAAGGTCTGTCTGCTGCCGCTCCGGCTCTTCCGTTGCGGTATTGTCGATGGCAAAAGGCAGGGTGATGGTGTAGGTTGTGCCCACGCCCTGCTTGCTTTCCACCCCGATGGTACCGCCCATCTTATCCACAAGACTTTTGGCAATGGACATGCCAAGGCCGGTGCCGCCGTATACCGAGCGTGCCCCGGCATTCTCCTGTGCAAAGGGTTCGAACATCCGCTTCTGGAACTCCTCGCTCATGCCGATGCCAGTGTCCGCGCAGACAAAACAGATCTGCGCCTTGTCCCCGTTGCTGCTCAATTCAAAGCAGTCCAGCATCACACGCCCCTTTTCCCGGTTATACTTGATGGCATTGCTGAGCACATTCATCAGCAGCCGCTTGACGTGCAGCGGGCTGCCCACCAGCCGTGGATGCGGCAGCCTGCCGTATTCCCGGTGCAGAACGATTCCGCGTTCTGCCGCCTGTTTTTCCAGCACGTCCGTGATCTCGTTCATCAGCTCGGGCAGATCAAAGGGCACGTTTTCCAGCACCACCTCGCCGGACTCCAGCTTGCCCATGTCCAGCACCTCGTTCACCAGCTCCAGCAGCAGGGTGGAGGCCTCCCAGATCTTTTTGCGGCAGTCGGCCTGCCGTGCCATATCCTCCGGGCAGCGGTCACCGATCTCCACCATGCCCCGGATACCGTTGATGGGGGTGCGGATATCGTGGCTCATGCGCTGCAAAAACTCGGTCTTGGCAAGGTTTGCGCTCTCCGCCTTCAGCGCAGCCGCCTTGAGGGTCTTTTGGTACTCCTGCTCCCGGCGCAGCTGCTGCTCCCGGTAGCGCTGGTCGGTCTTGCCGCGCAGCAACTGCAGCAGGAACAGAACGACCATGTAAGCAAAGGCAGCCATGCTCACATCGCGCATGGTAGAGACATATACCTCCTGCTCCGGGCGGTAAACATAGATATAAAAACTGCGTCCCTGCCCTACGATGCCGTAGGCGTACTGCTGCCCGGTGGCGCTGTGCACATGGATCACGCCACCATCGGTGCTGCGCGCCTTTAGGGCAGAAAGGGTGGGGTTTTCGTCCACGGTGGTATCCAGCAGGGCGGTATCGTTGCTGGCCACAATGCGGTCACCACGGGTCACCACGATGGTGCCGTCCACAGCGGGGTTATAGCCCTGCACGCAGTTCTGGTAGGAAAGACTGTAATTGCGCACATATTCTGCCGTGGTGCGGTAGTACACCACAAGCACCCCGTCCCCGTCCTTCCGGGCGCAGGCTGCGGTGTCCACATAGGAGCTGTCCTCCTTTTCCGTCCGCCCGGCGTAGACCTGTTCCGGGTGGTCGGCCACCTTCAGCACGATAGAACCGGCCAGTTCCGCTTCCATCTGTTCCCGGATCTGCGGGTCAGCCACCCGGCCATCCTGTGAGGCACCGCACAATATTTTGCCCTCTGCCGAAAGCACAAGGATGCCGCTGAGGGTATAGTCCTGCAGATATTCTTCCATGGCGGCATCGTCCAGCACCCGCCCGGGGTTCTCCTGCTGGTCCCGAGCGATCTCACTGCACAGATGCTGGGCGTTTTCCATCATCCGCATCAGGCTTTTGGTCTCCGTGGCAAGGTTCAGGTTATCGTAGCCGGTGCACTGCTCCTTAACATAGCTGATGGTATCCTCAAACTGCTTTTCAGCATTTTGCAGATCACTGTGCGCCGAAAAGATCAGCACGCCGCCCAGCAGCAACAGTCCCGCAAGTGCACACGCCATAATGAACTGTTTCCGGTTGAAAACACTCTGGCTCTTTTCCATTCCGTCACGCATGGGTGCTGTCCTCCAGTCCATCCAGATAGTGCTCGGGGTCGTCCAGATAGCGGCTCACGATCTGCCGGACGGTGCCGTCCGCCAGCATCTCCTGAAACACCTCCGTCAGCTGCTGCGGCAGGTCATCGCTGCGATTTTTGGAAAAAGCCACGCCCAGCCGCGCCGTCATCAGCGGCTCGTCCAGAATGCGGTACTCCACGCTGTAATCCTTCATGAACTGCCGGATGGCGCTTTCGTGGGTGGCCAGGGCATCTGCATAGCCCTTGATCAGGGTGGTGTAAATCAGGTCCCGGTTCTGCAACGAATATAGTCTGCGCAGCCGGGGCAGTCCGTTCTGCTCTGCGTTCAAAAACAGCTCCTCCGGCTTTGTGGTTGACTGCACCGCCACTACCTTGCCGGCCAGATCCTGCAGGGTATAGATGTCGCTGTCGGAGCGCACTGCCACCACCTGACGGCTGTACAGATAAGGCCCTGCCCATTGGTATTCTTCCTCGCGACCGTCCATGGTAAAACTGCCCCAGATGCAGTCGATGGTGTCGTTTTCCACCAGTTCCTTTTTCTTTTCCCAGTCGATGGTCACAAATTTTGCCCGACAGCCCAGCCGCCTGAACGCCTCGGTGGCCAGTTCTACGTCAATGCCGGTGGGCGTGCCGTCCGTACTCATATAGTTGAAGGGCGGGTAGTTATCGCTGCCCACCACGATGACCGGCATTGCAGCCGTATAGCTGTCGGCTTTTCCGGTGCAGCCGCAAAGCAGCGCCGCGCACATTGCCAGCGCCAGCAGACAGGCTGCCAGCCGCAGTCCTCTTCTGTGTTTTTTCATGGTTCTTCCGTCCTGTGTTTTTTGCTGCTTTTTGTAATAGAATGCTCCACGCTATCAGTATAATAAAAACTGTTCCAAAAGAAAAGCAAAAAATTGTTTTTCCGGCAGATTTTACATGTTTCTGTAAAAAGAACTCCCGGAGCGCCTGCGAACGCTCCGGGAGCCAAAATAACACTTTTTACTTGTGGTACTTCATGCCCGCATTGATAGTGCAGGCGCGGTAAATCTGCTCGGTGAGCACCAGCCGTGCCAGCTGATGGGGCATGGTGATGCGCCCCATGCTGAACTTGAGGGCAGCGGCTTTTTTCACCTCGTCGGACAGGCCATGGGACGAGCCGATGACAAAGGCCACATCCCCTGCCCCGCTGCCGGCGCGCTGTGCCAGAAACTGCGCCAGCTCGTCGGAGGAGATCTGCTTGCCCTCGATGCACATGGCTACAATAGCAGCACCCTTGCGCACATTGGAAAGGATGGCTTTTCCCTCTTTATCCAGTGCCTTTTTCACCACGGCGTACGAGGCGTTTTTCTCCTCGATCTTTTCCTCCGGCAGTTCAATGATGCGGAAGGCAGCAAAGGCCGCCAGACGCTTCTGGTACTCTGCCACGCCCTCGGCAAAATATTTGGCATTCAGCTTGCCCACACAGATCAGGTCGATATTTTGCATAACAGCTTCCTCTTTTCAGGCTCAACGATTTAAAATCGTCTCCGCTTCGCTCTGACATTAACAGTGGAAAGAATATTTTTGTTTTCGGGGAAACGGCACGCCTGCGGGCGCTCCGTTTCCCTATTTTCACAAGAGGGGACTTTTCGGAAAGGCAGCGGGGAGTTTCCTGAGCAAATTCCGGCGAAGTGGGGCCCCGGTGCGCAGCACTGGGGCGGAACAAGGGGTTCCGGGCTCATTTGCGAAGGAAAGCTCCCCGCTGCCCGCCAATCAAAGCAGGCTCATCTGTTCGCCCTCGTCCTCGGCGCGGATCAGCGCACCGGTGGCGGGCAGGCTGCGCACGCGATAGCGGTGGGGGTTGGCCAGCTCTAAGGTGTCGGCCGGTACCACCGAGGCGATGGTCTGGTTCTTTTTCAGGGTGACCACTGCCACGCCCTGACTATCGCGGGTGGTCTTGGCGGCGATCTGCGCCGTGCCCACCAGCAGCATCCGGCTGGCGCTGGTGCGGATGGCAAGCTCGGTCTCCTCCGGCAGGTAAAGCATCATGGCAAGCGGTTCTTTATCGCTGTACGCTTTCAGCAGCTTGCGGCGGTTCTGCTTGGTGGCGTAGGAGCTGAGGGGGATCTTTGCGCACTTACCGCTGGCAAAGAAGAACAGCATAAAGCCGCTGTAATCGCCGGTAATGACCATGCTCAGTACGTTTTCGCCCTCGTCCATGCCCAGCCGCCCCGGGATGAAGATGCCCATCTGGGCTACCTTGCCGTCCTCCAGCTCTGCCAGACGCACCTTGTACACCTGCTGCTTGTCGGTAAAGAACAGCGCCTCCACATTGTTGCGGGTCTCCAGCTGCTGGATGATCTCGTCGCCCTCCTTCAGCTTGTGCGCACCGGCGGTGCGCAGGCTCTGGGGCGGGATTTTTTTAAAGTAGCCCTCCCGGGTAAAGAACACAGTCACCGGGTAGTCCGGCACAGCTTCTTCCTCGGCGGCGGCATCCTCCTCGGGCAGGTCGTACAAGATCTCGCTGCAACGGGGCTTGCCGTATTTTTTTGCCACATCGTTCAGTTCGTTGATGATGATGCGGCGGATGCGGGCAGGCTTTGCCAGCACATCGTTCAGGTCGGCAATGTCCTTTTCCAGCTGCTCGATCTCGCCGGTGCGCTTGAGGATGTATTCCCGGTTCAGATGGCGCAGCTTGATCTCTGCCACATAGTCCGCCTGCACCTCGTCGATGCCAAAGCCGATCATCAGGTTGGGCACCACCTCGGTCTCCTCCTCAGTAGTGCGGATGATGCGGATAGCTTTGTCGATATCCAGCAGGATGGCAGCAAGACCCTGCAACAGGTGCAGCCGCTTTTCCTTGCCGTGCAGGTCGTAGTAGGTGCGGCGGCGCACGCACTCAACGCGGAAGGCCGTCCACTCCTTTAAAATCTCCCGCACACCCATGACCCGGGGCTGGCCGGACACCAGAATGTTGAAGTTGCAGCTGAAGCTGTCCTCCAGCGGGGTGGCCTTGAACAGCTTTGCCATCAGCTTGTCGGCATCCACGCCGCGCTTGAGGTCCAGCGTCAGCTTCAGACCATTCAAGTCAGTCTCGTCGCGCATATCGCTGATCTCCTTGACTTTGCCGGTCTTGACCAGCTCCGCGATCTTATCCATGATGGCCTCCACCGTGGTGGTGGGCGGGATCTGGGTGACCTCGATCATATTTTCGCCGGGCACCGCGTTGTAGCGGGCGCGCACCTTTACGCTGCCGCGGCCGTTCTCGTAAATTTCACGCATCTGCGCTTCATCATACAGGATCTGACCGCCGCCCACAAAGTCCGGGGCGGGCATGGTGGTGCCGATATCATGATGCTCGTCCTTCATCAGCGCCACGGTGGTGGCGCACAGCTCTGCCAGATTGAAGGAGCAGATATTGCAGGCCATGCCCACCGCGATGCCCAGCGTGTTGTTGGCCAGAATAGTGGGGAAGGTAACCGGCAGCAGAGTGGGCTCGGTGGTGGTGCTGTCGTAGTTGGGCACAAAGTCCACGGTTTCTTTGTCGATATCCCGGAACAGCTCCTCGCACACGCCTTCCAGCTTTGCCTCGGTGTAACGGGCAGCTGCGCAGGACATATCGCGGCTGTACGCCTTGCCAAAGTTGCCCTTGCTGTCCACAAAAGGCACCAGCAAGCTCTCGTTGCCGCGGCCCATGCGCACCATAGTGTCGTAGATGGCGGCGTCACCATGGGGGTTCAGGTGCATGGTGCTGCCCACGATGTTGGCAGATTTGGTGCGTGCGCCCTTGAGCAGCCCCATCTCATACATGGTGTACAGCAGCTTGCGGTGCGCCGGCTTGAAGCCGTCGATCTCCGGCAAAGCACGGCTGACGATGACGCTCATGGCGTAGGGCATATAGTTCGTTTCCAGCGTGCGGGTAATGGGGTCCTCCAGCACGCTGCCTGCGTTTAAGATTTCAACGCCGTCGCCCAGCTGCGGGCGCACCGGCTTTAAGGTTTTCTTGGTCGATTTTTTTGCCATTACAGTTCCTCTCCATAGGGAAAAACCCTCTCAGGCTGCTGCGCAGCCAGCTCCCACGAGGGGGGAGCTTTTGGGGTCGTCCCGCAAAGTTTCCCTCTTGTGCCAAACCTCTCCCCTTCGGGAGAGGTGGCATCGCGTCAGCGATGACGGAGAGGGTTCTCAGCTCACGTCCAGATCATCCAGATACTCTGCGCCGTGCTGGGCGATATGCTCCTTGCGGCCTGCCAGATTGTCGCCCAGCAGGATATCGAACACCTGCGCAGTCTGCACCACATCGGTGGGCATTACTTTAATAAGGCGGCGGCTCTCCGGGTTCATGGTGGTCAGCCACATCATTTCGGGGTCGTTCTCGCCCAAGCCTTTGGAGCGCTGGATGGTGTATTTTTTGTCCCCGATCTTTTCCAGAAAAGCGGCCTTTTCCGGCTCGGTATAGGCAAAATAGGTGCGATCCTTCGTGGAGATCTCGTACAAAGGCGACTCTGCGATATACACATAGCCCTTGTTGATCAGGGTGGGGGTAAGGCGGTAGAGCATAGTCAGCACAAGGGTGCGGATCTGGTAGCCGTCCACGTCGGCATCGGTACAGATGACGATCTTATTGAACCGCAGATTGTCGAGGTTAAAAGTAGCCAGTTCCTTGTTGTGCTTGCCGCCCAGTTCCACGCCGCAGCCCATCACCTTGATAAGATCCACAATGACGTCCGACTTGAAGATGCGGGCATAATCCGCCTTCAGGCAGTTCAAAATCTTGCCGCGGATGGGCATGATGGCCTGATATTCACTGTCCCGGCTGGACTTGACCGCGCCCATAGCCGAGTCGCCCTCCACGATATACAGCTCACGGCGGGCGGAATCCCGGGTGCGGCAGTCCACAAACTTCTGCACACGGTTGGCTAAGTCAATTTGCGTGGAGAGCGTCTTTTTGATGCTCTGGCGCGTTTTTTCCGCGTGTTCGCGGCTCTGCTTGTTCACCAGCACCTGCTGACAGATCTTCTGGGCTTCCTCCGGCTTTTCCAGAAAATACACTTCCAGATAATGCTTGAGGAAGTCGGTCATAGCCTGCGAGACAAATTTATTGGTGATGGCCTTTTTGGTCTGGTTCTCGTAGCTGGTGCGGGTGGAAAAGCTGGAGGACACATACACCAGACAGTCCTGCACATCCTGAAAGCTAATGGCACTCTCGCCCTTTTTGTACAGGTTCTTTTCCTTCAGGTATTTGTTGATCTGGTAGACAAAGGCGGTGCGTACCGCGTGCTCCGGGCTGCCGCCGTGCTCCAACCAGGAAGAGTTATGGTAGTATTCCAGCAGCTGCACCTTATTGGAGAAACAAAAAGCCGCACTCATGCGCACCTTATAGTCCGGCTGATCCTCGCGGTCCCGACCCACGGCCTCGCTCTCACAGCTGAACACGGGGGTCAGGGTGTCCTCCCCTGCCACCTCGGCCACATAGTCCGCGATGCCGTTCTGGTAGCACCAGCTTTCATGCCATGGTTTGCCGGTGGCGGGGTCTTTTTCCTTTTCATCGGTAAAGTTGAGGGTAAGCCCCGCGTTGACCACAGCCTGACGGCGCAGCACATCCTTATAGTAGCTGCCGGGCACATCGATATCGGTAAACACCTCATCGTCCGGCTTCCAGTGGATGATACTGCCGGTGCGGCGTCCCTTGTAGGGCTCCTTTTGCAGGCCGCCCACATTCTCGCCCTTTTTAAAGTCCAGATGGTAGTGATAGCCGTCACGGTAGATATCGGCGGTCATCCACGCCGAGGCGTACTGAGTGGCGCACAGACCCAGACCGTTCAGGCCAAGGCTGAACTCGTAGTTATCCTCGCCCTCGCCGTACTTGCCGCCCGCGTACATCTCGCAGAACAGCAGCTCCCAGTTGAAGCGCCCCTCGCCGTTGTTCCAGTCCACGGGCATACCACGGCCAAAGTCCTCTACGATGACGCTGCCGTCCTTGCAGCGGGTCACGTTGATGGTATCGCCGTGGCCGTCGCGGGCTTCGTCGATGGAGTTGGACACGATCTCAAAGATCGAGTGGGCACAGCCCTCCACACCGTCTGAGCCAAAGATGACTGCCGGGCGCTTACGCACACGGTCGGCGCCCTTTAACGAGGTAATGCTCTCGTTGCCATATTCCTGTTTTTTTGCCATGCTGCTCCTCCCGTCCCGCCGCAGCTGTGCTGTGCAGGACGTCCTGTAATCAAAGCAAGCGCCTGCCCTTTCTATTATATAAGATATATAACAGCATCTCTGCGGGCCTCGGCGCCTGTGTTCTTTTCTTTTATTAAACCATAGGTTGTAAAACTTGTCAAATGTTCTTTCTCGCTTTTCCAGTGCAGCCCTCCGGCACGAAAACCGCGAAAAAAGTCGTTCTTATTTTGCGCGCAGGGACGTTGGAAAACAAAAACTTTTCAATTTTTTCAAAAAAATTTGCATTTACCCCTTTACAAAATCGAAATTTCAGGTATAATAGTCATCGTCCGGTGCGCCTCTGTAGCTCAGTCGGTAGAGCAGGGGACTGAAAATCCCCGTGTCATTGGTTCGATTCCGATCGGAGGCACCACGTCAAGGAAACCCGTCAGGGTTTCCCAATATGCGGCCGTAGCTCATCTGGCAGAGCGCCACCTTGCCAAGGTGGAGGTAGCGAGTTCGAGCCTCGTCGGCCGCTCCATTAAGGAGGAGCAATAGTTGCTCCAGTATGGCCCGGTAACTCAGTTGGTTAGAGCACCAGCCTGTCACGCTGGGGGTCGTCGGTTCGAGCCCGATCCGGGTCGCTTCGTCGGAATGTCAGTCGTTTGTCTGGCAGTCTTACAAGTAAGACCGCCGTAACAAACTCTGAAATTCCTCCTCTTCCCCACAAAATCTTGCTTCGCAAGCTTTCGCGGGGGCCCCGAAATTCGCAAGAATCGCTCGGGAGGGTGCAGGGACAAATGCACCGAATATGCGGCCGTAGCTCATCTGGTAGAGCGCCACCTTGCCAAGGTGGAGGTAGCGAGTTCGAGCCTCGTCGGCCGCTCCATTGGAGTGGTATTCATCACTCCCTTATATGGTGACGTGGCCAAGTGGTAAGGCAAGGGTCTGCAAAACCCTCATCCACCAGTTCAAATCTGGTCGTCACCTCCAAAAGATTCCCGGAAGCTTCGGCTTCCGGGATTTTTTGTTTTTATCGAGCCTTGTTCTTGAGAAGCACTCTTCAGCGCGCTTTTGCGGTATTGCAGGGAGCTTTGCCCCGGGGCGGTGCAGTAGCTCTGCGGAGTGCGGCAATTCAACAGCAACGCCTGGCCGGTGCTGAGCACCACGGCGGTGGACTATGTGCTGCTGAAAAACGCCCCCCTCTCCCCTGTCTACGCCTACCGGGACAGCCGGACGCAGCTCGAAAAGGCCATTGTTGCGTATATCGACTACTTACAACCGCCGAATCAAATTAAAACTAAACGGTCTGAGCCCTGTACAATACAGGATTCAGACCGTTCAGATTGCCAAATTCTTATTTTATCCAGCTTTCAGGGTTCGCTTCAGGCATCCGGTTCATAAAATTTTGTGCAGCTCCTGCACAAGGTCGCCGATCACGATGGGCTTGGACAAAAAGCCGTTCATGCCGCTTTCCAGCGCGTTGCGGCGGTCCTCGTCAAAGGCGTTGGCGGTCATGGCAAGGATCGGCAGCTTTGCCCGCGCAGGGTCGTCCAGTGCGCGGATCTGACGGGTGGCGGTATAGCCATCCATGATCGGCATCTGCACGTCCATCAGCACCAGATCGTAGCTGCCCGGCGCGGCGGTGCTTACCTTTTCCACCGCTACTGCGCCGTTTTCCGCCGAATCAACAAGGAAGCCGTACTCCCGCAGAATCTCCTGCGCGATCTCACGGTTCAGCTCATTATCCTCCACCAGCAGAATGTGCTTGCCCTTGAAGTCGGCGTTCTTATCCGGCAGAAGCCCCTGCGCCGCATCCGTCTGTTTCTGGCCGAGTGCGCTCATCAGGGTCTCGCGCAGGTCGGACATGAACATAGGCTTGGCGCAGAAGGCGGTCACGCCGGCTGCCTTTGCCTCCACCTCGATATCCGACCAGTCGTAGGCGGTCAGGATGATAATGGGCGTATCGTCGTTCAGGCTGCGGATGCGGCGGGTGACCTCGATGCCGTTCATATCCGGCAGGCGCCAGTCGATGATATAGGCGTGGTAGGCATCGCTCATCTCGATAGACTGCCGTGCACGCAGCACCGCTTCCTTGCCGGAAAGGGTCCACTCGGCGCGCATGCCCACCTTGACCAGCATCTTCGTCACGCTGTCGCAGGTGTTGAAGTCGTCATCCACCACCAGTGCTTTCAGGCCCTCCAGCTCGGTGATCTTTTCCACAGGGCGCTGCTCGGTCTGTGCGCGCATGGGCACACAGACGGTAAACTCGGTGCCCTTGCCCTGCGCTGTCTGCACCTCGATGGTGCCGCCCATCATATCCACGATGTTTTTGGTAATGGCCATGCCAAGACCGGTGCCCTGAATTCTGCTTACCGTGGAGGTGCGCTCCCGCTCGAAGGGCTCAAAGATCTTTTTGGCAAACTCCGGGCTCATGCCGATGCCATTATCCTTGATGCGGAACTCGTACTGTCCGCAGCCGCGCACCTTACCGGCAAGCTGCCGCACCCGCACCGAGACTGTGCCGCCCGCCGGGGTGAACTTGATGGCGTTGGACAGCAGGTTCAGCAAGATCTGGTTCAGCCGGGTCTTGTCGCAGTAGACGTCCTCGTCGGTCACGTCCATGACGTCCATGTAAAGCTCCAGCTGCTTTGCAAAAATTTGCCCGCTGACGATGGTTTTCAAATCGTGCAGCACATCCGAAAGGTTGACCTCCACCTCTTCCAGATGGATCTTTCCGCTTTCAATGCGGCTCATATCCAGCACATCGTTGATGAGGGAGAGCAGATGGTTGCTGGATGCAAGGGTCTTGCCAAGATAATCCTTCACCCGCTCTGTATCGTCGATATTACTGAGCGCCAGCGTAGTAAAGCCGATGATTGCATTCATGGGGGTGCGGATATCGTGGGACATATTGGAAAGGAAGGTGCTCTTGGCGCGGTTGGCGGTCTCGGCGGCGGCAACGGCGTCGGAAAGCGCCTGATTTACCTGCTTGTCGTCGGTGCGGTCGGACAAGACAAGGATATACTTGGTTCTGCCCTCTACCTCGCTGCCCATAGCGATGTTATGGAACCAGCGGCGCTCTTTGGTCTCCCGATGTTCATACTCCGTATCCCACTCGCGCTGCTGCCCGCTGAGCAGCCCTTCCAGATAGTTCTTGTCGCGGTCCGGGTCATCCTTTGGGTGCAGCGCTGCCAGAACACGGGCATCCTGCCGGACTTCTCTCCACGGGATGCCCAGCAGCCGCTCAACGTTCGGGCTGACATAATCCACCTTGGAGGTCTCGGCGTCCAGCATCAGGAAAACATCGTCCACGTTACGCGAAAGCTTCTGGAACAGCTCGTCCCGGTACAAGATCTCGGTATTCTTCCGGCGCAGGGTTGTATGGCTTCTGCGCACGATGAGCAGAATGACCAGCAGCGCAAGACCTGCAACGATGCCCGCCACGATCTGCACCGTATGGAACCACAGCTCGTCCAGACTGGCATTGACAATACTGACCGGCACAAGCCCCACCATCGTCCAGTTCTGGACAGCAGTGCCTTCGTAGACCAGATAATAGCTGGTGTCGCCCAGTTTGACCCTCAGGTTTCCGCTGCTGCCCTGCGCAAAGGCATTGGACAGCTCCGTGATCTGTTCCTCGGAAAGATCGGAATAGCTGCGCAGCATCGCAATAAAGTTGTAAATGGTCTCCTTGCGGTTTACGGAGTTGTCGATGACCACCCGCCCATCCGGGTAGATGATATAGTTGCTGGCATTGCCCTCAAAGGCAGAGTTGTCCAGCAATCTCAGCACCGCATCATTATAATAAGAGATAGCAATGGCATCGTAGGCAAAGCCCCGGTAGCTGCCATGGGTTTTGGGGCAGATGAACGCAAGCATCTGGGGTCTGCCGGGCAGTGATGTGTTCATGACAATATCCTTGCCCTCGGAGAGCTGCTCGTCCAGATTTGCCTGCAAGCCAAGATAGCCGGTCTCCCCGGTCACGGTCATGTAGTTGCCGTCATAGGTAAGAAAGTAAAAGCCGGCAAATCCGGTATCCTGCTGCGCTTGCTTGATATACGCCTGAATTTCAGTTTCATCCGAGGTATTTTCCAGAAAGCCGTTGTACAAATGCAGATAGGTCACATTTTTGCGCACCATCTCTTTTAGCATATTGTTGGATTTATGCAGCACCTCTTCCAGATGCGAGGTGCTTTCCTGATAGATGGTCTGCGACACAAACGAGATGTACCGGACGCTGAGCCCGACTGCCAGCAAGACCAGCAGAAGGATAGCGGCAGCAGCAGGGAGCCACTTTTGCCGGGGATGGCAGCTCCGTTTTGGTTTACGCTTTTCGTCTGCCATTCCGCTCACCTCAGTGTCATGTAGTTTTCAGGCTCTGCAAGCGCTGCGCCGCCGCCGGAAACATGATCGCGCCATGTGTTTTTCACCCATGTATCTTCGCCCGCAGATACGCCGCTTCCGCTGGCAAGCATGGCTTCCATCTGCTTTTCCGCTGCCAGACAGGTCACGGTAACGGTGTCGTCGTCCCGCAGCGGCTGTCCGTTGCGGGTGATACCGGTCAGGGTATAGCTGCCGCTTGCCTCCTTTACCTCCACGGCAATACCGCTGACGATCGGCAGAGAACCACGATTGAAGGGCACAAAGCCGCCCTCGCAGCCTTCCACATAAGCGCGGACAGTTTCCTTCAGCTCAGCACCGGTCATGGTGCGTTGGCGGGACATCAGGCCGTTGGGCATGATCATGGAATCCGCCATCTTTTGGGTATAGTCTGCCTTCAGCACACTGCCGGTAAAGCTGTTTGCGGTGGCAAGCAACACATCCGTGCCGTAAACGCCGCGCAGCGTGTTTGCCATAACGGAGAAGGCAGCGTTGCCGCCGTTTGCGTGGAACACGTTGGAATAGCTCTTTCCGCTGGTTAACACGGGCTCGTCCGCAGCAGGCTCCTCTTCGGCGAGAAGCTGTGCATTGAACGCCCGGTAAGCCTGTTTTGCCGTGTACTCGCCTGCAATCATTTTGGAGACAACATCCTTGGAAACGGCAAAGAAATCGTTGGAGGCAATGCGGATATACATGTGGTTTTCTTCCACCACATCGCGCACATCCTTCATGTACTCGGTCAGGCGCAGGGGGACGTTCTGGCTGTAGCTCAGCACGTCCTGTCCGTCGGCAACGATGCGGTTCTGCGCCTCCTCCGAGAGCATAACGTTCAGCACCTTCATGGCTATTTCGCGGCGCGCGGTGTCCTGCTCGAGATCTCGGTTCAGGGCGACTTGGAAATACGGGGTGGTCATGATCCACTTTTCGCCATTCTGGCTGAAGAAAGGCATAAAAATGGTGTCGATGCCCTCATCTTGAAACATCTTCACGCCGGCAGAGCTGCCAAAGTACATGGCAACTTCCCCGTTGCGGAACATCCCGGTCACATCGTCGTAATTCAACGCAAGGTCGTCTGCCGTAAGGCTTGTATCCTGAATGAACTGCGCCATCCGCTCAAACGCACCCGGCCACACGGCATCGTCCAGGCCCACCCGCACGGTGCTGGCGGGGTCGCTGTATGCGGTGCGCCACTTGCGCCCTTCCGTCGTGGTAAGCTCGGCAGCGGAAAGCCCCTGCAGGGTCTCCATGCAGGTGTAATCATAGGTATAGTCGGCGGTAAAACCGCGGATGCCCAGCGCTTCAAATGCCTGACAGGCAGAAACAAAGCTTGCGTAATCGGTGGGCAGCGGGATATCGTACTGCTCAAAAAGGCTGCGGTTGACCACAAAGCCGTGGGCATCCGCACAGACCGGCAGCCAGTTCACGCTGCCGTCCTCATTTTTAAAGCTGTTGAGGTAGGTGTTGTACACAGCGCCCGCCTCGTTGGTCATGGCAAGGTTCATCAGGCTGTCCTTCAGGGGCGCAGCGTCGTGCAGCGAGAACCGGCAGCAGGTGATGATATCCGGCAGACCGCCGTTCTGCTGCAAAAACTTGTAAAAATCCAGATCGTTGTTGCCCACGATGAACTCAATGTTCACATCCGGCAGCTGGGACTGCACATAGGGTGCATAGATCCCGTACAGGCTGGTGCTCCACAGATACACCTGAATGGTCTGAGCGTCCTCCTGCTTTTCCACCTGTTCCGGGCTTTTTGCGCCGCAGCCGGTCAACAGGGACAGCCCCACCACCAGCGCAAAAAGCGCAGAAACAAGGCGGTGCCGTGTTCTTTTATTCATCAAATAATTCTCCTCACAACTCTTGGGCAGCTGCCGCTTTGCGGCAAAGCTGCTATGGCCTACTGCTTATACATCACCGCCCGCAAGAGTGTGCGCTGTAAAACCCGCCCACGGAAATGATGCCGCAATTTTTGCGTGCTTTCTGTTTTGCACTGCCCCTTTCCCGCGAAAAGGCACAGCACAAGAAAGATATAAAAATATTTTACCATTATCAGGAAGAATTTTCAATTAATTTTCACATATTTGTTCACCAAAAAAATATGCGCGTCCGATTTCTTTCAGCGGATGCGTCTTTTTGCAAAAGGCAGGCAAAAAAGCAATAATTAGTGCTTGTCAAAAAAGTCGCCGGGGAAGCCTTCCAAAACAGGAAGATTCCTCGGCAGTATTCGTTTAAAGGGACCACCATCCTGCTCCAACTGCACGTCTCCATTCAGCAAAGCGGAGAGCGGCTTTTATACCGTTCTCCGCTATTTGCTCTTATTTTATCTGCGGTGCATCCTTTTGCTGCCGGGTGGATCTCAGATTTTAGCGGCTGGCTCTGCGGAGCCATCCGTTTTTTCTTGCTCCAATCGTATTTTTTCTGTTTTCTCTTGACGATGCCCCGCCAATGGAGTAGGATGGTGCTGCAAAAACGAATTGCAAACGAGGAGATATAAATGCAAATCAGCCTTTTATTGATGCAGCAGATCGCGCAGCTATTTCTGATTCTGCTGATGGGATATGCCGTTGTGAAAACCGGCTTGTTGAAGGCATCGGACAGTAAGGTGCTGTCTGTGGTCTTTGTCTATCTGGTCATGCCCTGTGTCGTTCTGAACGCCTTTCAGATCAAGGATACACCGGAGATCCGCACCGGACTGCTTTATTCCATGGGCATCGCCGTTGGAATGCACGTCGTATTTCTGCTTCTGAATGCGCTGTTCCGCAAAGCTCTCAAGCTGGACGCCGTGGAGCAGGTCAATATCATTTACAGCAATGCCGCCGCGCTGGTCATTCCCATCGTGCAGGCCCTGCTGGGGGAGGAATATGTTGTCTACTCCTGCGCCTTTGTCATTGTACAGCTGGTACTGCTCTGGACCCATGCCAGTGCCTGCCTGCAGGGGTCTGCCCGGCTGGAATGGCGCAAGCTCCTTACCAATGTCAACCTGATTGCCATTGCAGCCGGTGCTGTACTGTACCTGCTGCACATCTCGCTGCCCGCCCCGATCACCAGCACACTGAGCAGTGTCGGCAATATGATCGGCCCCATGGGAATGCTGCTGGCAGGCATGGCCATTGCGGAAGTGCCCCTGAAAAAGGTTTTCTGCACCCCACGCAACTATCTGCCGGTATTTCTGCGTTTGCTGGGTGTTCCGCTGGTCATCGTCCTGCTGCTTTGGGCAGTTCACGCATCCCTTTGGATCCCGGACGGCAAGTCCATCCTGATGACGGTCTACCTTTCTGCCATTACCCCCGCCTGCGCAACGGTCACCTCCATGGCACAGCTCTATGACCGGGATGCTTCTCATTCCAGCGCGATCTATGTCCTGAGCACACTGCTTTCCATCCTGACCATGCCGCTGATGATCGGGTTGTTTGAGCTGTCGCTCTGAAATACAGAAAAAGGCCGTCCGGCACCGTAGCAGGGCAGCCTTTACAACTACAAGGATGTGTCTCTATGAAACTACTCAAACAATTCATTCAGCAGGAAACGGTCCTCGCCGCAGCCGCTGTGCTGGCCGTCGTCTCCGCCTTCTTTGTTCCGCCGGATGCGCAGTATCTCGGCTATATCGACCTGCGCACGCTGGCGATTTTGTTTTCCCTGATGACGGTCATGGCCGGGCTGCGGCGGCAGGGCTTTTTTGATGGACTGGGACGGGCATTGCTGTCCCGCACCCACAGCACCTTTCAGCTGACGCTGGTACTGGTCGGGCTGTGCTTTTTCGGAAGCATGTTCATCACCAACGATGTTTCCCTGCTGACCTTCGTTCCCTTTACGTTCGTGGTCCTGAGCCGTCTGGGAGCGGATGTCCGCCGTGCTCTTCTGATCCCGGTGGTCTGTATGCAGACCATTGCGGCAAACCTTGGCAGTATGCTGACCCCCATCGGCAACCCGCAGAACCTCTATCTTTACGGAAAAAGCGGCATGAGCATCGGGGGATTTGTGCTTCTTATGCTGCCCTACACCCTGGTCTCTCTGCTCCTGCTGCTGGCTTGGGCAGCGCTGGTCTGCCGGAAAGCCTCTGCCGCCCTCTCCGTGGACGAGCTTGTTTCTTCTTCTGCGTCTCAGGGGGATCAGAAGATCATCCTGCTGTATCTGGTGCTGTTTGCCGTCTGCCTGCTGTCCGTGATCCGGGTGCTGCCCTATGGCATTGCCTTTGCCGCTGTGCTCGTCTGCGTTCTTTTTGCAGACCCGCACACCTTACGGGCGGTAGACTATTCCCTGCTTTTGACCTTTGTGGCTTTTTTCATCTTCATTGGCAATCTGGGGCGCATTCCTGCCTTTTCCGGCTGGCTGCAGGAGTTTCTGACCGGCCGGGAAGTGTTGGTGGCGGTTCTTGCTTCGCAGGTCACCAGTAATGTTCCCGCCGCCCTGCTGCTGTCCGGGTTCACGGCAGAGACACAAGCCCTTATTATCGGCACCAATCTGGGAGGTCTTGGCACTCTGATCGCATCCATGGCCAGTCTTATTTCCTACCGACAGATCGCACGGGAGCTGCCACAGGGGAAGAAGCCGTATTTTGGGCTGTTCACCCTGTCTCCAACCTGATTTTCCTTGCGCTCCTGCTGGGCGTGTGGTTCTTGCTCCGCTGAGCGTGGCAGATGACTTATAGTTTTTCTATAAAGCTAAAAAAGGGGAGTTCCGTCACGGACGAAGGTCCGGGCAGAGCTCCCTTTGGTTTTATCGTGCCCCGCGCACATAAGCGCAAATATAGTTTGCAGTGGCTTCTTTCCCGGAAAAGGCAGCGGACATTCCTATTTCCTCTCCGTAGTCATAATAGCCGAAAGCATGACCGATACTGTAAATTTCTTCCTCTGTCATCGACTTGACAAGCATCGCACACTCCTCCTAATTTATTTTCTTTTTGTACCCGCAGTCGCAGTAGGGCCCGCCGGAGGCAATGGTGTACTGCCGTACAAAGTCGGTCACGCCGCCCGCTTCGCTCATGGTGTAGTCCAGACGGCACAAAGCGGGGGTCAGGTCGTACAGACCCAGCTCCTTCATCAGCACACAGATGCCGCATTTGGTAAAGCGTCCCTCGTAACCGCTGCCATCCGGATATTCGTAAAATTCCATGTTCCACGAGTAGGGGTTGCGGTCGGCGGCTTTCAGAGCAGCGGTGGCCTTCATGGCGGCAATATCCTTTGGGGTAAACTTGCTTTTTCCGCTCTTGCGGCAGAACCACTGCATGGGCTTTGTCATCATGGACTTTGCGTAGTAATCCGTCAGCCTGTCCACCTCCGGACGTTGCGGCATGGAGAGGATGAACGCGCCGAGCATTGCGCAGTTGACGATGTTCATCTTGAAGCGGTCCGCTTTTTCAAACTCCGGCAGCCTGCGGATGATCTGCCGGTATTGCGACTTTGCCTTTTTCGTGATGGCTCTTGCGGTGGCTGCATCATAGCCCAGCACAGCGGTCAGTTGTTTTTGAAAGGAGCCTGAAAACAGCACCCACATTCCCATAGGCATCCCGGCATACTTCATTGTCTGTCTCCAAATCCGATCTTTACGATCTGCATTTTCATCCCGTTGTCCCCGACCTTGGCGAGAAATCGGAAAAAGCCGCTGACGGAAGGATCTTTCAAATCGTTGTACCCCAGCATATAGCCCCGGCTGGACACTTGCAAACGGCTGTCCCATGGGGAAAGCTCGCTTTTCGCATCCGAAACCGCGAAATATGCTCCCACATCCTTGATTTTCGCCGTCCTGAGCCACGTTTTGGCGATCATCTTTACCGCCGTACGGTTGGCGGCATCAAAGACCAGCACCCCACCAGGAAAAGCATCTGCCATCCCCTGCACCAGCGCCTTGACCTGCTGGGTCAGGAAGTAATAGAACACCCCGGAGGCAAAAAACACCGCCCCGCCAGAGGCATCGATCTTGTCAAACCATACGGGGTCTTTCAGGTCGCAGGGGATGTTTTGCTCCCGCTCCACGGCAGGCAGCAGCTGCTGCCGCAAGGCGATCACATCCGGGAAGTCCAGATTGTAAATTTTACAGCTGCCGTTGTCGCAGGCTTTGCCGGTGTTATCCAGCCCGCAGCCCAGATTGACCACTGCCGCACAGGGGTGGTTTTTCAGGTACGCCCGCACCTCAAAGGCAAGGTCATTCTGCCGCATGGCGACCTCCAGCGCACCGAACCGCTGCATCAGGCTGCGGGAGTTTTTCTCTGCCTCTGAAAAGTCGTAGTCGATCTGGTCGATCAGACGCACCGCCGTTTCGTCCCGGTAAAGGTTCGGGTACAGTTCGGTGCACAGCTTCCGGGAATACAGTGGGAGGATCAGCGTCTCCTGCACGGTGTTTTTCTCGATTTTGTATTTCATAGGTTCCTCCCTGTTCTCCTTATTCTGCTTTCCGGCAGGCAAACCATGCCATGCTCTTCACTGTTCCAAATGTTACGGTTGCGTACCGTTTCTCCAGCCGTTTTTTCAAGCTGAAGGCTGTCTCGTAGGGCGGCGTGAAGAACCCCGTCCTTTCATAAACGTGCCGGACAAACCAGTCCGTCCGCTTCTGCTCCCCCTTCACATAGAAGCAGCCGCAGAAGATTCCGCCGGGTTTCAGCACCCGATAGACCTCCCGATAAGCGGCTTCTTTATCCGGGAACGCGTGAAAGCCGTTCAGCGACAAAACAATGTCAAATGCACCGTCCGCAAAGGGCAGCGCACCTACATCGCCCTGCCGGAAGGTCACATTTTTCAGGTGCAGGCGGTCTGCCTTTTCCTGCGCCTGCCCCATCATATCTGCCGAGTAATCCAGACAGGTGATGTCCGCTTTGGGCAGCGTCTTGTAAAGCGGCATGGTCAGAATGCCGGTGCCCACCGGCACCTCCAGCAGCTTGCCGGAAAAATGCTCCGGGATGCCGGACAGTGCCTTTTCCAGATAGGCGTCGTTTTCCGCCTTGTTCATGTCCCACACCAGACGGCACACCGCTTTCCCGCTCAGGGTGGAGCAGGTGATCATACCATCATAAAAATTATTGCCGCCTGTCAGCCGATAGGCACCGCGGATTGCTTCTTTTCGTTCCATGGTCCGTCCTCCTTACGCTCTGCCTTTTCCAGACGTCCTCCGGGATAAGGGCGCAGAATAGTTAGATGAAGCTAACTTTCAACCCTGTAAAAAGCCGCTTCTCAGCGGTCCTTCTGCCAAAATAATACGCCCTGCTGTTGCCTCTGTCAAGAAGTTTAGGCATTTTCGGAGATTCCGAAAAAGATTTCGCCTTCGAGGGCTCCAACCGTCACCCCAGTGCCACATCCAGCACCATCATCACGCTGAAGTCCACCGCAAAAAACACCGTACCAATGTTGGAGTGCTGCCCCTGCGACATTTCCGGAATCAGTTCCTCCACCACCACATACAGCATGGCTCCGGCAAAAAGGGAGTTCTGTCACGGACGAAGGTCCGGGCAGAGCCCCCTTTGCGTTTATCTTATGATACCTTACTCGCCTTCCGGCTCCTTGCAGACATCCACCCAGCCCTCGGCTCCGGCGGCTGCTTCCAGCTCCTGCAAGGTCAGCTTGACGGCGGTGTGACCGTTGCCCGCCGCCGGGTAGACGGTGTCGAACTTGCGCAGGCTCTCGTCCAGATAGACCGCCACGCCCTCGTTCACCCCAAAGGGGCACACGCCGCCGGGTGCATGACCCACATAGGCCTCCACCTCATCGTAGGGGATCATCTTGGCCTTGATGTGGAACAGACTCTTGTATTTGTGGTTGTCCAGCTTTGCCGTGCCCTCGGTGACGATGAGCACCGGCTTTTCGTCCTGCAGAACCGACAGCGTTTTGGCGATGCTGGCAGGCTCCACGCCCAATGCGTGGGCTGCCTCTGCCACGGTTGCCGAGGACTCGTTCAGCACAATGACATGGTCTCCCAGACCTTTTTCTTCCAGGTCTGCTTTTGCTTTTTCAAAGGACATTTTCCCACTTCTCCGCTCTTATTCGGTAATGGCCCAGACCCGTGCAGGCAGACCAGTTGCACCTTCAATGCGGGGATAAGAAACGATGACCACCGCACCAGCAGGCTGAACTTTATCCAGATTTGCAAGCACCTCCACCTGCAGCTTGTCGTTGTCCAGAACATAGCGCTCGCAGGCAAGGTCGCCCTTTTCCTCCGCCACCGCAGAGGAATCGGTATCCAGCGTTTCGTGGCCGTTGGCGGCGGCGTTGCGCACCTTGTAGATATACTCCAATGCTTCCAGCGACCAACCGGGGGCATTTTCTTTGCCCTCTGCGTCGATGCCGGACAGCGCATCCATATCCGGCCACTTCTTATACCAGTCGCTGCGCAGAGCCACCAGCGCACCATCCGGGATAGGGCCATACTTTGCTTCATAGGCCTTGATGTCCTCCACCGTCACAGCGTAGCGAGGGTCTTTCTTGGCCTGCTGGGAAATATCGATGACCACCAGCGGGAAAATCAGGTCGTTCACATCATACTTTTCGGACAGTGCTTTGCCCTTGATGAAGTGCCCCGGGAAGTCGATATGGGTACCGAACTGTCCGGGAAATTTGAAGGTCTGGATCAGGCATTCCAGTTCCGGCTTGCCCCAGTCCCACACGGTCTTTGCCAGCTCCACAGAGCCTTCCGGGATGCCGGACCAGTAGGGGCTTTCGTTGTTCAGCGAGTGAGAAAGTTCCACCCAGCGATATTTTTTAGCATCTTTCAGTGCGTTCCACAGTTTATAATCAGCCATTGTCGGTTCTCCTTTTATTGTGACGATGTATGTTCGGGCACTTCTCCCAGACAACGGCATCTTCCTGTTTTTTTCTCAGTCTGTCTGCCGGGAATTTGTCTGGGAGCAGCGCATTCGCCCGGGCAGTCTGTGCCGGGCATCTGCTGTATGTTTCATCTGTCTGTGCTCCCTTCCTTGTGTTGGGGATAGTATAAACCCATTTTCTTACAATGTCAATAGGTTTATACTATCAAAGACTTCCCCGGCAAACGACGGTCAGCAAATCGTTCGCCCTCGCAATAACGTTTCGTCATCCCTTTTCCCTTTTATCGCAGCTCTTCCAGCAGGGCGGTGCAGCCCTCCAGCACATCCTGCCATGTGGCTTCAAAATCCCCGGTGTACCACGGGTCTGCCACATCGCCGGGGCGACTGGTGTGATCCATCAGCAATGAGACCTTATGCTCCGGGTCACTGCCCACAAACCGCACCATATTCCGCAGGTTGTTGCGGTCCATGGCGATGAGATAATCGTAGGTCTCATAGTCCCGCCGGGTCATCTGCCGGGCGGTCTTGCCTGCACAGCAGATGCCATGCTCAGCCAGCTTGCGCCGGGCAGGCGGATAGACCGGGTTGCCGATCTCCTCGGTGCTTGTGGCCGCCGAGGCGATTTCAAACTGCCCGGAAAGCCCGGCCTTTCCCACTAAGTCCTTCATCACAAATTCCGCCATAGGGCTGCGGCAGATATTGCCATGGCAAACAAACAAGATCTTCTTCATCTTACTCTCCCAGCACCTCGCCCAGTGCCAGAACAGCGTTGCGGACGCACTCCGGGCACGGGCACAGCGGTGCGCCGTTCTCTATCCCCTTCAGATCCTTGCAGATGGTAGCACCGCACTTTTCCTGAAAGTTTTGCAGCAGCTCCTTGGAAATACGGGGTGTGCCCTTGCCGTCGGTGACGATGCCCGCCACCATCACAGCGCCGATCAGTGCGCCGCAGGTGCTCTCCATGCAGCCCATGCCGGCGGCATAGCCTGCGCCCAGCTTCATCAGGGTGTCGGCATCCACCGGCAGCTTGTCCTCAAACGCCTTCATCACCGCCTGTGCACAGTTGCACTGTCCAGTAGCTTTCCATGCGGCAGCCTGTGCCGCCCGTTCTTCGATGTTCATTTTAAAGTCCTCTTTCTTTGATGAATCATAGTTTATTCGACATTATCATAAAATTCCTGATCACACTCTCCTGAGAATGCAGCATACAGTTCCCCATAGGTGACCGCTTTTCCTTCCAGCATCTCTGCCAAACTCAAGCAGACGCTTCTATCCGAGACCGTCGTTTCTTTTATCACTCTATCCCAACTGTCTGGTTTTTGTCCTAATCCATGTAAGTATAAATACTTCATCTACTTTTTACCATCATCGTTTTTCCTTTTTTCTTCATACGTCCTGCTTTTTTCCAGTGCTTCAAAGTGATACCGTGGCTTTCCCCTGCTTTTTTTGCCGTACTCGATGGCTTCTTTAGGGCAATAGCAGATGCACGCCATGCAATGGGTGCAGTTTCTGCCCCAGACCGGCCTGCCGTTTTCCAGATGGATGTTGTTCAGGGGGCACAACTCCACGCACTTACCGCAGCCGATGCAGGCGTCCGTTGCCCGGAAGGCATCGGCTTTCACAAAGAAGCGATAGAACACCGGGTTCACCGGGCCGCTCATAAGGCGGTCGTAGAGGGTCTCACTCGGCGGAGGAAACTCCTGCCCGGCTCTGAGCTGGGTCAGCACCTTTTGAAGTGCAGGCTCTGCCTGCTCCACAATGCTCTTTGCCTGCTCTTTTTGGGGCGCATTGAACATGGCAATGTAGTTTTCCGGCATGATGATCTGGGCTGTGCCCATATACTGCAGCTGCTTTTGCGCTGCAAGCTGCCGGTTATAGCCTGCTGCATTGCCAATTTCGCTGCCGCAGTCCATCACAAACCAGATGCGCTCTGCCCCGGTCAGCTCGGTCTTGCCCAGCCACTCCGACACCACCCGGGGGATACGCCATGCGTAAGTAGGCGTCACCAGCACCACGTCACGCCCAGTCTGCACCGGGGCGGTATCCCCTGCCTTGATACAAGCGTTCAGGTCGTAAAGCGGCATCTCCAACCCTTTGGCAATGCGCCGCGCCAGATACCGGCTGTTGCCGGTTCCCGTAAAATAAAGTACCATGGCTGCTCCTTCGTTTTTTGTGTGGTTTTCAGTTGCCTGTCTGCCCGGCAGACTGGAAGTTGTCCTTATGCCAAGTTTACTTATCAATCACAAAATAAGCAATCACCATTACCAAAGAAATGGTCAATCCTATATAAAACTCGGGGAATGCTAATCGAATGCTATTCTGTAAACTGACTTCACCGGTGACAGTCAATGTATGCCAGGTGAGGAATTTATATATTTCGGAGACCACAATCCCAATCACGCCTAATGCGCCTAAACTTTTACTAACAACTCGTTTCTTGACGGGAAACCATACTCCTAAAACAAACAAAATGACAGATACTATTCCAATAGGATTGAGTAGATTTATCAAGCCGGTAATTTCCTGTACACCTTTTAATCCGCCATATTGGTTAAATAACATTGGTAATAAACTGATCAGAAACGCTATTGATAGAATTATTTTCTTTTTCATCCATTCACACTCCTTCGCCAAATTCCAAGTTGTCGTTCTTAGTGTCCCATGGTTTCCGCACGCAAAAAAGCCCTTTGCGGCAAGGTGTGTGCTTACACCTCGCCCGCAAACTTCATGCCCCAGCTCATGCGGATATCATACATCAGACGGGTCAGGGCAAGGCTGTCCTGCGGGGTGTAGCGGTCGCTGCCGGTACGCCCCTGCTTGACGCAGCGGCTTGCTTCCCGGATCTCATACTCAAAGCCGTTGATGTCCACCGGGCAGCGGATGACCTCCGGCTCTTTGCCCTCCACTTCCAGCGTCATGGTCTCGGCGTGCTGGAAATCCGGCAGAAAGATGCTGCCCTTGGTGCCAACAATGCGGGCATTACGCTCCAGCTCCTGCCCGATGGTCTGGACAGACTCTGCCTTGCAGCCGCCGGGGTAGGTCAGCACAAGGCGACTGTAATCGTCGGTGCCGTACTCGTTGATGTGCACCTCTTTGGTCTCCACCTTCTCCGGATCCTGTCCGGTGAGAATGCGCAGAAAGCCCAGATTGTAGATGCCGATATCCAGCAGCGCACCACCGCCCAGACCGGAATCAAACTTGCGGTCCTTCCGGGCACCGGAGGCCACAAAGCCGTACTGACAGGTGATCTGCTTTAGCTCCCCGATGGTGTCCGCCGCAAGGATCTGGCGCAGACGGTCGTACAGCGGCAGCAGCCAGATCCAGAATGCCTCCATGAGAAAAAGGTGCTTTTCCTCTGCCAGACGGTACAACTCCTGCGCCTGCTCCGGGCTGATGGTAAAGGGCTTTTCGCACAAAACGTGCTTGCCCTGCTCCAAGCAGAGCTTGCAGTTTTCGTAGTGCAGGGTGTTGGGGGTGGCGATATAGATGGCCTCCACCTCCGGGTCGGCGGCAAGGGCTTCGTAGGAGTCATAGCAGCGGGGGATGCCGTACTGCTGTGCAAACGCCTGTGCGCTTTCCATGTGCCGTGAGCCCACAGCAACAAGCTGTTCCCCCTCTGCGCCCATCTGTTCCACCGTAGATGCAAACTTTTTGGCAATGGTGCCGGTCGCTAAAATTCCCCACTTCATAACGATACCTCCCGGTTTATTACTTTGGATTCGTTGCGTTCAGTATACCATGATTTTCCCTTGCGGAAAAGATTCCCAAAACAAAAATATCCCCGGAGGGCTTATTGCCACTCTCCGGGGACAGATTCTATGCACCAGCATCTTTCATCTTGTTCCAAACATTCTCATCCATTATAATAGAGATAGAAAGAAGGTGCCAACATGAAACACCGCATTGTGACGGCTGCGCAGATGAAGGAAATCGAACGGGCCGGGGATGCCCACGGTCTACCCTACCTGCAAATGATGGAAAATGCCGGGCTGGCGGCTTACGCCGAACTGCAAAAGCAGTTCCCGCATCCCGGCAGGCTGCTGGTGGTCTGCGGAAAAGGCAACAACGGCGGCGATGGGTTCGTGATCACCCGTGCCGCAGCAAAAGACGGCTGGAACGTGACCGTTCTTCTGGCCGAGGGCGAGCCGAAAACCGCTGACGCCATCCGCAACTTTGAGCGTCTGCATTCCCTGCCGGTGCACATCTGCGCTGACGGTTCTGTACTGGAAACGCAGCGCTTTGATACTGTTGTGGATGCCCTCTACGGCACCGGGTTCCATGGTGAACTGCGGCCTTCCGGCCTTGCTGCCTGCGGGCTGATGCGCCGTCTGCACAAGAGCGGTGCCTTTGTGCTGGCCGTAGACCTGCCCAGCGGCATCAATACGGATACCGGGGAGGTTGCCGAGGGTGCTGCCCATGCAGATTTGACCGTAACCTTCGACAGCTATAAACCGCTGCATATCGCAGAAGCTTCTGCGCCGCTGTGCGGAAAAATCGTCTGTGCCGACATTGGCATCCGGGATGAATGGCACCCGGAATTTTGACGAGGGCTTGCCGCTGCGGAAAAGCACCTGCGCACAAAAGAGCCGCCGCACAGATCACTGTGCAGCGGCTCTCTAGCTCTCAACACCGGCGGTGTCACATCCTGCGCTCAAGGTTCTGCCGGAACAGCTCATACGCTGCCCGCATCTTCTCCGGCAGACGCTTCAAGGTTTCCTGCTGCAACTCAGGCGGCATCCCGTAAAAGGCTTCGGCAATGCCGCCGATAATGCAGGCAAAGGTGTCGCTGTTTCCTCCTTTACCCCTGATGCCGCTTCTGGAAATCGGCTTCGATTTCCTCTTTCCACTCTACGCCGATGGATGCCGGGCAGGCTGCCTGCCGCATCCGGCAGACCGTTTCGCTGACCACATGGTAATTGACTGCCACGCCCTGCGCATCGTGCTCCATGACGTACTGCGTGATGGTATCCACTGCAATGCGGAAGGCCTGCTCCTTGGGGTAGCCGTAGTTTCCGCTGGACAGCAGCGGAAAAGCCACGCTCTCGCAGTGGTATTCTGCGGCTAGTTCCAGCGCAGAATGGTACGCACCGGCCAATTGTTTTGCTTCGCCAAAAAATCCGCCGTGCCATGCCGGACAGACCGCATGGAAGATATACTTTGCGGGCAGTCCGAACGCCGGGGTGCACACCGCCCTGCCCGGCTCGCAGTACCCGATGGCTTCACAGGCGGCGGTCAGCTCCTGCTCCCCTGCCGCCTGATAGATGGCGCGGCTGGTGCCGCTGCCCTGCAAAAGGTTCCGGTTGGCGGGGTTGACGATGGCATCCGCTGTTACCTTGGTGATGTCGTTGCGGATCATCAAAAAAGGCATGGTGGTTCCTCCCTTACACGGTTTTCTTCATCCTATCACATCCGGCAGGGCGGTGCAAGGGCTGCTCTTATTTTGCTGTCCATGCAACCATTATAACGGTGTCATGCTTCCTTTCCACAGAAAAGCGTCTGCACGCAAAAAACAGGCTCCTGCAAGCGTCAACCACTGGCAGGAGCCTGTTTATTTCTTAAAGTTTCGTCATCCACAGACCATGCAGGTTGCAGTAGGCGTAGACCGCCACCGGCTTTTCGCCGCCCAGCTCAAACACCACCTTGGGTGCCTGGCCGGGGGCGAGAGTGCGGAATTGCCCACCGTTTTCGGTCTCCACAAAGAGCCACTGGATGTGATGCACATCCACCATGGGGTGCTCCACTGCACCCACCGTGACGGTGAGGGTGCTGCCGGAACGCTCTGCCACCGGCAGATGCTTTTCGCCGCTGGCTTCCACGGTGTTGGGGAGCAGTTCCTTCATCTTTTCGCCGCAGCAGACCAGCGGAACGCCTGCGTTTTGGATGGTGGTGACCAGGTTGCCACAGTGCTCACAGATATAAAATTTTGCCATCCTATTCAAATCCTCCATCGGAATGTTGTTGGTGTTTCCTGTGGCTATATGATAACATTTCCTAGTTAGAGTTTCTGTGATCGGGTCACGCAATGCCGCCTTGTGCTAGAGGGATACTCTCAGCTCCCCATGCCGAGGAGCACCAGCACGACCACCACCGCAATGGCAATAAGGCAGCCGCAGCCGCTTCCGTCTCCGCCACCGCCGCCGCCATTGTTGTGACCGCCGCCACCGCCGCCGGACGAGCCGCCGAAGTTGCGGTTGAAGGCCGTCATGTACTGGGCATAGCCTGTGTCCCCTTTGCCGAAATAGCCGTAATCACCGTTTGCCATTGTATTTTCCTCCGTCTGAAGTGCGTTTTGCTTCTTCTGAGATCATTTTACTGAAAGAGCTGTCCTATAAACATCTCTTTCAGCATTTTTTGTCATCTCATTCTTCCCGGATTCCCAGATAGAGTGGCTATTTCATCTGTGATTCAGACAACAAAAAGAGTGGCAGCATTTCAAGCTGAAACGCTGTCACTCTGTAGGAACTGCGTAATGACTGACGATTATCCTTCTACTTTGACCGTAGCACGATCGCTCTTTGCGTTTCCATCCGCATCCAGCGTGATGTGCACAAAATGTTCCGGCTTATCATAATCCTTTGTCTCGCCGTCATCGGTATAGTATTCATAGGATGCACCATCGGGAGCATAGGCAAGCAGGCGCAGATCTGCAAAATCCACATCGGCAACGCTCTGGATCTTTTTGCCGTCCTTGGCAAGGGGCAGAAGGTGTCCCTTGCGCATAAAGAACACCACTTCATCCAGCTCCACCGGAATGTAATGATGGCCTGCCGGCAGTACGCTGGTTTCGATGCGGTTGCTTTCGCTGCACTTTACCCGCACCTGCAGCATCTCCTCCGGCAGATAAACGTACCGACCTCGGGCGTTTTGCTCATATACCGGGGCAATCAACAGGCTTTCACCGATCATCACCTCATCCTCCACCCGGCGGGCAAAGTCATCCTCCGGGAAGGCGAACGCCAACGGCATACAGTACATGCTGTCGTGCAGAGCAGCCTTCATGTACTCGCTGTAAATGTAGGGCAGCAGCAGGTAGCGCAGTTGTAAAATACCGGCAAAAGCGGCCTTGTTCTTAAAGCGGTAGGGTTCCTGCCGGCGGGTGTCCTTGGCAGAGTGGTTCCGCAGCAGCGGAGAGAAGATGCCCATGCCGTACCAGCGCAGCACCAGATCCTCCGTGGTATTGCTGCCAAAGCCGCCAATGTCGGGGCCTTCGTACAGGAAGCCGCACATATTCAGAGAGGGCATCATGTGCAGCGCAAGCAGAATGTGGCTCCACCAAGAATGGTTATCGCCGGTCCAGATGCCGCCATACCGGTGCATCCCGATGCAGGCAGAACGAGAGTATATCAAAATGCGCTTGTCCGGCTCCAGCCGCTCAAAAGCCTCGCCTGCCGCACGGGTCATGTTATAACCAAAAATATTATGTACCTTATCGTGCCGCACGCGCCCCTGTCTGGTGTTGTGGTAGAACAGCTTATAATCGTTTTCGTTGTTGGAAAGATTTCTCACCATGCCGGTAAAGGCAAAAAAGCTGGAAATATCCAGGCTCTGCTTGCTGTATTCCTCAATTTGGGCAAAGGTCTTTTTCAGCGTTTCCTCCGAGTAAAAGATCGCAGGCTCGTTCATATCATTCCAGAAGCCCTCGATTCCCTGATCCAGCAGAACTTTATATTGACTGCCAAACCAAGCACGGGCTTCCGGGTTGAGCATATCGGGGAAGTGTACCAGCCCCGGCCACACACCGGCTACAAAGGGGGTGCCATCCTGATTCGTACAGAAGTAGCCGTTTTTCACGCCTTCCTCGTACACATCATATCCCTCTTCGACCTTGACTCCTGCATCGATGATGGGGACAAGACGGATGCCCTGCGCTTTCATCTCGGCGGCAAAGTCTGCAAAACGCGGGAAGCGCTGCGCATCCACCGTAAAGTCCTTGTAACGCTCCATGTAATCAATATCCAGAACCACAGCGTCCAGCGGCATATTATTGGCACGGTAATTTGCCACCACCTCGCGGACCTCGTCCTCGTTCATGTAGCTCCAGCGGCTCTGGGCGTTGCCAAAAGCCCATTTGGGCGGAATATAGCTGCGCCCCACCAGCTGGCGGAACTGGTGCACAATATCGGTCAGGCTCTCGCCCTCAATGATGTAGAAATCGTAATTTTCCTCGGCCACCGTGATGCGTAAGGTATCCAGGTCGGTGTAGCCGCAGTCAAAGGTGACCTTGCCCGGGTAGTCGATAAAAAAGCCAAATGTATCCTTGCCGGACACGATCATAAAATTATAAGCACCGTACAGCGAGGATTTGCCCTCGGTATGGTTGCTGTCATCGGAGCATTTGCTTTCGTACACCCACCCGCGCTTGTTGATACCACGGACGTTTTCGCCAAGACCATACAGAATATCCTGCGGCTCCATGGCATAGGAGAAACCATCCGGCTCCTTGGTCAGATAGGGTATCGTTTCCATCATGGGCAAAAAAGAACCCACTACACTTTCGGTATCAAACGGTTGACCGTATTGCTTTTTGTAGATCATAGCCAAACACCTCTCCTTTGTTTTTTGAATCGTCACAATGTAAAACGTACCAACGTATTTTTGATGGACAATTAAGAAACTCTGACATTGGCTGGAGCAATTGGGGCTTCAGCCTTATCACGCGCCTTACTGCAATACACAGATCACAGCCACTGTTTCAGCACATCATTCAGCTTATTCAAATCAAGCGGTTTGGCGATATGCTCGTTCATGCCGGTGTTCTTTGCCAGCTGTACGTCCTCGGCAAAGGCATTTGCCGTCATGGCAATGATGGGCACTTTGCCCCGGCTGCCGGCAAGCGCACGGATCGCAGCAGTGGCTTCGTAACCATTCATGATGGGCATCTGGATGTCCATAAAAATGAGATCGTACCACTTTTCTGGCGCTTCCATCACCTTTTCGACTGCAATTTTTCCGTTTTCGGCAATGTCAATGGTCACGCCCGTCATGCCTATGATCTCGGTTGCGATCTCACGGTTCAGCTCGTTATCTTCCACAAGAAGGATCCGCTTACCCGCATAGTTCTCCTTCGCAAAGTCTTCCAGATAGTTCCGGGCGTTTTTCTCCTTCTTCCCGGATGTAAACTGCCGCAGAGTTGCCGTCAAACGAGAACGGAACAGCGGTTTTGCCATAAACGCATTTACGCCCACTGCTCTGGCTTCTTCTTCGATCTCGCTGAAATCAAAGGAAGTCAGGATGATGATCGTGACGTCCTCCCCGACGCATTCCCGAATCCTTCTGGCCGTTGCAATACCGTCCATTTCCGGCATCTTCCAGTCCAGAATCACCGCAAAATAGTCGCGGCCGGTCTTGTGCCGCGCCGCGCAGCGTTCCACGGCTTCCTTGCCGGTCAGGACCCATTCGCCCGCTATGCCGATCTCCTGAAGGGTTGCAACGGTGCTTTCGCAGCAGGTCTTGTCATCGTCCACGACCAGTACCGGCAGATCGAGCAGTTCTTTTTCCTGCTCCTTCTCGTTTTCCTGAAGCTTCAGATAGACCGTGACCGTGATCTTCGTTCCCTTGTTGGGAGCGCTTTCGACCTGAATGTCACCATTCATCAGGTTGACGATGTTTCTTGCAATGGCCATGCCAAGACCGGTGCCCTGCACCTTGGTCGTCCGGTGATCGTCTGCCCGGCTGAACGGCTCGAACATGATCTTCTGGAATTCCGGCGTCATACCGATGCCGTTGTCCTCGATGGAAAACTCGTAGCAGCCAAGCTCCGAGAAGCCGTTCGGTTTTTCCTTGATCGTAAGGGTGATGTTTCCTCCATCCGGGGTATACTTGACGGCGTTGCTCATCAGGTTCACAAAGATCTGCTGGATGCGCAGGCTGTCGCCGCAGACAGCTTCGTGCTCGATGTGCTCAACATGGACTTCGAGCTGATGGTGGTGCTCGTCGATTGCCGGTTTTGTGAGGGTGAGCAGGTTATCGACCAGCTCCGGCAGGCTGAAATCCTCCTCGGCAAGGCTCATTCGCCCGCTCTCGATTCTGGCCATATCCAGCACTTCATTGATCAGTCCCAACAGATGACGGCTCGATTTTGTGATCTTGCCAAGACACTCGACCACCCTGTCCTGACTCTCGATATTCGCACCCGCAATGGCAGTCAAGCCAATGATTGCATTCATCGGTGTACGGATATCATGGGACATATTGGAGAGGAATTCCGTCTTGGCGCGGCTTGCGTTTTCCGCCGCCCGGTACGCATCCTTCAGTGCCTTATGGGATTCGATCTCGGCCTTTTTCTCCTGTGACACATCCATAGATGCCAACAGTGCTTTGACCAGCTTTGTGCCATTCCACTCCAGCGGAATGAAGGAAGCGATCTTATAGGTGTTCTCATCTATGGAGCAGTATTCAAATTTGTAGATGTCGTTCTCATCCTGCAAATTCTTGCGGATATTTTCCGGTGAAATCAAAGCAGCCAATGCGTCCAGCGGTTCCAGTGTCTTATACTTTGCAGCCACCTGCTCCACAAAATCATGGTAGGTTCCCGTCGGCGCGTATATCATTTCACCTTGCAGATTATAGAACCGATACCGGTCATTTTCCAGATCGCAGACGACAAAGCGGTCCAGCAGACGCACCATGCTCTTGATCAAAAGATCCATCGATGCGTTATCTGAGGCCATCTGCATCCGCCGTGCCGTCTCTGCTTTGGACTCTGTGATGTCCCGCAGAAAAATCATCGCATATTCGGAATCTTCGATCTCACCGCGCATGACCACGTTGCTGACCCATCGTTCCTCTCCATCCAGAACGATGCGGCACTCCTGACGCAGCTCCGTCTCCAGCCCCTTTAGTTTTTCCGTGATGTAGGCGCGATTGTAGAAATTCGTTACAGACTTTTTGTCCTCTTCAACCACATAGTTGTCCACAAGGAATCGGACCAGTCCATCCCATGTGTGGCTCTGCTCAAAGGCCGTCATCAAAGAGGGCTCCACTTTGAAAGTATCAAAGGTGTTCTTTTCCAGATTTACATAGTATTCGCAGAGGTTTGCGCTGGTAAATGCACGGTGAAATGCCGCTGCCCGCTGCGCCTGCATCCGGCTTCTTTTTTCCGCGTCAATGTTGCTGATGATTCCGGCAATTCGATTGGCCGAGCCATCCAGACGGCGTATCACCTCCGCCGATGCCCGGAACCAGTGGTATTGGCCATCCTGCATTTTCAGTCGGTACTCAACATTATATTTTGTAGTATTGGTTTTGTCCGCAATCGTTTCCAAAAGCAGCTGCATTACCCGGTCATAGTCCTCCGGGTGCAGAAGGTTCGACCACGAATCCAGTTTGTTCGGAAAATCCAGAATGTCATGATATCCAAGGATCTGCCGGAATGCATGGCTCCAGTTCACATGAACGATCTCACCGTTTTCATTGCACTCAAAATACCATAGTGCAGAATGGATGGATTCATTAACCAGCGCAAGGTTCTCATACGCCCAGTTCATCTGTACTGACATGATCCAGATCGGTGTTCCATCCGTATCGACTGCATCTTTTTTGTAGAGACGCACATAGACGGGAGAGCCATCTGCCGTGAGGATCCGGCCTTCCCCTTCGCCCTGAATCTGACGAAAGCGCGCATTGTCGAGGAATGCGGCATCTCTCTTATAGAAAAGATTCTTCAGCGAACCCTTTGTCTGCTCCATCAGGGATGCATAGCTGTGGTTCAGATTATGCAGCAACAGATTACTGACCGACAGGATCGACAATTCGGCATCATAGTACCCGGTAATGGTTCCGACACCGCCATTATGATAGAGCGTCTCCTGCATGGCCTGAAATGCATTTTTTCCCAGCCTTACCGTATCGGAAGTGTAGATTTCATCTGTAAGTCTTCTATCGAATTTCATTTTCATCCTCGTAGGGTTTTGATCCCGCCGCACGCTTCAATTCTGGTATGTCTTTTATGGTCAACTGGCATACTGATTTGTGATCAAGCTTGTACAGTATAACTAGTATAGTATACTTGCGCAGCATTTCGTTTTCAAGTGCTAATTGGCATTGGCTGTGTAAAAAAGAGAGGCCAATCTGCGTGAAAATTTACGCAAGTTGATCCCTGTACTTTTCCACGATCCGGCTATCCGTATAGACAGCCGCTCTGCGATGCGGTATACTCGAACCAGATCAACATTTTCAGGAGGAAAATCATGGTGGGAGAAAGCAACAAGGTGGTCATTGTTACCGGAGGAAGCTCCGGCATCGGACGGTGCACGGCATCCGCTCTGAAAGAGAACGGCTGCATCGTCTATGAGTTCAGCCGCAGAAGTATTCCTATGGAGGGTGTTACCCATCTGTCCGTCGATGTGACCGATGAAGATGCGGTCAACGCCGCTGTGCAGCAGGTCATCCAAAAAGAAACCAAAATTGATGCAGTGATCAACTGTGCAGGCTTTGGCATTTCCGGTGCGGTGGAGTTTACGTCCATGGAGCAGGCCAAAGCACAGTTCGATGTGAACTTTTTCGGGACGGTCACTGTAAATAAAGCGGTTCTCCCCTTCCTACGCCATCAAGGAAAGGGGCATATTGTGAACATCAGCTCCGTTGCTGCCGTAGCACACATTCCGTTCCAGACCTTCTACTCTGCAAGCAAAGCCGCCGTTTCTTCTTACTCTTACGCTCTGGCAAATGAAGTCAAGCCCTACGGCATCCATGTTACCGTCGTAGAATTGGGTGACATCTGTACCGGTTTTACAAAAGCACGTCAGAAAAGCATTCTCGGCGATGATGAATACGGTGGACGTATCTCCCGGAGCGTCAGTCAGATGGAGCACGACGAGCAAAACGGCATGGACCCGGCACGCATTGGACGGTACATCGCCGGTATTGTGGAGAAAAAGAACCCGGCGGTCGTTTATGTTGCCGGTGCACAGTATAAATTCCTGAGCCTTTTGTGCAAGCTTCTGCCCGCCGCAGCACGCGGAAAGATCGTGGGGAAAATATACGGGTAACAAAAGTAACGGGCAAGGATGAGATATTTTTCAGTTTTGCTTGGCATTTTGTCTTTTTTCAGATTTCAGCGTATAAAAAAGCGGACAACCGTTTTGGGGTTGTCCGCAGAAGGATGTATTGTTTTCGTCACTCGATAAATGGGAATTTGGTGTGTGCTTTATAAATTTTTTCCGATCCGCTCAAGTTCGTTCATGGAATCCTTATTTTTTTCAAGTTCATCTCTGGCTGTTGCGTAATATGATTTTTTGAAAAGCATATCCCATGAAAGATATTTTGCCATACAGTCAAACTGCTTATCAATCAACTCATACTGGATACTGTCTACGGGAGAACCACCTACAACAATTGTGCCAACTTTTTTGTTTTTTAACTGCAATCCACGGCAGTAGCACTTATCAATGATAAGTTTCAATTGTGCTGACATTCCCCACCAATAAACTGGTGTAGCAAAAAGAATCATATCTGCGGCAGCAATTTTATCAATTGTAGAATTTGTATCATCCTTATCGACGCATCCCTTAGAGCATTGACAGACACCACATCCCTTGCATGGTGCAATGTTGAGTTTGTCGGGTTCAATGATTTCAATTTTATTCTTTTCTGACGCTCCTTTTATAAATGCATTGATTGCTGCCAGCGTATTTCCTTTTCTGGCACTTCCATTAATGATTACAATTTTCATGCGTGTATCCTCCAACTTTCGATTGTTCCCCCTCAGTATACCACGCTTTTTCCCTGCGGAAAAGATACCGCGCACAAAAGGCTTTTCCGGCAACTATCCGCGCCCCGGCTCATACAATCTAACAACTATGTACCGGGAGGGATATCGTGTGCTGCTGACCTTACTGCAATTTTTCGCCACAAAATTTCTGTTTCTGGCGCTCCATCTGGAAAGCGGCTGCTTTCCGCGTCCGCTCACAGCCCGGGAAGAAGCCGCCGCTTTCAGCGCCCTGCGCGTCGGTGATGCCACTGCCCGGGAAAAGCTGATCCGGCACAATCTGCGGCTGGTGGCGCACATCGTAAAAAAATATTACGCCCTGCCAGGCGATCAGGAGGGTCTTGTTTCCATCGGCACCATCGGGCTGATGAAAGCGGTAGATACCTTTGATGCCACACGCAAGGCGCGGTTTTCCACCTATGCCAGCCGCTGCATTGAAAATGCTATCCTCTCCCCAGCGCACTTTGGGATGGAAAAGAGAATCCACTCATTTTGCAAAGCAGCGTAAATGCGTCAAAATGGCTTTTCTGGGCTCAGGAAAGCGGTCACCTTTTTCTACTTCAAAAAGTATCATGTGAGGTATCCTGTCTAACCCCTCTCTACATCCTGCAGGTAACTTTGGCAGGCCCCCGCACCACCGTAGAGGCGCAGGCGTTCTACCGTATGTACCACTCTTACGCCGACATCCCGAACCCATGGGACCGTCTGCGTTGGTGCCGCTATGGTCTTGACCTGCTGCAAAAAGAGGTTGCCGCCATGGTTGGCATGGAGGAATGGCTCTATCGGGATCTGGAAAGCGGCATATTTCACCGCAGCTTCACGCCGGAGCTGGCGGACAAGCTCGCCGCCCTTTACGGTATCCCGGTGGAGGATATTCTGGACGACTACACCCTGTTTCTCCACCGGGGCGGAGGAGCCTTCCTCCGCAGATACCGGGAGGCAAAAGGCTGGAACCGTCAGCAACTTGCCGACCACGCAAAGGTCAGCCGGACAAGCATCCGCTGCTGGGAGAGTGGACAAAAGACCATCAGTCAGAAGTGCTTTTGCCATCTGGTGGAAAACCTTGGTTCCGATTTTCCATCTATGCTTCGCATGTGAGGTATGGCAATTTTTCTCCGGTCAAACGAAAAAGCTCGTCTGCAAGCCACGATATGTGGCAGCGCAGACGGGCTTTCGTTATGGAATCATTCATTCTGATATTCGCTCTGACTTACATGGCGTTCCGTAAAACACGCAGTCGTTCTTCAAACGTTGCTTTCCATGCCGGATGCTCGGAGAATACGGTGTGCTCCACCTGACGGACTTGGTTCAGTCCGATGTTCCGCACCGCTTCCACTGCAGCATCTTTTTGGCTCAGATGGCGTTTTCCCACGGTCAGACAGTTTGCGCCTTCTGGCGTGTCGTACTGCTGAAACGCCCGGTTGAAGTCCATCAGGTCATGCAGACGGATGGGCTGATTGGTTTCGTTGTCTACCAGCAGACCCCAGTTTTCCCAATGACGGTCGGTATTGCCCACCAGATAATCCAGAATGTTCATCATATAGTAGCCGGGAGCATCCAACTCTAAGATCTTATCCAGCGTGTTCCAATCACGGTTTGTGCAGTAGACGTCATAGGCTGCATAGGTCACAAGACTGTATCGCTGGGATGTCATGATTTTGCTGATAGAAACCGGCTCATTTTCAAACATCCCCTGCTCATACAGTACCTGATGGCAGTCAAAGCACCGGCAGATTTTGCTTGCCAGCACTTCACGTTCCACCGCTTCCCTGCCACCATCCTTGTAAAGATAGAAGCCATCCTCTTTTCGCACCCACGCCTTGGGGTACAAGCCGCCCGTAGACAGGTCATTTGCCAGAAGATGGGCGTTTGTCACCGTCATTTGGTGCCCCCGCAGCGCAATATCTACAAGCGCATTGCTTAAGGAGTGTGCAAAAAGGTTGATATCCTCGAATCGAATTTTCTCGTTTTCTTCTTTCACCCAGAACACATCCAGCAAAGACAGACAATGGTAGGATAATGCAATCTGTGCTCGTTCCCTGTCCGTAACACTCTGAGATGCACCGATACTGTTCAGGATTTCCTTGGCGTAGGTGCGATCCAACGTCAACATCCGGGAGGCGCACCAATAGTAAAAGTTCGTTACATTATTGATGCGCTCGTCAAAATCATCCGATTCCACCAGAACCAGATCATAGGGCATGAAATCCTCGAGGCAGACCCTGCATTCCCCTGTCGTACTGAGTTGTGCCACACAGCTTTCCCGGTGCATGATCTCGTAAAACATGGTTTTCATCCCTCCCTGCGTTCTGTGTCTTGCTCTGTATTTATATTACCTTCTTTTTTCACGGGACGCAAGAGCTTTTACTTTTCAAAAAGCTTTTTCTGCTGCTCCATCAGGACGGTTTCGATACGCTCTTTCAGAAAAAAGTGGAACTGTTTTGCGTGTTATGCAATGCCATAGGATACCATATTGGCCGCCAACAATCAATGATTTTTTTGTCAGCAAAATTCCAAAAACTTATGTAACACAAAAAGCCCCACGCTCAACGCTGCCTCTGAATCTGACCGTCTCTGGTCAGAGCAGAAAAGCATATGTTGAGCGTGGGGCTTTGTTTATCGGCTCGGCTGCCAGCCGGGCTTTTGGTATTCCTTGGGTTTGTAAGTTCCTTTGGTAGTATCGATCACCGCCTGCAGCAATTCGAGCTTCTGCCATGTGGGGCAGTTCAGACGGTCGATTTTTTCGATCACATAGTTGGCGTGGGCGGTTGCGACCCGTTTTCCGAGTTCGTCCCATCCCTCTTTCGTTTTGGGGTAATGTACCACCACTTCAATGGGGGCACTCTTTCGCATGGCTCACTCACCTCCGGTTACATCGCTATCACCTCATTTTTACGGGTTACTGGTTGTCCGCTATTCGCTGCGGTTTCCGCTCAGAACGTTCAGAGCCAGACTGACCAGCAAAGCCATATCAATGCGGAGCATTTCAGCCTTGCTGGCATAGCCCATAAAGCGTTCGATGCGGGATTTATCGATCGTGAAGATCTGCTCCAGAAGAATCATGGACGGTTCTTCAAAGGCCGGGTTGGAATCCACCAGCACATGGGTGGGCTGGTTTTTCTTCTTTTCCGTCCGGGTGGTAACAGTTGCAACGATCAATGTAGGCGAATGACGGTTTCCAATGTTGTTCTGCAGAACTACCACAGGGCGTTTCCCGCCCTGTTCCGAGCCGATATGCGGCTCCATGTCTGCATAGTAGATGTCCCCTCTAAGATATCTCCAATTGTTCGGTAACATAAAAATCAACCTCCTTTTTATGTAAGAAACAGCCGCCGCAGACGGATACCACGACGGCTGTTGTTCAGGAGGTAAAACGAAACTGTCAGTTTTTCAGCGGCAGACTCATCTCACGGCTGGCACCGTTATAGATGCGGAGAATCTGCCGCATGTGGCGGTTTGCAGAACTTCCGGTGTCATTCTGAGCCAGCTGCGTGATGGTTTTCGGATGTGTCCTTGCCAGCTGCTGCACCAGGCGCTCCCGGCTGTACTCGCCCTCGTATACGGAGATGAAGCGGGCCACACCACGGATTACACCGGCAAGGTAGGAATCCACATTTCCCTTCCACGCCTCGTTGATGATGCGAAGCATCTCGACGTAGCGCTCACAGCCATACTGCTTGTACAGTTCGTATGCCGTTCCGATGCAGTAGATTTTCTAGGGTGCCCGGATGCCGTCATAGGCAAATTCCACACCGGCATTCGACGTGATTTCCACAAAATAAAGTGCATCCGGGTTTTCGGCCACCAGATTTGCACGAAGACGTTCGCCCGCCGTCAGGCAGGTAGCATTGCCCGTCTGAATCGCAAACAGCGTTGCTTCGTCTTCTTTGGTAAGGCCGTAGAAGACTTTGCAGCGGATGGGCAATTCCATACCGCCGTTGCAGGTTCGACGTGCTTCTACCGTGTTCTGCCCATCCAGAATGTAGCCATTCCATGTGATGATGGGATTCAGAAGACGACCCTCTGCAATGATGTTCTGCTCAAGCTGCTGTTCTTCCTCAAACTGCAGCGGCGGAATTTTGCTTTGGAACTCCGGGTCAATTTTAAGCTGGCTCAGTTTCACGTCGGTTCTCCTTTCCGGTCATTTTCGATTTACGGACAATGGGCTGAACGTAGTAGTCAAACCCATATCGTGTCTGGCAATACGTGCAGACATCCTTGACGAGCTGCCTGGGGTCGGCTCTGCGGAGATGGACGCCCTTTGCGTCCAAAAATGCCCCTCGGCAGACGGCGCACAAAGTTGTCAGGGTGGATTCATCCACCTTTTTTGTGGTTTTGCGGTTCATGTGCGTACTCCTTTTCGCTGATATATAAAAAAGCCGTCCGTGGTTCCCCTCGAACGGCGTTTGGAAAAGGTTTTGTATGGTTTCTCTTAATTTGCCCCCGGCACCCCTGAGAAAGGGAAACATTCAGGCGTTGGATTTGCACCACTCCATTGGCCTCTCGGCCACCCCGTCTTCTTTATGACCGGGCCGCGAATTACGGAAGTATCATTATCTGGAAGTACCTAAAGCTGCATATTCAATTTTCAAGGTCCGCCCGGCTGCGGCTCCCGCTCCCTTTCGGAGCTGGGCCGCTGCCGTGACAATAGTGTATCGTACTTTCAAGCAAAAGTTTATGGACTCGTAGTCCAAGTCACCCACCCTCTTAGTCCATATATTGTATACAACAGTCCCAAAAAGCAAAAAAATCCCGCCTGAAAAGCAAAACCTTCGCTTTGCCCTCAGACGGGATGTCTTTCTATGCGACTTCTATAAATTCAAAAAACCATTGTCCAGCAGCTGCTCTCCGAAGTTATGAACCTCCACTTCCATGCCTGGGATAACATTTTTAGTACAATAAAAAAACAAAAAGTCCCGCCTGAAAGTAAAGCTTTCACTTTCAAGCGGGATGTCTTTCAATATGACTGCTATGATAGCATGAATCCTGTGCTCTTACCAGAAAAACAAGGAACCACCATCTTGCTCCAACTGCACGTCTCCATTCAGCAAAGCGGAGAGCTGCTTTTATACCGTTATCCGCTATTTGCTCTTATTTTATCTGCGGTGCATCCTTTTGCTGCCGGGTGGATCTCAGATATTCCAGCAGCGTCCGGCTCACCACAGAGCTTGCCGTCTTGGAAAGCGCCAGCCCCACTTCCTGTTCCAGCTCCCGGATAGCATTGGTCAGGCTGGGCTGAGAAATATAGAACTGCTGCACTGCATGGCTGATGGTGCCGGTGCCGGCAACAGCCGTGACATAGCGGAGTTGTTGAAGGGTCACGGCAGTTTCCTTTCGGCGCGTTTTTTCTATCCTACCGCAGAGCCGCCAAAAACGCAACGTATTTTCTTCTTTGAAATACCAAACGAATATTGCTGGCATATCCAAGATACGTTTTACCCGCCCTGCAATTTCCCTTATAATAGCACCGCAGTCTTGAAACAGCTGCAACATTCCCATATCACAAAGGAGGCTTTCCGGTATGGGACAACGGCAAAGTGAGATCATCAAAAATCACATGGAAGTCTACTGGCACGACTATGCGTCGGCCAGCAAGGGCGTCCCCATTACCGAGGCGGGGCTTGTGGAAAAAGCCTCCGTCATTGGACGCACCGGGCTGATGCTGCTGGAATGCGGCACCGGCGCATGGCGTGTCCGAAGTTCCATGAACACCCTTTCGCGGGAGCTGGGAGTCACAACAACAGCGGACATCGGCCTGTTGTCCATTGAGTTCACCTGCTTTGACGGTGACCAGTGTTATACCCAGTCACTCTGTCTGACAAATACGGGCGTGAATACCTCCCGCCTGAACCGACTGGAGCATTTCGTCAACGACTTCGACCGGGAAGGAAAATTTATGACCGGCGAAGAACTGCACAGCCACCTCGATGAGATCGAGCGCATCCACGGCTTGTATTCGCCCATCGCACTGGGCTTTGCAGCTGCACTGGCCTGCGGCTGCTTCACCTTTCTGCTTGGCGGCGGCATTGTGGAAATGCTGTGTGCCTTCTGCGGTGCAGGCATCGGCAACTTTGTACGGTGCAAGCTGACAAAGCACCATTTCACCCTGTTTCTGGGCATTACGGCGTCGGTCTGTTCAGCAAGCCTCGTGTATGCCATCCTGCTGAAGCTGGCAGAGGTGCTGTTTGCCGTATCGGCGCAGCACGAGGCGGGGTATATCTGCTCCATGCTCTTCATCATTCCGGGCTTTCCGTTCATTACCAGCGGCATCGACCTTGCCAAGCTGGATATGCGCTCCGGGCTGGAACGTCTGGCCTACGCCATCCTCATCATTCTGGTGGCAACCATGACGGCTTGGATCATGGCACTGCTGCTGCATTTGCAGCCGGTGCAGTTCCCTGCCCTGAGCCTGACACTCCCGGAAGAGATCGTGTTCCGGCTGCTGGCAAGTTTTGGCGGTGTGTTCGGCTTTTCGCTCATGTTCAACAGTCCCCGGAACCTGGCAGTCTGCGCCGCCCTTATCGGTGCGGTAACGAACACGTTCCGGCTGGAGCTGGTGAGCCTTGCGGGCTTTCCGCCCGCTGTTGCAGCGTTTCTGGGCGCACTGCTGTCCGGACTGCTGGCCTCCTTCCTGAAGAGCGCCGCCGGTTATCCCCGCATCTCCGTCACCGTGCCGTCCATCGTTATCATGGTACCGGGACTGTATTTCTACCGTGCCATCTATAATCTGGGCATCCTGTCTCTGATGGACTCCGCCACATGGTTTGCAGATGCCATTCTCATCATCGTAGCACTGCCGTTAGGGCTGATCTTCGCCCGTATTGTCACTGACAAGACTTTCCGTTATTGCACCTGATGTGCAGCATTTCCATTCTCCCATATAAGGCAAAACGCAGCGAATCTTTTAACGGTTCGCTGCGTTTTGTTTTGCTGTGATGCACTTATAAAGGGAGTTCGTTTACAGGGCGTTTACTCGCCGTAAACGATCTTGGTAGCAGTTTCCACATGGCGTTCCAGCCGGTCGGCAAAGTGTTCCAGCGGCAGAAAAACGCCAAGTTCATCGTAGCGGGTTCCACCGTCCTTGAGCGTATCCTGTCCATAGTAGACCACGGAGCGGGGCAGTGCGTGCTGCAGCTTCATCTGGATATCCCAGACGGTGGAGTAGGCCTCCGCTTCCGTTACCTTCTGCTTCACGGTGTCCGGCAGTTCGTAGATCAGCAGCAGCCCCAAATGCTGGTTGTAGTGGTACTCCACCACATCCATCGATCCTTCGTCGTAGCCGTGATACTTGCAGTAGCCGCTGGCAAGGTACATTTTTACCTTTTCCTGCTTCTGGAACACCCGGATGAACCGGTCGTATACTTTGCTGCTCACGGCAAATTTGTTGTTCGGCAAAAGAACGCCGGCATCATCCGTCAGGATCACCGGGTTCGGCTGACCATCGGCGTTGAATTTGAACGGGATCAGGGCAGCGTTCCGTAGCAGGTCAAACATACTGTGCTGGCAGATCGCCATCAGAAAGGCAGACAGATCCTTGTTCTCGTAGGCATTGAACAGCGCAGCGGCAAACTGCTGTGCACTCACGGTCGGCGCATCCAGTACGTCTGCCATGTCCAGCGAGTCGTTGAAGGTATCCATCAGGCGTCGGCAGGCTTCTGGATTTTTCAGGATCTCCCCGAACAGTGCCTCTGCCTTTTCTTCTCTTGAAAATATCGTTGCCATCAAAAAGACCCTCTTTCTGTTTATTTCCAACTACTATTATAGATTCATAATGCCCCGCTGTGAAATACTGCTTTCATATTGCTGCTATATGCAGAACACTTTTTACACATTTTCCAAGTGCCCGTATAATGGACACTGCAATCATGAAATTGCACGAGGGAAATCGAAAAGTATATAAGTTGGTTTGAACGGAGGCAGTTCCTATGTCTGAGGTCAAAAAGGTCGTGCTGGCATATTCCGGTGGTCTAGACACATCGATTATCATTCCGTGGCTGAAAGAGCACTATAACAACTGTGAAGTCATTGCCGTGTGCGGCAATGTGGGGCAGAAGGGTGAGCTGGAAGGCTTGGAAGAGCGCGCCAAGGCAAGCGGCGCATCCAAGCTGTACATCGAAGACCTGACCGACGAATTTGTAGAGGATTACGTCATTCCCACCATGCAGGCCGGGGCAGATTACGAGGGTTATCTGCTGGGCACCAGCTTTGCCCGCCCCATTTTGGCAAAACGCGTGGTGGAGATTGCCCGCGCCGAGGGTGCGGATGCGGTCTGCCACGGCAGCACCGGCAAAGGCAACGATCAGGTGCGCTTTGAGCTGGCCATCATGCACTTTGCACCCGACCTGAAGATCATCACCCCGTGGCGCGAGTGGGACATCCAGAGCCGCGATGAGGAGATCGACTACGCCGAGTCCCACCACATCCCGCTGAAGATCAGCCGGGAGACCAACTACTCTAAGGACAAGAACCTGTGGCATCTGAGCCACGAGGGTCTTGATCTGGAAGACCCAGGCAACGAGCCGCAGTACGACAAACCCGGCTTCCTTGAGCTGGGTGTCAGTCCCAAGACCGCACCGGACAAGTCCGAGTTTGTGGAGCTGGAATTTGAAAAGGGCGCTCCTGTGGCTCTGAACGGCGAGAAGCTGAAGCCCGCTGCCATCATCGCAAAGCTGAATGAGATCGGCGGCCGCAACGGCATCGGCCTGTACGATGTAGTGGAGAACCGTCTTGTGGGCATGAAGAGCCGCGGCGTCTATGAGACCCCCGGCGGCACCATCCTGTACAAAGCCCATGAAGTGCTGGAAACTCTGACGCTGGACAAGCTCACCGCCCACAAGAAGCGTGAGCTGGCCATCACCTTTGGCGAACTGGTGTATGATGGCCAGTGGTTCAGCCCGCTGCGCAAAGCTCTGAGTGCCTTTGTCACCTCCACACAGGAGCATGTCACCGGCAAGGTGCGTCTGGAACTGTACAAGGGCAACCTCATCAATGCAGGGGTCTGGTCGCCGTACTCTCTGTATCGTGAGGACATCGCCACCTTTGCCGCAGGCGGCGACTACAAGCAGAGCGATGCCACCGGTTTCATCAGCATCTATGGTCTGCCCACCAAGGTGCAGGCCATCGTAAACAGCGAAAAAGAAGGGGAATGAAGTAGTTTATAGCAGTTCCTTTTTGAGAATCTGCCTGACATGGAGATCCTGACCCACCCGGAGCGTCTCGACCAGATGCTGCCTTGGGGAAAGATCATTCAGGAAAACTTTGCATGACAAAATGAGGCACCCGATTCTGAGTCGGATGCCTCTTATCTTTCTGTGAACACACTTTCACTGGGCGGTCACTTTCTTGTATGGTGGCCATGAACTCTGCACGATGTCAAGTCCTAGACAACTTTTTTCACATATAAATTTGAAAAAGCTCAAAAAACAAGCCCTACAAGGTTTTCGGTCGGTCTTGTGGTCCAATTTGAGCCTTGTAGGACTTTTTCTCTATTTTACTTCTAATACTTCATCGGATAGCGAATTATCTCAACAAATCGGATAAGCTGCATTTTGCTCTTAATGGCCGACCGTCAGAAGTCCCACCGACATGATAGAACACCCTGTTTCCTGCTTTTCTTGCAGTAAGCAGCCCCATCTCATGGAATTTCATCACAAACGTCCGAATGGTTGCATACGCAGCGTTTCGGAAATCCTTTTCCAGCTGCTTTGTGGTAAACTCCTCTGCACCATAAGCAGACAGAACATACTCCCAGAGCAGCCGTTCTTTTTCTGTGATTTTTCCTTCCGCAAGAGCAGTTTGATATACCTCAAGATCAGTTTTCGGCGGGACTGCATCCACCTGCAGGCGGTTATAGACCTCATTGCTGAAGTAGAACAGAAAGGGAGTCACATCCGTATAGCCGGAAATCAGAGCATTTCTCTCCACGCGTTCGTAGGCTTTGTAATATGCGTCCTTGTTTTCAGCGATGTATCGGGAAAACGGCGTGAATAGTGCCGCAGGATAGCCCTGCTGAACAAGATACCAGAGGTGGAATAGCCGTGCAGTGCGTCCATTCCCGTCAAAATAGGGGTGGTAGTACGCAAAGGCAAAGTGCAGAATGGCAGCCTTATGCAGCTCATTGATGCCGTCATTGGCATTCGCAAAATCGACAAGACATTTCATGGCACCGGGAAGCCGCTCTGCCGGAAGTCCCGGTCTGGGTTCTTCACCGCCCACAATAAAAACCTCGCCATGCCGATAAAAGTGATTTGGCAGTAACCGATCTTCATCCGGGAGATAATCCCCTGTGCTGATCTGATATAGGTAATGCAGATTCTCCTCGGTGATCCTATTCTGACGATTCGCGATAAACTCCAGTCCGCGCTTCATACCATAGATGCGGGCTTCTTGTTCATCACGAGGGGCATAACCATCGAGGATATAACGGATACTGCTGCGGGTCGAGCGGATACTTTCAATTTGAAAAGTAGCATAAATTTCCTCGGTCATCGCCGACAAACCGAAGTTTTGTCCACTGACAGGGACAGAGAGCAACTGCTTCATACCATTTGTTGAAATTTGCGCGAGGTTCGGCAGGTAAAACAGCTTATTTCCAGAAAAATCAGTCAACGGCAGAGGCTGCGCAAAGTTTTGCTGCAGCAATTCGGCAAATTCTTTGACGCTGACAGTCGAGTACTTGTATTCCATCCGATTGAGTTCAAACAAATGCTTATCTGAAAGCATTTTGGCAAACTGTGCCCCATCCATTCTGTCCACCTCGCAGTTGATACTTATTGATACTATATAGTATCAATATACCGATTCTTTATAAAAAAGTCAACCGAAACAGACCGAACCAACTTTTTTCCATACTCTCCGTCAAAATTCCCGCGGCACAGCCACGAATCACATCTCCATCGGCTTATTCCCCACTTCGTCCAGATACGCATTCAAAAATTCCGCTGCAAGGCTGTTGGGACGGATGTTTTCTCTGGCTTCCTGTGGGGTGAACCACTTGCAGCGGTCCACTTCGTGGTTGATATGCAGCGCCTTTGCGGTTCTGACGAAAGCCGTAAAGTTGCACATCAGCGTGTTAGACGGCTCAAAAAACTTGGTACGGTTGAACCGGAGGTGCTCTACTTCCAACCCGGTTTCTTCCCGGACTTCCCGCACCACGGCGTGTTCTTCTGCCTCACCGCGGTTCACATATCCAGCCACCAGAATATAAGAGGGCTTGCCGTACTGCTGGATGAGCAGAATTTTTCCGGTTTCCTCATCCACAACAACCATGCTGACTGCCACATTGTACATCGGGAACCGATATTGCTGGCATTTCGGGCAATAAGGCACAATGCCCTCTTCTTCCAGTTCTTTTTCGATCAATTCCGTACCGCATTCAAAGCAATGCTTCTGAATCATTTTTACACTCCAAACACTGTTTTCGTCAGCCGGATACCTGCTGCCGTCTTCATCGTATGTTCCATAAAGGTTCGGATTGCCTGCTGGTCGTACCCACTTTCGGACGCATTGACGATATAATCTGCCTCAATCAGAATCTGATAGTCAATGCCGTCGATCTGCGCCGGACTATGGTGGTGCCCTACCAGATAGGCCACCCGGTCGATCTGTTCTGCTGTCATGCCGGTATCCGCCAAGAACTCCCGCACCAGCGGGGCACCCTCCTGCTCCTGATATTTACCATTGGTGTTGCCGTACTTTTTGCGGCAGAGCGGGCAGGCGATATCGTGGGTGATGGCCGCCACCTCCAGAATAAACTGCGTGTCTGCGTCCAGCCCCTCCAGCTCACCAATGGTTTTGGCATAGGTCCACACGCAGCTCAGGTGCGTGATGTCATGGATATTCCCTTTGGAAAAGGCGATCATCTTTTCCGTGATCTGTGCAATGGTCATCATTTGCTTTCACTCCCGTTTTTAATACTTAAATGTTCACCTTGATAAACGCGAAGTTGTACTATTGCAGCCCCATAATAAAGAGTACCAATGCCATGATCGTCAGAACAGTCCAGCCGATATATCTTCCTGCAACTTCCCAATCAGACGGCTCTGCATGGTCGACATTGCGGATCCGAAATGCCAAACTCCAACGGAACAGCTCATCTGCAAACAAAATAGAAATTGTATTGAGAACGCAGATAAACACAGCCCCAAACCATGCAAACCATTCGCCCTTATGTGTCAGCTCGGGAGCGTTCATCAGTTCCAGTATAGTAGCTGCAGATGGCTCCACGGAATCAATTACGTCCCCGTTTTCATCCCTCTCGATCCCATCACTGGTTACATAAGAAAAATCAAAGTTATCTAAGGTTCCGTCCTCATTGTATAGCCAATATGAATCCCCTGTCTCCCAAACACCCCCACGAAACAAAATATCTTCTCCTTGACGAAGCTCCATACCGGTCATATATTCTGCCATTTCTTCGTTCCTCGGAATAGCTGTAGGATCTTCTTTTGCTGTATAAGGGCCATAGGTTTTATCGCCATACTGAAATACAACGGTCTTATCCTTCGACACCGTAAAATGTGCCTGTTTTCCTTGGATTTTACCGGAATACACCGTACTGCCATCTTCTTGACTTGGGACAAGAATTGTGTTCTTATATTCAAATCCAACTTGTGAGATTGTCATGGGATAAATCACCGCAAATACCAGTGCCATAGCAATCATAAATATTAGGACACCCTTTTGATAGCGATTCAAACTTTTGATTTTTTCCATAGTCTCATCTCCCATTCAAATTCCGATTTATCAAGTAAGAATTTCCGTCAACTTTTCTCTTGATGCGGCTCGCTTCTAAGAGTAGGAACGAACTGTTCTGTTGCCGGAGACGGACCATTCAGGTCGATCTCCGGCAGTATTTTTGTTATCGCCTATTAAAAAACAGCCGGAACGACTTTCTGCTGCGCTACATCGATGATGCCGTATGTATTCAGTCTGAGTTTGGGAATGACCGGAAGGCTGACGAAGGCGAGGGTCATAAAGATGCCGATATCTTCCGCTACACCATGTGCCTTGAGGGCATCGTTCAGCGCCTGCATTTTCGCCGCAACGCTCTCTGCGCTTTCGGTGCTCATCAATCCGGCCACCGGAAGCGCAAGTTCTGCCACGACCTGTCCATCTGCCACAAACGCAAGTCCGCCTTTGTTTTTCCGCACAGTGTTGCCAGCCAGCATCATATCGGCATCGTTGTCCCCTGCCACAATCAGGTTATGGGAATCATGTGCGATGCTCGATGCAATGGCTCCGCATTTCAGGCTGAAGTTCGATTTTCTCACCTGTGGATTGGTTCTGCCCTTATTCTACCACGCCTTGCCGCTGCGGAAAAGATGCCAGGAACAAAAATGGCCCCGGAGGGCTTGTTACAGCTCTCCGGGGCCACCTTATGTGCGTTGTGCCTTGGCGCAGACCGTCAGCACTCCACTGCCACCTTGATCACGCCGTCCCGTTTCTTTTCAAACAGCTCGTAGCCCTCTGCGATCCGGCGCAAGGGGTAGGTGTGGGTGATGAGCGGTTCGGTATCGATCTTGCCTTCTGCGATGAGACGCAGCGTTTCTTCACAATCGCAGCCGTCCACGCCGCCGGTCTTGAAGGTGAGGTTTTTGCCGTACATTTCCGGCAGCGGCAGGGTCTGTGCCTTATCGTACAGCGCCACCACCGTCACAACGGCGTTGGGCCGTGCACACTCCCATGCCAGCCGGAAGGTGGAGCCTGCCCCTGCCACCTCCAGCACCACATCGGCCCCGTCGTGGTCGCTGTGGGCACGCACAAAGGCGGCGCAGTCCTCCGGCTGCACGGTGAGCACCTGCGGGTAGTGCCGACGGATGAACTGCAGGCGGCTTGCGTCCTTTTCACAGACGATGATGCGCTTGGGGCTGTGCAGCATGACGCACAGCAGCGTGCAGATGCCGGTCGGCCCTGCACCGAGGATCAGCACGGTATCCTCGGGTGTGATTTCCGAGATGCGTGCCGCCCAAAAGCCGGTGGCCAGCACATCGCCCACCAGCAGCGCCTGCCGATCGGTAACGCCGTCCGGGATCTTGTTCAGTCCCTGATCCGCAAAGGGCACCCGGACATACTCGGCCTGCCCGCCGTCGATGCGGCAGCCCAGCGCCCAGCCGCCGTTTTGATCGGTGCAGTTGTTCACAAAGCCTTTTTTGCAGAAAAAGCACTCTCCGCAGAAGGTCTCCACGTTCACCGTCACCCGGTCGCCGGGTTTCACATTGGTCACCGCACTGCCCACTTCTTCTACGATGCCCACCATCTCGTGCCCTACCGTGATGCCGGGCACCGCCCGGGGCACGCTGCCGTGTTTGATGTGCAGATCGCTGGAGCAGATACTGGCAAGGGTCACCTTTACAATGGCGTCCCGCTCGTGCTGCAGCACCGGCTTTGGTTTTTCCATCAGGGCAAACGTCCCCTTTGAAACATAGGTATAGGTCAGCATGCTTTTTACCTCCATGCGCTTTGATCTTTCCGAACGGAGTATACCGCAAAAGTCAGCCGCTCACCCGGCTCACAGGATATAGTGAGGTACCTCCATAAATTCTGAGTTGCTGTTCTCAGTATACCATGGTTTTCCCTTGCGGAAAAGATAGCGAAACAAAAATGCCCCCGGAGGGCTTGTTGCGGCTCTCCGGGGGCATCTTATGTGCGTTGTGCTTTGGCGCACACGACCGGCGTTTTACTCGATCTCGATCAGGTTCGGGTTCTCAGGCAAAGCCTTCGTCTGCTGAGGAGCAGGCAGCTCGACGTGCAGGACGCCATCCTCGAACTTTGCGTGGATGTCTTCCTTCTTCACATCGCCCACGTAGAAACTGCGCGCGCAGGTGCCGGAGAAGGATTCGCGCCGCAGATAGCGGCCCTTCTTATCCTTTTCATCGTTGCTGTGGCTGCGCACTGCCTGAATGGTCAGGTAGCCGTCGTTCAGATCCATCTGAACGTCTTCCTTCTTGCAGCCCGGCAGGTCAACAGCTTCTTCGTAGCCGTTGTCCGTCTGTTTGACATCGGTCTTCATCATGTTTGCACCGCGCTTACCAAAGGTATCACGAGCCTCACGGTTCATCATACGTTCCAGTGCAGCGTCATTCCAGAACGGATCGAAGAAATCATCGAACAGGTTTTCATGGAAAACAGTCGGCATAAGCATAAATCATTCCTCCAATCCCGGCGTTCGGGTCGGGGCAAAAAATCTGAAGCGTCCACTCGGAAAGGCTTTCTGGGGAGCCTTGCGGCTCTCCTTTTGCCCTTCCTCCTGAGCACGCCACTGTTATAGCACCGTTTATTAGCAGTGTCAATATAAGAGTGCTAAAATTCACGAAAGAATAATACTTTTATAAAATCCTATGCAATCTTTTCAAAATTCAGTCGCATCATCGTGTTTTTATCATTTCTGCCGGTACATCGGCGTAGACAGATATTTCATGCCGTTGTCCGGGACGATGACCACGATGTTCTTTCCCTGATTCTCCGGTCTGCGGCCCACCTGCACCGCTGCGTGCAAAGCCGCTGCTGCCGATGTGCCCAGAAACAGTCCTTCCGCCCGCAGCACCTCATGGGCCGTTTCGTAGGCTTCCTCGGTGCGGACATTGATGCACGCATCGCTCCAGTCTGGCCGCAGATAGTCGGAAAGTGCGCTTTCCGGCACATCATACGCCGGCAAAACGCCATCTATGATCTGCGCATCCGGGTGCTCCGGGGTCAGGCGGGAGTCCGGATGGGGCTGCACCAGAACCACTTGCAGATTCGGGTTGCGGCTGCGCAGATAACTTGCTGTGCCAAAACCCGTGCCGCCGGTGCCCGCCATGCAGACCAGAATATCCACATGGCCTTCTGTATCCTGCCAGATCTCCGGCCCAGTGGTGCGGTAATGTGCCTCGGGGTTCGCCGGGTTTGCCGCCTGATTGTTAAAGTAAGCTCCGGTGCGACGGCAGTAGGCTGCGATCTCATCCAGCGTCGCCTCCCGCTCTGGCTCCTGCCAGGGGTGGGTGCGCTTCGTCTCCGGACGCTCCCCGGTGGCATCTTTGTAATCCAGAAGCCGTGCCCCGTAGGCCAGCAGCATCAGCCGCCGCTCCAGCGAGGCACCCCGCTCCAGAAAAATATCCAGTTTGTACCCACGCTCTGCTGCAAACGCGGCCAGACCGATGCCGGTGTTGCCGCTGGTCTGCTCCACGATGGTACCGCCGGGTTTCAGCAGTCCGGCTTCTTCCGCAGCATTGAGCATGGAAAGCGCAGCCCGGTCTTTCACACTGCCGGTTGGGTTGAAGAACTCCAGCTTTGCCAGCAGGTGCGCCCCGCACTGCTGCTGCCGCTCAAAGCGATCCAGCTCCATCAGCGGGGTGTGCCCCACCAGTTCCTCGATGGAATGCACCAGTCCTGCCATTGCTCTCCCCTCCCGATTTTCGGCTCAAACCAGCTTGTCCGGCGTCACATCCAGAATATCGTTAAAGTAGTTGTTGGCGATCATCATCACGCCCATCGCCGTGATGACCACGATCTCTTCCTCCGTAAAGTTTGCCTTCAGCTTTGCAAACAGCTCTTCCGGCACATGCTTGGGGTCCTCTGCAATGGCCTGACCGTATTCGATCAGGATCTCCTCTTTGGGAGTGAATGCAAAATTCTCAAAGTCGATGCCGTTTTTCTTGAGCAGATTCTGGAAGTAAATGCTGCACACAAGGCAGCCGTTTTTCTGGGAAATAGCATATTCGTAAAAATCGGTTGCACGCTTGCCGATGAGCCGCTGCAGTTCATCATCCAGCGCATAAGAACCGGCCTCCACAGCATTGAATGCCGCTGCATTGTGGAGCAATGTGCGCTTTTCTGCGGTCAGAGCGTGGCCGTCCGCCAGATGGTCTGCAATGATTTTCTGGATCGCTTCCGGTGCAGTTTCCGGATTGATTTCGCTGATTCTGGGCATAACAAAACCCTTTCTTTCACTTTTTTGTTCGACGAATTGCCTGTATCATATACCCATTTACATACCATGTCAATAGGTATATTACTTTTCGCAGCAATTTTTCAGCAAAAAGTGATCAGAAGGGTTGTTTTCTGCACGCCTGTTTCATATTTTCGACTGCTCATCCAGCACCCAAGGCCAGCACTGCATTGCGGACGCACTCCGGGCAGGGGCACAGCACCGTATCGGCCTTGATGCCCTTCAGGTCTTTGCAGATGGTCGCACCGCGTTTTTCCTTGACTGCCTGTACCAGCTACGGGGCGTTCCTCTGCCGTCCGTAGCGATGCCCGGAAATTTTGATCGATCTTTTTTACTCCATTCTCTGAATCACCGCACCCAGCCATCGGCACAGGGTATCGCCTGCCTGATTTGCGATCTCCAGCACGCGGGCGTGGCTATGCTTGACCGTCTGGATGCCGGTGGCCATGTTGGTGATGCAGCTGACGGCCAGTACCTTCATGCCCATGTAGTTGCAGACCATGGTTTCCGGCACGGTGCTCATGCCCACGGCATCGGCTCCCATCCCCGCAAAGGCGCGAATTTCAGCCGCCGTTTCATAGCAAGGGCCCATAAAGCCCATGTAAACGCCCTCCTTGTAGGCAATGCCCAGTTCATCGGCGGTCTGCTTGGCAAGGTTCCGCAGTTCCAGACTGTAAGGTTCGGTCATGTCCGGGAAGCGGGGGCCGAAGCGCTCATCGTTGGGGCCAATGAGGGGGTTCGTGCCCATCATGTTGATGAAGTCGGTAATGAGCATCAGGGTGCCCGGCGCAAACTCCCGGTTGATGCCGCCGCAGGCGTTGGTCAACACCACCTTTTCCACGCCCAACAGCTTGAACACATAGAACGGGTAGCAGACTTCCTTCATGGAGTAGCCCTCATAGAAGTGGAAGCGGCCTTCCATGGCGTAGACTTCCGTGTCCCCCAGCTTGCCAGCCAACAATGCGCCTTTGTGTCCTGCCACCGTGGATACCGGGAAGTTGGGGATATCCTTGTAGGACAGTTCTTCCGTGTCCGTAAAGTCCGCGGTCAGCTTGCCAAGGCCGGAGCCCAGCACCACCGCGATCTTCGGGCGCTTTTTCGTGTGCGTCTTGATATATTCCGCACTTTCCAGTGCCTTTTCATAAAGATGTTCCATACCGTTCTCTCCTTTTCCCAAAAAATTCGACATACTCTCTGGGTTCAGTATATCGGATTTTTCAGGCCGATGCAAGACGCCCTTCATCGAGTCTTATTAAAAACCAAGGAGCAGATACTTCACATCACGAGTGTGTTGTATCTGCTCCTTGGTTCTCCGAATGTCTTATCTCTGGCCGATGTTCCACCGAAACAGCTCATATCCTTCCCGGATATCCTCCGGCAGACGTTTCAAAGTCTCGTCCCGCAGTTCCTGCGGCATCCCGTAAAAAGCTTCGGCAATGCCGCCGGTGATGCAGGCAAGGGTGTCACTGTCGCCGCCCAGAGAAACTGCATTGCGAAGTGCATCCTCAAAACTGACGCTTTCCAGAAAAGCAATGATTGCTTCCGGCACAGTTTCCTGACAGGTCTCCACATGATGATAGGTCGGCCGAATTTCATCGCAGGTACGGTTCAGGTCATAACCGAAGGTCTGCTCCACATATTGTTTGATTTCCGGCTTGCTGTGGCCGGTGCGTGCCAGAAAAATGGCTGCCGCTGTGGCTTGTGTGCCCTTGATACCCTCCGGGTGGTTGTGGGTAGCCACAATTTTCTTTGTCTCAGGGTTAATAAGGTTTGCCATGAGCGAGCCATCTTTTTTCGTCATTAACTTAAGGGCTCCTTTTGTAATCTGCTGCTTCTGCTCATCCGTCAGCATCGCCTGCAATGTCACATCCGGCACTGCCGCTTTAACGGCGTTAATAAAGGCCGGTGCAGTATATAATGACTTCTCTATTTGGGAAAAAACTGTCTTTGCTCCTTTGAGCAGAGGTTTCGCCACCTCTGGAACTCGCCCAAAATGTTCCGATAGTTCTTCTTTATATTCAGATGCATCAATTATTTCCACATCTTCAGATGCAATGATGATCGTTTCTTTGTCCATATCAAATAATCCTTTCGTGATATTTCTATAATAAAGTTTGTATTTTTGGCGAACCGGCCTATTTCTGTATGTAGGCAAGCTCAATATCATATCCAAGTTGCGCCAGTATCTGCACAAAAGTCAGTCAATTTTTAGAACTTCGATATATTTTAACTATTTCAGCAAACAAATCGACAGGATTTTCTTCCAAAGCATCGGCAAGCATAATTAGTTTTTCTATACTAATCCAATTCTTTCCGTGTTCTATATTGCAAAGGTGTCGAAGCGAAATCCAATCTTCTGAGCCGAACAATTCGTCACTTCTATTATAGATAAATTGTTCACGGCTTTTGTACTGTTTTCCTAATGACTTTCGTTTCTGCTCAAACATTTTTCCTATTTTTGTTAGAGCTTCACTCTGTCTTGCTTTTTCAGCCATATATCTCTCCATTATGCACCATGGTGCATTGTTTATTTTTGAGTATATGATATACTAAAATTGTTCTCAGGGCAACAGCCCTCGAGAAGAAAATATAAGGAGGCCATAAAATGGCAAATTTAAAGTTTAAAGTTGAGGCTCTTCGTACCCTCGCATCCCCTTATCGTAAGGGAGACAAAGATGAAAGCACCTTCGAAACCATTTATTATCTGCTGGTGGATATGAAGGAGCTTCCCTCTAATATTCCTCTCGATGTCAATCCGCGTGAACCAAAGATGACAACCAATGTGGCTCGTAGCTTGCTCACTGCTGTAGTGGAGCCGGAAACTGATTTCTATATCAACAACCGCGGTATCGTCATCGCCGCCAAAACGCTAACCTTTAATAGCACTGATTCGGAAGTAACCATTGGCATTGGTGATCAGAATGACGAAAACGACAAGTCTCTTTACGGCATTCTTGACGGCGGTCACACCTATACCGCCATCATGCGTAAGCGCGACGAAATTCCTGAAGACATTCGCAAATTTGTTCGTGTTGAAGTCATCACCAATGTGCAGAATATCACGCGCCTCTCCGATGCTCGCAACACGTCGGTTCAGGTTTCTGATATGGCACTATTCAATCTCGACGACAAGTTCGACGATATTAAAGCCTCCATTGCAGGTCAGGCATATGCAGATCTGATTGCTTACAAAGATAATGAGGATAAACCTATTCACGTTTCGGAACTGCTCCGCTTGCTCTACGCCTTTGATATCGACAAATATCCTGATGACAATGCGGCCCCGGTACAGAGCTATTCCGGTAAAGCACAGGTATTTAAGCGCTATAAGCAGGCATTTGAATCTCCTTTTTATAAGTCTTTGACCGGGCAAATTCCTCTGCTGGTAGAGCTTTATGATGTTATCGAACGCGAACTTCCTGAAAAGTATAGGGATTATAAGAAGGCTCAGGGCGTTGCAAATCCGCGTTTTGGAAGCGTGAGAGGCATCGAATCTCTTGACACTCCGACAAAAACAGAGTTTCTCGCCACTCCCACAAAGTATTCTGTTTCCAGTGGCTATATCTACCCCATTTTTGGTGCTTTCCGTAGTCTGCTGAAATTTGATGAGGCAACGGGAGTTGTTTCCTGGCTGTTCAATCCCATTGACATCTGGAACGAAGTCGGCACATCCATTGTTCAGAACACCTTTGAGACCTATACTAACCCTCAGCTGGCCGGTAAGGATAAGCAGCTTTGGCTTTCCAACTACAGAATTGTAGAAACCCAGAGTCTCCGCAAACTTCTCGGACGCAGATAAATAGAATAGTATTGAGCAAGAGGCATCGGATCGCATCCGATGCCTCTTTTTGTTGGTCTAAAACGACTCTTTTAATACATTTAATCAACTATACTGCAAGCCTAACTCTCCAGAAATATTGGTAAATCATTGGTAAAACGTACCCGCCTAATGAAACCATGTCTTCACCTGCTCTCTCCAAAGTGCGAAAATAGTACCATGGAAAAAATGTATTTTTGAGAGCAGTCTAAAAAATACAGAGACGCAGCAAGGAGGACTCCATGGAGAAGCAAGCATTGGCAGTACGGGAACAGCAATGGTATCAGACGATCACTACAGCGAAACAAAGTGGGCAGAGAATGGCGTACCGCTTTCCAGCTTCTACAGCTGGCAGCGAAAAATGAGAAGTGCATTGTTGCAGCAGGAATCCGTCCAGTTCGAGGAACTTTCGCCCAGCTCGCCGAAAACAGCGGCGGTTCCTCCCACCCAGATCACACTGCATATTCGGGATGTTACAGTTGAACTGCCAGCAGATCTACCCTCCGACCAGATCAGTGAGATCATCCGGGGAATCCGCAATGCTGGGTGACATCCGGAAGGTGGAGCACATCTACATCGCCTGCGGATATACAGACCTGCGGCGAGGGATAGACGGTCTGGTACAGATCGTACAGAATCAGTTTTCGCTGGATCCCTGTTCCAACAGCCTGTTTCTATTTTGCGGCAGAAGGCGGGATCGGATCAAAGCCCTGCTTTGGGAGGGCGACGGATTTATCCTGTTATACAAGCGTGTAGAGACAGGCTGCTTTCAGTGGCCACGGACAAAAGCGGAGATGCGGAGCCTGAACTGGACGGTCTGGTGCTGCTGGCGGCCTACTCTACCGCCGACCTGACCGACAGCGGCCTGCGGGTCTATGCCGCCTACGGCAGCGAGGACGGCGTACTGAACCGCGAAAAGTACGAAGCCGACCGCACGAACCTCCCACAGGACACTACCGAAACGGTCATTGACGGCGGCTGTCATGCCGGATTTGGCAGCTACGGTGCCCAGAAGGGCGACGGCGCGCCTGTTATCTCCGCCGAAGAACAACAGCGGCAGACGGCGGACGCGCTGGCGGCATGGATGAATCTTCAATAGAAAGCAAAATATCCCGGCCATTTTCCTGCAGATCACAGGAGAATGGCCGGGACTATTTTATTATTCCGCGAACCAGCACTCAATACAAATGGAACTTATGGCTGATCTGGTGTGCAATTTCGTCCGGCAGCGGGCGGAAGCCGATGCAGGTCAAAGTCATGCCCTCGCCGTTTTCATCAAATTCTTCCGGTTCCAGCTCGGTGTGGCAGGCATCCCGGATAAGGAAGAAGTCTTTGTTTTCCACAAGGCCCAATTCCTCGGCAATTGTCTTTGCTTTCAGCAGTTGATTGCGGTTCTTTGCCCCGCAGATAGTTTTGGTAAAAGAGCCATCGAACCATTCTTCATAGGTTGCTTTCTCCAACATGATTTCTGCCCGATAGCCGGTAATTTCTCCGTTTTTCTCGATGGGTTCCACGCCCTGTCCCATGCCGATGGGGTCGGTGAGGAATGCCAGCGAAGCGTGGCAGCACTGCGCCGCCAGCTTACCGGGAGACATCTGCAGATCTTTTCGTGCAATGATGAGTTGACGCATTTTTTCTCCTTCTTACGACAGCTTGATCTTCAAATCTGCCAGCAGATTCACCGCTTCCGGCAGGGAAAACTTTGCATCCTTCAGGCGGCTGCCCAGAATGTCCACCTTATAGCCTGTAGCATCCCGGAAATCCGCCTTGCGCAGATCACACTGGTAGAACTCCGTTTCGTGAAGTTCTACACCCTTGAAATTCGCCAGCTGCATCTCGCATTTGGCAAACATGGAGCCGACAATTTCGTTGCCGTCCGAAAAGTCGAAGCGGTTAAAGTTCATTTCGGTGAAGGTGTTATATTTCAGACTGCACTCTTTCAGCGTGTGAATGGGGTCTGGGAAGGCACCATTGGACATCAGCGGTGCCCACTCGATTTCATTCAGGCGGCAGTCCTCAAAATCCAGCGATTGCACCGAGGAATGGGTGCTGCGCAGACCTGTGATCTCACACCGCACGAATTTGCACTCGTTCAGCGTGGTATGATCCAGCCCGCATTTTGTAAAGGAGCAGTCCACAAATACGCAGTCCGCAAAATCGCAGCTTTCAAAGACTTCCCCGGCAAACGACAGGCCAGTAAATCGTTCGCCCTCACAATAACGCTCCGTCATAAAATTCTCCTGTCAGCGCAGTTCTTCCGGCAATGCCGTGCAGCTTGTATCGTATCATTTCAAATTTGGAACGTGCGCGTTCCAAATTTACGCTTGCTTCAAGAACTCCCGCAGCACATCCTCTGGGCGGGGTGTATGGTTCGGGTACTTTTCCCGCAGCGGTGCGGCGGCACCATCCATAATGTAGGGCACACCCACAATGTCCAGCATGGAAACATCGTTGTAGTTGTCGCCAAAGGCCATGACATCCGCAGGGTCAATGCCCAGTGTCCTGCAGATGCTGCTCACACCGATGCCCTTGTTGGCAAAGGTGGTGTCGATCCAGTACGGCCCTGCCACAGCGCAGTTCGCCTCTTTCCATCGTGGGACAAACCGTTCCGTGTAAGATTCTACGCCTTCGTACAGATACACCGATACTTTTGTGATCTCCTCCGGCACCTCGGAAGGGTCATGGATGATTTGATAATTGTTTCCGATGAACTGAATACGCTTGAGCATTCCCAGACCCCGCTCCATCAGGTATGCAGTATTCTGGCCGGAAAGCATCACTTCGCCCTGCCCGTCGCTGCGGGTCCACAGGTCGTTGGCGATTTCTTCGGCCAGCACGCGCGGCATCGGATTCTTGGCAATGCACTGCTCGTCCTTATAGATCACGCCGCCGTTCTCACAAAGAAACACACAGCAGTCTGCCACCGGTGCAAAGAGCTTGCGCAGGCTGGTATACTGCCGACCGGATGCCGGGCAAAACAGAATGCCGCGCCGATGCAGCTCCCGTATCTGCTCAAAGATCTCGTCTTCCAGTTTCTTTTTGCCGTATTGCAGCAGCGTACCGTCAATGTCGCTGCAAATCAGTCTGATTGACATTTTCCGTCCTCATTTTTCAAGATAATTTTAGGCAATTCCCCGGCATCCAGAACACGGACGCCTTCGTCCATCAGCATCTTGGAAAAAACGCTCTGTCCGGGAATCTTTGTCCCGGAAAACGTTCCGTCGTAGATTTCCTTCACGCCGCAGCTGGGACTGCGGGATTGCAGGATGGCAAGCTCCACCCCATTTTCTTTTGCAATGGCAAGGGCTTTCGTTGCACCTGCCCGGAACTCCCGGTCCACATTGATGCCCTCTTTGTTCGTGACAACGCCCTGCACGATTTCCGCCGGGCACCGCGGTGTGGGCAGGCCGCCCAGCACCTCCGGGCAGACCGGAACCACCTGATGCCCCCGCGCAAAATCACAGACCGCCTGATTGTAATTGTTTCCGCCGCTGTATTTGCAGTTTTCGCCCAGCAGGCAGGCGCTGACCAGAATCTTCATTGTTGCGCGCTCCGTTTTTCAGATACTGAATCTTTTACCTATTCTACCACGCTTTTGGGCATTGAAAAAGAGGATTTTGCTTTTCCTATCCCCATACCGGGAGGTCCACCGTAATCTTTTCTAATTCCTGTGCAAGAAACGTCAGTCTTTCCCTCAGATGGTTGTTATGCGGTGCATCTCCGTTCAGCAGATAGTCCGTTCTGACATTCAGGCAGGACGAAAGATCCTGCAGCAACTCAATCGAGCAGCAGCGGCTTCCCGTTTTAACTTTTGCAAGATGGTTCGCACTAACGTTCAGCATTATACTCAACTGTTCCTGTGTAATCCCCTTCTTTTTCCGCAAATCGCGGATACATCCGCCGAATTCTTTTGCATCAAATCGCATTGTTCAATCCTTTCCTTTGCGCCGAAAACACAAACAGGCCGAGACTCCTTTTCCGAGTCCCGGCCTGTTTTCAGCTTGAAAATGCACAATGACCGCGACTCGATGGAGCTGCTCTTGTGAGCAGCTCATGGAGTATTATCAGCCTTTAATGCATTTCAGGCAATTTTCCCTCTTGCGCAACTGAAACCTGCGCCATGGCGATATTATAGCAAGTACTTTCATTGCTGTAAAGCGCTAAAATATACTGTTTTTGCGGCAAAACCGCTCATTTTTCTGCGATTTGCTCCGGTGGCTGCAATTTTTTCTTGAGGTCATCCAGCATCTTGCAAACCAATGTACTGTTTTCAGAACAACCTTTCAGCAGGAAATCACTGCTGACCCCCATTGCGTCCGACAGGCGTCCCAAGTGATCTACTCCCAGATTGCGCTGTCCTTTTTCCAATGCGCGAAGCTGCTGCACTGAAATTTCAGCTTCTGCTGCAAGCCGTTCCTGCGTCCAGCCTTTTTCGAGGCGGCTTCCACGGATTCTGTTGCCGACTTGCACTTTGTCATAACTCATATTCGGTCGTCCTTTCTGCTGCTACGCAGCGGTTTGGGCGGAGGAACTGGGTTTTGTTTGCAATCCTCCCTGCGATAAAGATGCTTTCTCCTTTTCCGCATACCAGGATAATGCATGCGGATTCAAATTCGACTTTATTTCACAAAAGCGAATTTGCTCATAAATTACCACAGAGTATTTTTTCCGTCAAGTCCTTTTTTGCGGCGGAACGTGACAAATTCACACAACAAACTCACAAGAATGAATATCTGCACTCGAATTACACATATTTCACTATAAACTCGTTTCAAAAACATCAATATGTCTTAGTTTGCAGCGCAAATACATCAAATTTTCTACGTTTTTCACAGGTCTTATTTTCACGATTCCACGCAAAAAATCAAACGCCAATGGTATTTAACAAACACATATAGTGTGTCTGCTCATTTTATCCATCCCATTTATACACAGTTCCGAACCAAAAGAACCGCATAAAGTTCTCATCAAAAAACAGGGAGTGACATCAAATCACTCCCCGTTTGCATTGATTGTATCAGAGTTTCGTCATCCAGAGCCCATGCAGATTGCAGTATGCGTAAACGGCCACCGGCTTTTCACTTCCCAGTTCAAACACCGCGTTGGGAGCCTGCCCCGGATTCAGATAGCGGATCTGCCCGCCGTTCTCAGTCTCCACAAAAATCCACTGAATATGGTGAACATCCGCCATGGGGTGCTCCACCGCGCCCACTGTGACCGTGAGACGACTGCCGGAAAGCTCTGCCACCGGCAGATGCTTCTCGCCACTGGCTTCTACCGTATTGGGGACCAGCTCTTTCATCTTCTCCCCGCAGCAGACCAGCGGAACGCCTGCGTTATGGATGGTAGTGACGAGGTTGCCACAGTGATTGCAAATGTAAAACTTTGCCTTCATATCGAAATCCTCCATTGGAATGTTATCAGTGTGTTTCTTGTATCTATATGATAACATTTCCTATTTATGATTTCTGTAACTGAATCACGCAAAGCGTTTTTCTGCCGTCTTCACCCTTCCCTCTGCTCCACGATTTCCAGACTATCCCGCCCTACATGGCAGAGCAAAAACAGCACCTGCACACCAGCGGCTTTGGCTTCGGCCAGTGCCGTACCAAACTCCGGCTGTGTGCTGACATTCGGCCGCACCTCGGTGATGCCTTCCATCTGAATCACAAAGGCCACAGCGCACTGATATCCTGTCCGCTGTGCCTGCGCCAGTTCGTGCAGGTGCTTCACGCCGCGCTCGGTAGGTGCATCCGGGAAGTAGCCGATACCGTCCACTTCCAGTGTGCAGCCCTTGACTTCCATCAGATACTTTTGCTCGCCCTTTTCCATGTAAAAGTCGATGCGGGACTTGCCATAGGTGAATTCCGGCTTGATATAGTCGTAACCCTGTTTTGCAAGCCACTCCCCTACCACCTTATTGGGTGCCTGACTGTCCATATTGACCCAGCCGAGGCCCTGCTTGTGTACCGCCACAAGGTCGTATTTTGTTTTGCGTTTCGGGTTATCCGACACTTCCAGCCGAACCGCCGTGCCGGGCAGCAATAGTTCTTTGCACCGCCCGGTGTTCTTGACATGGACGGTTTCCACTGCTCCATTCACTTCCACATGGGCAATAAAGCGGTTGGGACGGTCAACAAAAATGCCGTCTGCGATTTCTCTGTATTTCAATCTTTACTCCATTTTCAGTACAGGATTCGGGAGCCATGCCCATCCTGTTTACCAAGATACAGTTCCACGACCATCCTGCCGCTTTCACTGTTGCAGAGTTCTTCCTTGCAGTAGCCGCAGAGTTTTCCTTCCGCTTCCGATACGTAGCGGTGCAGCGATTCCTGCAGGCCTTTCGGGATGCTGCTCCATGGAATGACATAGCTCATGCCCGTATCCCCCACATCCACGATGCAGGCCCGTTCACTGTCCTCATCGGACAAAATCAGGTTCACCAGAAACACATCCGCAAACGGTGCCCCCTGATACTCTGCCTTTTGCCGTCTGCGCTCCGTCCGAAGCTCGTCCAGTGCCCGATTCAGGACGTTCTCCGGCAATGCCGCCTTGTAGAGCAGAAGGTGCAATTTCTGCTCCACTGCCTCGCTGTCATTCTGACCGTTGGCCGGAAGTTCCACATCTGCATGAATCGTGCAAATCTGTTTTTGCATTGCAGCACGCAGGTTTTCCAGTTTCTGCTGCCGCTCCGCTTCCAATTGCTGTGCAGACTTTTGATGCACTTCTTTGGCTTCTGACTGTTGCGCAGTATGCTCCTGCTTGGGCTCTGGCTTAGGCTTTGACCGTTCGCCGTGCTTTTTTGCGTCAGCCCCCGAAACGTTTTGCCCTAGTACAGTCGGCACCGACACATTTTGGACGCTGCTTTGTGCTGCCGATGCTTTCTGTGCCGCAGAAGGACGCTCCGTTCTCTTTGGTTTTACCGACCGCGTTGCACCTGTGCTCGTGCTTTTTGTCTCCGGCCTTGGTGTTTTCACCGCAGGAACAGCATTTTTAACACTTTTCGGTCGAACCCGTGTCTGCGTCTGCCAGAAATCGCTGCCTGTGCGCTGATAATAGGACTTTTCCGCTCGTTTCCGGCTGCTGCGCACACCATCACAGATCCACGAAAAAATCAGGTAGCGCTCCAGTGTGTTCCAAAAGCTGCTGCGCCGATGGCAGGGTTTATGCCGTCCACGGGACGCATACACAATCACTGACAAGCATCCGAAGAACAGAAAACCTGCCGCAAACCCGATCCCTGTAAACAGTTTTTTGAAAAAGCCCATCTCTCACACCTCTTCCGGTTACAGCCTTGCCTGATACACCCGCTCCGTCCGGGCATCGAAGCAGCAGAAAATCACCTGCATAGCGTAATCCGCGTGATCTTCCAGCCACTGTGCCACTGTTTTGACTGCAATCTCCGTGGCATCTTCCAGCGGGTATCCATACACGCCGGTCGAAATTGCCGGGAACGCAATGCTATGGGCATCATGCTCTTTGGCAAGGTTCAGCGAATTGCGGTAGCAGTCCGCCAGCTGCGCGGCATCCTCTGCTGTGCCGGAATAAATCGGGCCTACCGTATGAATGATATACTTTGCTCTCAACCGGTAGCCCTTGGTGATTTTTGCTTCGCCGGTGCGGCAGCCGTGCAGCGTGCGGCACTCCGCCAACAGTTCCGGCCCTGCTGCCCGGTGGATGGCACCATCCACACCGCCGCCACCCAGCAGACTGCGATTGGCCGCATTCACGATGCCGTCACAGTCCAGTTTAGTAATATCACCCTGCACCACTTGAATCTGATTTTTTACTTTTTCAGAAATCATTGTAAACACCTCACTTTTTGAGCAGCTCCAGCGCCTTGTCCATGGGCACACAGTCGGCATAGCGGTCCGGCCAGAGGAATTCATTGTAATAGTGGTAGCTCTGCTCCCCTGTCATGTACTCGTTGTCCTGCGTGGAATTTGCATAGGCAGGAACGATCATGTGCAGGCCATGCTCAAAGCCCGCCTCCACCGTTGCATTGATGCAAAAGACCGTCATGATGCCGCAGACCATCACATCTTTTTCGCCCTTTTCCGTCAGATATTCCAGCAGACCACTTTCTTTTTTGAACGCACTGCATACGGTTTTGACGAACCGTTTTTCAGTCAGCAGTGGCGCAAACCCGGAATAGACCTCAAATTCATCGTCTCCGATGGAAAAGCCTGTACCGGGCCCATCGTCATGCTGGACATAGACGACCTCGATTCCCTGTTCGCGGGCAGTCCGGATCAGTTTCCTGATGTTGCTGACAAACTTTTCAAACGCATACAGGCGTTCATCCACGATACCTTTCTGTGTATCCACAACCAGTAAAACCATGTGTAAGCCCTCCTGTTTTTCTTTGGTTTCATGCTATCATAGACCGCCGTTTTCTACAAGCAGATTCGAAAAATTTACTTCTTCCAAAGCCTGTCTGATGGGTTTGTTATGGCTCCCCATCGCCGCAGCAGTCCACAGGCGGTTTTGAAAGATAAATCTCCTTCATTTTCATTTTCTGCTTAACGGCAGCAATAAAAAAGACCCCCGCAGCGTATGATTTGACGCCGCGGGGTTTCTCAATTGTTCGGTTTGTATTGCAGCACCTTCTGGGAGAACGTCCGATCGAAGAACTGGATGAAGGGCCCAAGGCAGAACGCACAGATCAAGGTGCCAAGGCCCACAAGGCCACCCAGCAGCCAGCACAGCAGGGCGCTGAGCGCATCGGTGAAGATGCGGCACCCGAAGTACGGGCAGGGTGTGTAGTCCCGCAGACCGAGGGAAAGGTAATCGTAGGGCGCGATGCCGAGGTCGGCGGTCTGGTAGAGCGAAGCGCCCAGCGCCGTGACCAGCACCGCCGCGATGACCCACGCCAACTGCACCGCCAGCGACGGCGCGTCGCCGAAGTGGGCGTGAATGGGGTCATAGAACGCCGTGACGATGTACCCGATGCAGATGCCGTTGACGAAGGTGCCAAGGCCGATGTACTTGCGCCCGAACCAGAATTCCAGCAGGAAAAACAGGATGTTCGTGCACAGGTTCTGGGTGCCCAGCGAGATGCCGAGCAGCTCCGCCAGCCGCATGTTCAGGGCGCTGATGGAGTCGTTGCCGAGGTGGGACTGCTTGAAAAGCGCAATGCCAAGGGCGATGATGACGATGCCCGCCACCATGCCCACCACCCGCCGGGTAGTCGGTTTGCGCAATGCGGTGCCGTTCATAGGGATTCTCCTTTAGCGTTTCTTTTCCCCTATTATACGCCTACTTTGGGCGGGAGACAAACTATTTATGGAAAGATACAACGATATACGGGGGATCCGCCTTACCCCTTTAATCTCACCTCAATCCGTTCTTTCTCCAGCCCCTCCCCGATCACGCTGAGCACTTCCTGCCCCTTGGGGATAGCGTTTGCCGTCAGGCCGTCGGCGGTGGCGTCCGTTGCAGCCGTGATAGTTTTGCCCACGCCGGTTGCATGGTACAGCAGCGCAATGGTCTTGCCGTCCTCTCGCATCTTCTGCAGGTTCTCGGTGGCTTCCTGCTGGTAATCCCGAAGTTCGATGGTCTGTCCCATCTGCACCGGCAGGTCTGCTTCAAATGCCTTGAACATGGGGCTGGTGCCCAGAAACGTAATCAGCTCATCCTTGACCTTTTCCGGTTGCTTTTCCAGCTGGCTGTAGATCCAGCGGTAGACTTTCCAGTTGTCATAGATCAGGCTGTTCTGCTTCAGGAGGTCATCGGCATACTTGTTCTCAGACACCTTGCTTGGGTTATGGTAGGTTTCGCCGTCAATCTCGATTGCAATTTTGGATTCAGTGGATTCCAGAGCAAAATCAATATAACGATGCCGACCATAAATATCCACACAAGGGTATTGAACCTGCAGATTTTCCGTCTTTTCCGGGCCAAACGCCTCACAGAACAACTGAACAAACAGTTCTTCCGCACGGCTGTTAACACTGGTTGCTTTGGATGGTTCCATGAGGGCCCTCCTTTTTACATTTTAAGCTTAATCATACCTAAATCAATAAACGGCCATCCAATTTTTCTGTCCTTTTTTGAGAACATTCTCTACAAATCGCTTCGTCATCATCGCGATCATGTTGATAATATAGGGCTTTATATCTGCCATTACCTGTAACATAGAAACCTTCTTTCTTATATCGCTCATCTATATTTTCCTGTCATTGGTCAGTCATTGACTTGCTCCCACTGGACCCAAAAGCATTTTGCTGGAACTGTCATATTCTTTTCCTGTAAGTTCAGACCGAACAATATCATCGTTCAACATTTTAATAAATGCCGCTGCTTCTTTTTGTGAAGAAATCACAATATGATCTTCTTCAAACTTGAACATAGTTTTGTAGCGAGAATGCTTTTTCAGATTCTCTAACAAATCGTTCTTTTTCATCTGCAAAACAGGCGAATTCTTTGCCTTTAATAACTTCTTTGCATTTGTCAACTTACTTTTATTTTCAAACGCAACAAACTTTTCAAGGCTATCTACAATATCCAGATTGCGAATAATCTCAATCGTCTTCTGTGCCCCCGCTCGAATGTATTGCTCAAATCCAAAGAATCTCTGCATAAGATCCATTTTCGCCGTAACAGCACTTGAAGAAAAGATTATTATATCTGCTCGTGAATCTATCTGCACAATATCGCTATCGACTTCATCGTATGTATCTCCAATAAATAGGGCTATCACATTTTTACTTCGATCAATTCTTGATACAGAGTATATATGTTGATAAACCCAAAAGTACTGGTCATTCAAATTGATTTTAAAAAGAAATCCAGACAGTTTATTTCTATCACTTTCCGAGTAGTACTCTGTACGCTTTTCAGCATCATCAAGGAAAGCAAAGGGGCTATAACTCTCTGTCAGACTAATCTCATAAAATTCTTTCTTATTGTCTGCAATATTTTCTGATGTGTCAAATTCTGCATCATCTGCAAGATAGGTACAATTGATAAAGCCCGCCACCTTATCTTTCGTACTAGAAAGCAACTTATCTGTTGCCCTGATTTTTTTAGTTTGATATCCACTTTCATCGCGCAGGCAGGCATATATTTCAATCCCGCAGACTAAACCAGAAAACATTATCGACTTAATCGATGCCTGAATTTCTTCCTTGGTCATTTGTTCATCTCCTTCATGTAGAGGACTGTATCATTAATCACTTTATATTCTACTGTGCTCGGATTTTTTAGAAATCCACCTTTTACTACAGCCAAGCAAACTTCATTATTAAAGTCAGGGTTACTTTTAAAGGTAACCTCATAGACTCGGTATCCTAAAATTGCCAACACAGGATTCGCATAGTACAAATGTGTTTTGCTTAGCAGCGCACACATCATAACCACAATAATAAGGAATGTTACCGCTCCCTGAATCGTTCCTACATCATCAATCAAAAGTGGGATAATCATTGTCATAAAGAAATTCAAACTTGCGTCCTCTTTTTCTACGAAGGAAGAAAGTTGATACCCTTGTTTCTTATCAGTCCATCTAAATGCCGTAAAAGAAATAAAAGATATGACTGCTGCTAAAATCCATGTAGCACATAACAAAAACACAACAATCAGCACATTGTTAAGGCAGACAAATTCTCCCCAATATGACTGATTTTCAGCAAGTTCACTGACGGGGGTGAATTTGAAATTGCGTACAATAGTCAAAAAAGCCAATGGACTCAATGATTGCAGCATTAGCTTATGTTTCAAGCTTAAATTCATTGGCACACCTCCATAAAACTTACAGTTCAACAAATATCCTTTTGAATACCAGTGAAGTAAATATATCCTCTACTTGTTTAGCCAATTCTTTCGAATGAATTCTTGCCCCCAGCTCGATATTTCCTTCCTGTCCATGATATGAAAGATTTGCAGATGTAATTAGCGTGTCCGTTTGGTCAACAGAAATCGCCTTTGCATGAAGAGCAGACATTTTGTCTTCCTGTTTTGGATAGTTATAAATTCGCAGGAATTTTCCCTTATAGCAGCATAAACGGTCAAAGGTCTTCTGACTCTCAATGTCATTCACAAAAAAATTCACTAGAACACCTTCTTGACTCTTTTGAATCACACAATCGACTAACTCGGCGAAATAATCCGAGAGGGAGTACCCGGTAATTAGAATGCTCTTCCTAGCCCCCATAAGCATTTCTCTTACAGTAATTTTTGTCGGTTTTGTCTTCAACGCAAAAGAGGGTGGAGCTGTAACAACTAACTCAGCACTATCATTACTACCTTGAGCAGTCGCTGAAACCATGGCCAGAATCTCATAAGCTTCCTTTTCAGAAAGAGACGGATATCTCTTCCGGATGGCTCTGATAGACTCATTTCCACCAGATATAGCATCTATTAGAATTTTGTTTAACAAAATATCTAAGCTTATACTTCCAGTTGACATAGTTCTTCCACCAAAGTTTTAAAGTAAGACTGATTTTCTCTTCCGTCAATAGGCACAATTAGTCCGCGATCCAACATGCGATTTCCATTCTCGCAAGCTGTTTCTGAGATCATACAGCAGGAATGGCACGCTGCGCCATTTGAATTATTACCAGCCGGCACATTGTTAAGGCATTCCGGATCATTTGTGCAAACCAATGCTTCCTGGAAAGCGTCTTTCATCAAAACTATAAGCTGATCAATATTTCCTAATTCTACAAGTCCGCCAAGTGAGCCTTCTTTATCGGCACTTCCGGTATAGAGCAACACACCGGACATATCATCTCCAAAATAAATACGCTCACGAATAGCGGATGAAGAGTACCCTGAGGACATTGACATCTGCTTAATCAACAAATGCGCGAATGTATGCATCAGGACATACCTTGCATCTCGTAATGTGGTAACAGTCCATTCTTTGGATTTACAGAATTCCTTATAACACTGCGCATATTTCTGAGAAAGTGCTCCCAGTTCTGGATCTTTCAACCACGCATCAATGGTATCCCTATTAAACTCAATAAAGACACCTTCACCGTGCACTTCTGCAGCAGGAAGCCATTTTTCAGTCTTACCCTTATTTAGATAAACGATATTTGTCTGCTCGTCGGCATCTGGATCTGGAGCATCTACACGGGTGAAGCCAAGCAACACTCGTACTTCTCTTAATCGTGTAATGCGAATGACTCTCTTAAAATACGGGAGCAGATAATTCGGAAGCGGATCCTCCTCAGCCTTAAAATGCTTTTTGTTGGTGGCGTACACAGGATCCGCGTGATGCGTAATGGCGTTGTATTCCATCTGCTTAATCTCTGTGAACTCTTTGATGTTCTGTCTTCTGCGCAATAAAGCTGCATCAAATTCTTCTCTTGTAAATGCAGAGAAATATTTTTGATACACTTTGTCTAATCCCATCTCCCCAAAATCTTCTTCATAGCTGTCAATTAAGCGCAAATGTTCATCAATCAAGTTATAAAGCGGATTGATCCAAGGTGGAATGGATATGGCACTTCTCATTACTGGAAAATATACATTCGACGCGCCACGCTGAGAAGGAATCATTTCCTTATCGCATTTTTCATTTTTATGATTTGGCCGGAACGGATGATGTCCGGAACATTTCATACCTTCAAAATTCTCATGCTGCGTTGCGCCGCTCATACTCCGTCGTGCCCCACAGGAACATTCAACCCACATATCTGCAAGCGTTGATGTATTGCCAGTTGAATACATCCTCATCGTACCTTTGCAGGTTGTATTGCCACCGTGAACCCACCAGCTCCAAGGGAAATCATCCATATGGCCGTTCTCACAAATAGTAATAAAACGAGAAGGATAAGCCTGTCTATGACATTCCGGACAAGTTACACCAAACTTCAGATATCGATCTAGGTCAAAATTCTCTCTTAAATCAAATATTCTCCCACATTTCACATTGGAGCAAACATGCATATAAGGGAATGAGACCACCGGAATATCTCCGCTATAAGAAGTCCGTGGCATATAAAAGCAGTCAACGCCCAGATATGAGGCCAATCTGCCATCTATAATTTTCTTTCCCTTTTCCTTCCAATAGTTCAAGTCCAGAACCGTGACAGAATCTTTCACGGCATCCACAATAGAACCTGGACCAAATGTAGTTATCAACTGATTAGGACGAATCTCACCTAATTTATTATTGTCAAACATAGGCTTTTAGTCCTCCGTGTAATAGAACATATTTGCTGCATTCTCAACATCACGCATAGAACGAAGAGTCGGCTTTTCAAGATCAGTACAAACTTCGCCATAAGTGTTCATTAGACGATTATACGTTTTAGTTGTATAGACATAGTATCTAAGTTCTTTAGATTGAGTTGCCAACAATTTCCAATTGCTTATAAAATCATCAATCTCATGTTCGGCATCGGCCTTAGCAGAAGGCTTGATGATGTTCAATCGATTCATGATAAGAGCCTTCACTTCATTAAGCTGCTCATCGGTTAGTTTATCAATAGCTGCTGCTCCATCATTGCTTGCAAATTCCGGATAATGCAAACGAATTGCAGAAATAACCAGCGCATGCAGCACGCGATCTCTTGCACGCGCAGAAAACGGTGTCGCTGTTGTGCCTTCAACAAAGCGATACAGCTGTGCATGATAACCAGTAAAATTCTCATAATGAGACAAGTCACGAGGTCGATAAGGGTTATATAAAGTAACTACTAAGCCTGGATAAGAACGTCCAATACGGCTAGTTGCCTGAATGTATTCGGAGTTCTGCTTCGGTTGACCGGTTACCACCATGAGACCAAGCCGATCCACATCCATACCAACAGCAATCATATTAGTTGCAATTGCCGTATCTAAGCAATTTTTATCTGTATATGGAGTTTCCAACTGACTTAGTTTCTTCGGAATGTCATAAGAAGACATGCGGGAAGTAATTTCAACCTTATGATTAAGGAAACGCTGCCTACTCATCCCATATTTCTTCTTAATACGCTGAATTCTGTCAGGAATATCATCCTGTAGCAATCGAACGGCACCGCCGAGCTCTCGAATACTGTTATAATATCCAACAAGGGTATAGTAAGGGTCAATAACATCCTTGTACTCATCATCCAGCGAAAGATTATAAGCACTTTGAAGGATAATCGAATATACACGCAGCAAAGCTGTCTTTACAGACTGTCCAGGTGCGCAGACACCAACGTATCTTCTAAACGGATCTTGTTCGACCGGTACCTCACGAATATAGAAACTGTCACCGATTTCAAACCCATTTGGTGGAAATTGCGCAGTTACTTTTCTGCCATATAGGCATTTTGTCTGCTCAGCAGCATTTTTGATAGTTGCCGTAGAAACAACATACTTTGGCTTTATTTTCTTTTCTCCTATCGTATAGGAACACAGATCTTCAATAACTGTTTCATATGCACCGTATACGGTTCCCAGAGGTCCTGTGATAAGATGCAGCTCATCTTGGATAATCAGCTCCGGCGGAAGGAATGGTTTAATCGATCTAAGTGTAGATGTGGGTAACTCTTCTGTACGGTTATGCCGAGCATGGTCTGCTCCAATAGCAACATAGCCATCGCGACTGCAAATTCTATCAACGCGACCAAACAGAGCATTTGTATTCACATCCCACGGAAGGCGGGCAAATTTATCAACTGTTGACAGAATAATGGTCGGGCATTTAGCGTAAATTTCTTCATCTACCAGATAAACCGGGATTTTCATCTTATTGCTGGGCTTGTACCTATAGAACATGCATTTATCATCCGAACAATAGATGCTAACCGATTTTGTAGGAATATCTATATAGAAATTTTCCTCTGTAAGCGGCTTCCCACAGAATGGACATGTAAGCAGCTGTTTGTAGATAGTGTTTTTCTTGCTTCTTGCTGTTCTTGTTTTAGCTGGATCCTCCGGATCTTCTTCCAATTCTTTAAAGGTGTTCGGAGTCACAGTACCGCCAACCCAGAAACCAATACTGATAGGTTCTTTTCCGTATTTCGGATATTCTTTTTGTCGGATGAGTTCCGCAGCTAGAATCATCTTGGTGATACGATCTCTCTGTTGCGTAGTAAGTAGGCGCAAAGTATAACGCAAGATTGCAGTTACACCGCCGTCACGATTGTATTCATCGTTCTCGTCAGCACGCAGCCTTCTATTCGCAATAACAAATGCCATAAGACCCAGATATGCCTCGGTTTTACCTCCACCAGTCGGAAAGTAGAGAAGATCCACAACTTCACGGTTATCATGTTCCGGATCTACAATACCTTTCAGGTTCATGAGAATAAAAGCAATCTGGAAAGGTCTCCATCCAAAATTATTGGAAGGATTACGAGGATCCACAAAATCCCTAAAGGCACATTCGATACCGGCTCCATGCTTCTTAGAGAAATTCATAATATTTCTCTGAAGAATCATAGAACGATTCATAAAGCAAAAGGCATCAAACGAAATATCATCCTCTACAAGTAGCTGAATGCCAGCGCGGATTCTTCCAAGAGCTTCTATACATTTATTTATTACTGTGTCGCCAATTTCTTTCTTGAACTTAGCATCATCCATTTTTGAATCATGAACCAATTTTTTCTGAATCCAATTCTCATAGGAGTCCGCCAAGACATTCAGCCTGTTAATGATGTCATCTTTTTTCTTTGCAACAGAAAGAGTTCTCATAGAGAAGAAGAACGGGTCAAATCCTTCCAAAGCAGCACTAACACCTGGAAATTCGTACTCTGGAATAAATGTCGATACAATTTCAGAAGCACGCCCATTTTTATTGGCTTTCCAAGTTGCTGCGCAACCACGTCCCCTTCCTAAAATAGGTCGCTGGGCAAAGTAAAATTCATCGACGGCAAGGATTTTTCTGCATATGTGTTCTGCCACGAAGATATCCATTTTGTCCTGGGAATAGGCACGCAAGTTGACTTGGAACATCATTCCAGCAATATCACTCTCAGGATTTTTGCGCTTGTTGATAACATATGCTGTTACCAAGGTATACCCCTGCTTGAGGCCGATTTTAGAAATATATAAAATAGCATTTGAATCACAAACCAAAGGGTATTCTTTGTTCTTACTAAACTCTTGCAGATCAATAACAACTGTCTCTTTCTGCGGATGCCGTGTATACGTGCTTACATCAACTTTTTTTCCCTCTTTGTTAGTGGTTTTATCAGAAGCTTTGGTGTAATCGCCCCAAGTCACATCCACATTGAAAGATTTTGTACTACTTTCTAGATAAAAGCTGATGCCAATGGAAGACGGTGTTTTAAATCGATTTGTAAAGACCGGCTCATTATCATCGTCTTCGCCCGCAGTATAATCTGCATCCCCTTCGAAAGAAGCATCTCCATCAACTTCCTGCTCATTCGAATCATTTTCACTGGTTTGTGGCGCAAGCATACCCACGATATATTCAAAGCGCGGGTTTTGATTCAGTATTTCATTTTCACTACTCGGTCCCAACAAATCTTTCTTTAACATTTCTATGACTTCTTGTCGAACCTCAGCAAACTTAAATCTATCTGCCATGTGGTGCCTCCTGTTAAAATTTTAGGACAATGTTAATCAGAAGCAATGGATTGATTTCCTGAGACTGATTAAATCGATCAATTTCAGCCTGCGCCTCGTCTTGAATCTCTTTTCTGCGCTTAGGCAGGTCGTGTTGCAGCTTATCCATTTTTTTCTTCGCTTCAGCTGCTTTTTTTCGGATATCCTTTTTTTCCAGCGTGTCAGTAGCTTTCATTTCAGCAAGTATGTATTCCTCAACTTCTTTTTGAGCATCAGTAAGCTGAACATGAAGCTGTTCTTGTTGGACATTGACCCAATTTTCAATCTTCTTCTTGTTATATGCGATAGTAGGAGCTACAGTTTTATCATGCTGATCCTGAACCTCTGAAATTAAGCGGGCATAAATCCGGTGAAAATAAGATTGTTCTTCATCTGTCGGTTTAAAATAGCGAACATCCGAATCATTAGCCTCCTCCAATGCGGAGACAATCTCATCTTCAGTAAAATTGATATACTCACCATTTTCATCACAAAGTAGTAAAACTGGGAAGAGGAGTTTTGTATTGTCCATGAATGCTCCAAGAAACAAAACGCCATGTGAACCAAATATCTTTTCACCCCAGTTATCGATTTTCCAGTAATGTAGCTTGTGATCCACTTCTGGTTCTTCAAACTGGTTCCAATATTCAACATCACGTAGATATTTATCGATATCAGCCTTGGTCTTTTCTAACGCTTGCCCCTTCGCCTCTCTACTTTCTGTAAGCAGAATTGAGCGAAGTTCTGCTGCATGAGCATTCTTCCTTGCATCTAGCTGCCTGTTCAAAGCTGCAAATGCTTTCCTTACCGCAGTGATATTCTTACAATTCTGGTAAATATCCAGAATACGCTTTTCAAAACTTACGCCCGATTCAAGTGCGCCTAGCGCAACATCCGATGCACCAAACACGCCCTCAAACAGTTCAAATTTCTTAGAAAGTATATCATATACTCTGCGATCTGCTTCATTATCCGTATTCAACAGATTGATTGCTACGACATCGTGAGTTTGTCCATAGCGATGACAACGGCCAATTCTCTGCTCAATTTTCTGCGGATTCCAAGGCAGGTCATAGTTGATGATTGTGTTACAAAACTGTAGATTTAGACCTTCTGAACCAGCATCTGTAACAATCAAAATCTTGGCATGACTCTTGAAATAATCGACAATCGCGTGCTTATATTCCACACTTCTGCCATAGTTTGTTTTACCAAAATTCTTGACCTGCCATGTTCGAAAGATTTCCTTCGTCATGGCATCATCAAAGTCACCATTAAAGAGAAGGATATCTTCCTCGCTATAGCCAGATCTTCTTAGTTCTGCGGCTATATATTTCTGTGTTCGCTTAGACTCTGTAAAAACAACAGCCTTCTGATTCAATCCCTCGGAAATCTGGTGGTCAAATGCAGATTTCAGTGCTTCCCTCAACGCGGCGATCTTTGCATTCGTCTTTATAGCCCTTGCCATTTCAAGAATATGTCTTACAATCTTGAGCTCAACCTGAATAGCCTGTTTCTTCTCTGCTGTTTCTTCATCATCGTATTCGTTGAACCCTTCCTCGTCGATTTCATCTTCTACAAACCCCCAGAATAAATCGAAACCTTCTTGAGCATACGCAGATTTTGTGCCTTCATAGAGTTTTTCAAGACGTTTTTCTAATACTTCAAAGGTCTCTATCAAAGCAAAGCTAGAAGATGCAAGCAACTTTCGAATAACAAGAATAATCAGCCCACGATTCGCATTCGGAATAGAATACAGCGGATCACGACGCAGAAAATCATTGGTCACATCATAGAGTTCTTTTTCTTCTGCGCTCAAATGGAAATCGACCGTAATACAGGTTCTCTTGCTGAAGGCCATGTATTTTCCGACATCGCGTCGAAGGGTGCGATATAACACCGGAAGAAGTTCCTGTTTCAATTCCTCATAATCACAGCCATCCACAAATCGACGGTTGAAAACCTTTTCTGATCCGAAAATACGAGGATCGATAAAAGAAACCAGTCCATGAAGATCAGTAAGGGAATTCTGTAGCGGCGTAGCAGTTAAAAGAATTTTAGGAATTCCGTGTGTCAAATCATAAAGATTTTTTGCCCGCTTTGTGCCATGAAAAACATTCCGCAGATTATGAGCCTCATCAATAATCAAGAAGTCCCATTTGACATGGGGAAAACGCTTAATTAGTTTCGATGAATAATCATAAGAAGCAATGACAATACTAACCTCATCTGCGTTTCCAAGGTGAGTTTGCACATTGGCAAGATCATGCTCAACCGTGTACCGATCCAGAATGACAGCTTGACGTCCAAACTTTTCTAAAAGTTCTACTTCCCATTGCTTTCTCAAAGTAGCTGGAAGAGATATCAGTACCTTTTTTGCTCCGTTATCCAGAACATAGTTAAGCACTAATCCAGCTTCGATTGTTTTGCCCAGACCAACCTCATCTGCCAGAATGATGCCACCTGTCTTTAATGCTTGAATGGCCGCACAAAAGGCATTGACCTGATGGGGATTTGGCTCAATATCTGCATTCAGCAGGCATTCAAATGGAGCCTTGGCCAATTGTTGCTTCTTATACCAGCTATATTGTTCAAGTAGGAGATTGCTTTTCATCGATACCCTCCTTACTTAATTCATTGGCGATTCCTTCTGCGATGCCTTTAGCCATTAACGTAGGAACGGCATTGCCTATCTGTACAAATTGAGCCGTTCTCGGGCCTTCGAAGAAATAATCATCCGGAAACGATTGGATGCGAGCAGCCTCCCGGACAGTAATGGAACGGTGTTGCTCAATATCCGGATGAATAAAGTAATGTCCATCTTTTGAGATATGAGCCAACATGGTGTGGCAGTACGCCTCGTCGCCCTCTACAACTTTAAATCGATCCAGAAACGATTTTCGGTTTTTGTGTGTCTTCAGTTCATCTGGCAAATCATTATAGTTCAGACGTTTGTGCCCATCATTCCAGAGTTCAATTGTACGCCGATAAATCTCAATATCCCTGTCTTTATTGGGTCTTGCGCAATGATGCGTCAGAATGTCAGAATCCTTGCGGATTCCAGTGCTTCTTAAATAATCGCTGAAATTATCTGATCTGTATTCACCCGATTTTCCTCCTGGCTGCAACGCTGGCAGATCACTGAGAATATCATTAACCGTGGCATTCGTAATTGTCTGCTCAAACTGCGGATAAGAAAGCCCGCTATTCTTCAGCCACCCGACAATGATCATTCTTCTTCGGTTTTGCAGCACACCAAAATTCTTTGAATTTTGCTCATGGCATTCAATCTCATAGCCAACGGAACGCAGCGCTTCCTGGACTTTCAGCCAGGTTGCACCACCGTTTGCTGATTTGATTCCCATAACATTCTCAAAAACGAACATCTTTGGCTGATATTTCTGAAGGAATCTCGCATACAGCTTATAGAGATCATTTCTAGGATCCGCTGACATCGGCGTTTCCATATGCTTGCTTTGCGCCCTTCCCACCAAAGAATATGCCTGGCAAGGCGGTCCACCAATAATGACATCTACTTGTTTGATGCCTCTTTGCGTAAGGATCCTATCTATATTTTCAAATAACCTTGGAAGAGTTTCATTTGACATCGTTTCGCAAAATACGGATTGTAGCTGCTCCTCAGGAATATGTTGCAGAAATTCGTCGCGGGTGATTTTTCCGCTAATATAATCCTTGTAGATATCAAGCTTCCCTTGTGCTTTGAGATAATAGTATCCCGTTCGTGTTTCTAATGTTTGAGCAGCATATGGGTTCATCTCCACATGCGCTACAGGTGAAAAGCCCGCTTGGATGAAGCCTTCGGACAATCCACCAGCTCCTGCAAATAAATCTATAAAATTGTAAGAGCCTGTTGTGGCGTTGATACGTTCCATGATGAACCCCTATCTGTATAATAAATTTAGTCTTCAAACACACCGTCTGTGTCAAAAATATGGTCTAACTCATCCGTATTGATTGCGGCAAGCACCTTATTGCGGATACTGCCTTTTGCAAGATCCAGCCGCTTAAAGCGATTTTCTCCTGCTGCGTCTTTTCCAATACGTATCAGCTGCACTCGGCCAATTCTCGGTTCATTTGCAGCATAGTTTGCAAGTCCCTTAGCTTTGCCCAAGTTATCCTTGAAATCCGGATTGTGCGGCTCCAAAATATCAACGATATACTTGAGAATTGGGTCTCGGCGAATAATGATGAAATCCGGATAAAGCTCCCTGCATTTCCCGTCCATTTCATAAGGCATCCGCAGTGACCAAGACTGTCGAGACGGATTCCGCAGCCAGCAAACATAATCCTCTCGTTTTTGCTCTTCTGCCAAAACAGCCTGTTCCCAGCCATTCAACTTAATTTTTGCTATTCCATCTGCATTGGCAAAAAGATGATCCGTGTACTTTATTCCATCTGCTTCGACCTTGGCACTGATTGTCTCCGGAAGAGTAAAGTTGTGCTTACTGATTTCGTCGCCGTTAGCAACAATATCGCTATACTGCTTTTGACACTTCTCCGGTTTGGCCACAATATATTTACGATACTGGTCGTTCAATTCATGGAACTTCTTCTCAGCGTATTTGTTTAATTCCGCAATACACTCGCTGTCGAATGCGAACAGAATACAATCCACCTTAAAGGCGTTCGGATTGTCGAAGTCGATATATTTACGCCCATATGCCAAGTGGAAACCGCATCCACCCATTTTTGCGTCTGCTACTCTCAGCTGACGATCAATGTCAGACTCGGATGCAGTAAACATATCTATCCGGTTATCGCTTTGTATTTTCTCACCGAAAACATCGAATATCTGAACAGACAGTTTCATCTCCATGACTTGCTTTGTAAGCTCGTCATATTTTCCAGCATCATGCAGACCGTTCACATAGTTGTGGATAAGTTCAGCAACATCGTTTTTTACATCCTCAGCTGCCGTAATACAGATATTGAACTGCGATAACAGCCCTGCCAAGCTCATCAAAGACTTCAAATAGCTGTTGATTTTTACCGCACGGACGATATAAGTCAGATATCCCTGTTCATTGATGAACTTTGTGATTCCTTCACGATCTATTGTTGGAAGCATCGACATCTGCGATACAGCCGGTGTCAGCACTGGCTGCTCTTTATTCACAGATTGATTGCCCCCACCAGTTCTCTCAGTTTCTTGACCTGCATGTACATCGTTTCCAGACACTGTTTCCAGCGGAATCGTCTGGTGTTGTCCTTCTGCGGAAATTTCTGAATCTGCTCCACCTTGATTCGCTGCCACAGCTCCAGAATTTGACATATCTCCAACTGCTGTGGAAGGTGCCGCAGCAGGCTCTTCTTGGAAGCCATTCGGGTAATCAAAGATACTCAGCTGACCAACCGTCTGTTTTTGCGTTTTCTTTCGCTGGGTGTGAACCGACCATGTATCATAGGTCTGATCTTCCAGAGATTCACCATCGACAACTGTCGGGATTTCTCCGCCTTCGGTTGCCTGCAATTCATCAATGACCTTTTGAACGGTATCCTGGTTGAAATACGGAAGGAACAGACGCACATCATTTAAGGAATCATCCACGAGAACATGACACTGAAGCGGTGTGCGAACCATACGTCCGAGCAGCTGCGCAATATAGGTTGCGTCTTCCGCACGCCGGAAGGACATCATAGTTTCTGCACGAGGGCAGTCCCAGCCAGTGGACAGATTTTCTTTGAAGAGAACCACACGAATCCGGCGATCTTCTGCAATTTCCGAAGGTTCAACATGCGGCACGGTCAATCCATGAATCGACAATGTGCCCGTAGAACCGAAAGTATGCACAACTTCATTTTCCTTGAAGCTATCGCCCATACGCTCTTCGATTTTCGCAATTACATCGTCCAGATCGGTGTCAGATACTTTCGCACCGGAACCAGCGCAAACTTGGATAACAAACACCGGATTTACATTGGTGTAGTGCTGCTCATAGGTATACTGATACCAGTGCTTGCACTTATCCTGCCATTCGTCTGTTGCCGCCTGGAGTACGGCCATGTCACCGTGTTTGATTGGATCTTCCGGATAAGTGATTACAATACGATCTTTGAGCAACCCAGATTGGCGAACCTGCGCCGGGGAAATAACCACCTTATGCAATGTAGAGTTTGTTGCCTGCCCGACAAGGGAATTAAAACGTTCGGCAGTTGCACTCATTCCGATAACGACCGGAATGGGCGACAGATTCTGCTCGCTGCTGCCCTTGATAAAACGCTGCATGATGGTGGTAGCCGTTCCCGCTTGGCGTCCTTGCATACCACGGTGTGCCTCGTCAATAATGAAATACAGACGGTCAGCTTTTTCTCTTGCCGTATTTTCAATGGTCTCCCAAATCGTATACTGCCGCGTATCCGAATGACGGCTCAGATTACCGGCCTTGCCAAGCTTCTGCGTATTCAGAAAATAGATATGACCGTCCTCCAGAATCTCTCGGTCGAAAGATTCATCTGAAATCACTACGCACTGATCTATACGGACCTTATCTGCTTTCAGCTCGATCTTCTGTTTGGACTGCTCATTCAGCTGCGGAGAATCCGAAAGCCATACAAAAATGGCCTCCGGCTGTTCAGTAAACTGCTCTGAACCGTAAAAGATATCTTCAATCAGGGCAGACATGATAATCGTTTTGCCAGAACCCGTTGGTGCCTGGAGCGAAACCACCTGAGGGATCTTCAGCATGCGATAGTTATTCAGCGCCATCGCCACGCGGAGGCGCATTTCATTGACCGCCTGTTTTTGAAATGGGAATAATTCACAAATCATTCTTAGTTTCTCCCTCTGTTCACACGGAAGTGATCCAAGTAATCCCGGTAAAGCTGATACGCATTTTCAACATTCAGATTTTTTACCATCGACTGATAATTCACTTCATAATCAGTTGCCAAGAATACGGTTTGGATTTCTGGATGCTCCGCAAGCTTTTCTGCGAAATCGGCAAATGTATTCTCGTTGATCAAGACTGCAAATTGATTCTCTGGTAAGATCAGCATGTCCGGGACTTGCTTCCCGGTCAATTCCGGGCATTTTCCTTTTGCACCAGTTTTCAACCACAACGTAGGCAGCATTTCCGAAAAGCGCATACCGAGAGAAACCGCCGTCGGATCTAGGAAGCCAAGTTTGAAGAATGCTGCATTTGCCTTGAAGCCGTCCGCCATGGGAATATCACTGCCAATATAGTTACCCTTGAGCGGATTGCCGTTTACGTCATGTCCCTCAATGGAGCAGACCGTGCGCGGCCAGGTAACATAGTGGGCAATGCCGAGCTTTTCCCATTCCGCATCGCCGGGCTGATAGCCTTTATCTTTCAGCATCTTTGCTTCATCTGCGGAAACCTCATTGTTGGTCACCATAATGCAACGCCTGTGCCCACCGTCCTCAGCATTGAGCAAATTCACTGCGTGCAGTGTCGTGCCTGAACCAGAAAAGAAGTCAACGATAATGGCATTGGGCTTGTTGGCAACAAAGAAGCGAATTACATCATGAACAGCGTAAAGAGATTTCGGATAATCGAATCTTTTCCCAATAATCGCATTCAAGATGTTGGTGCCATATGTCTCAGCATTGTGTGTTTTCATATTCCACACGCGTTTTGGAGGTGTAGTCCCTTCAGAATGATATTTTGCCTCTACCGATCCGTCTGTATTATATCCAACAATTGTTGCCTTGCCATTTTCTATATCTTTAATTGTCCCAGATGGCAAATAATATACCGTACCGCTTTTATTTGCAGAATTCCAATTATTAACTTTCAAATACCCTTTTTCAAAATTCAGTCTAGCTTGCTCCGGAACAAGGCTCCACAGCCTTTCGTCCCCATCTTTACTTAAAGGCCACAAAGCGGTGCATCCATCCGGTACAAAGATCGAATTTCTGTCAATGCCATGCTGTACAACATCTCCAATTGAAGCTATCTTTCCATCCACATTGTTGACATAAATGGGATAAAACTGGTTCGGTCTTGAATTTCTCTTTGCTTGAGGTGCCCTGCGCCTAAAACCCAACCATTCAATGGATCTATCAGACTCTTTTTTCACCTCATCATTAAGCATATTATATATACTTGAGCAAACGCAAGAACCACCCCATTCGAGAATAAAAATGTACTCTTCCACACGAGAAAGCTGACCAGTACGAACTACACCTTTAGCACTAATTACTGTTGTAATCATCTGCATCCTTGCCTCTGGAAACATTTCTTCCAACAGGCAACCCAGATGCAGGTATTCTTTTTCATCAATGGTCACGATCAACACGGAATCCGCTGGATTCAGCAACTTCTTTGCTAACTGCAAACGTCGTTGCATGAAGGAGAGCCACTTGCTGTGACGGTAAGCATCATTGCCGTCCACATAGTCGTTGTTATATTTCCAGTCCTTTGCGCCGGTATTGTAGGGCGGGTCGATATAGATGCAGTCCACCTTACCCGCATACAAATATTCCAGAAGTTGCAAAGCATGGTAGTTGTCCGCTTCAATCAGCGTGTGCCAAAGGTCGCTGTCTGGCGCGTTGCAAACTGAATCCAACGGCTTCAGATAGGGATAGATGGATTCTCCAAATTCCGCAACACGAACGATATCCTTCAGCTCAAAGGTGACCGCTTCATCTTTTTGTTCTGGTTTAACGCAAACAGCAGTATCGCCTTCAACCTTCAGCACAACATAGATGGATTTGTCATCCTTGCTGTCCCGGAGCATAACATTACAGCCTCTTTTGATAGGCATATCATAGAGAGGCGTGCTTTCCGGCATATGTTCTTCAAAGACCAAGCCGAATTTCTTCTGCTTGGCCATTTTACTCACTTCTTCCTGAATTCTATTTCGAAGAGTCTCATCTTGGATCTGGCTAATTAAATCATTGATTGCAGCCATTGGTACGACCCCTTCCTTAGTTTTCTTTTGTCTTCACGTAGCGACCACTCTTGATTCTTGCGTCAGCTGGCTTTTCCGCATCCTCTGGAATCGCCCAGTATGAACCGATTTTCGTTGCTCCTGGAATTCGTCCTTCTGAGCACAAGACATTAATTCTTCTTGTGGAAAGCCTCCATTTTTCAGCCACCTGACTGATTGATAAATATTCCATAAGTTATCTCTCCATCTATAAGTGAAAGCTAAACAATACTCTATTATAGTATAATCTCAACCTCGAACAAAATCAACCCGTCTATTTTCTCTCTCAGTAATCTTTAAATCCACTTTCTGCAAGCAGGGCGTCTGTCTATACAAACGCCATTTTGCTTCGCAAAATGCTTGTTGGGAATTCCCAAACCCTTTGTGATCTGCATCGTACCGCTGCAGGCTGCGCGTTCCTGCCGAACGCTTTTTTGATGGAGTTCATGATTCAGTGGTATATTCGCTGGGCACAGACCCACTTAAAAGAAAAAGTGCCGACAATGATTTTGTCAGCACCCACTGTAACCTATTTACTTCTCTTTGATGTACGGTATGTTATCGATATATGCGTTCAAAATATCGGTTGCGGCTTTCTTCTGCCCCGGTGTAAGACGGCTCAGCTTCCGGTTCAGCTCATCATCTGCCACATAAGATGCTGGGGCTGCGGAGTCCCGGATCAGCACATCTGCGGGAACATCCAATGCTTCAACGATCCGGATGAAAGTGTCCAGACTTGGCGTCTTCACCCCACGTTCCAAATCACCCACATAGTTTACAGACAGATCTGCTTTCTCGGCCAGTTTATCCATTGTCCAGCCTTTTTTCCTGCGTTGTTCTCTGATTCGTTGGCCTAAAAGTGTTTTCATAACATCCTCGCATTCTATTGGCGTTAGTTACACACCACTAGAATAAAGGCCGTGTATTTCTTTATACACAATCAGTTGGCGTTTGTTTAACTCTATTAGCGTTTGTTTCGGACAGAAAATTTTAGAGCATTTCTTTGTTCAAATCATCAATGGCCTTTTTGAACCGGGCATGCTACAATAGCAATGTTGTGCAATGCACATCAAACAAGAATAAAAGGAGCTGCCAAACGTGGATTCAATCTACCTGCTGCCCGGTGAAGAACGCTGTGTCAATTTCAGAGATTCCGATGGCATCCCAAAGGTACACTACACATATTGTTCTTTGCACGGCAGACTTTTCAACTGCACCTGCCGCTCAAAAGACGAAGCGCAGCGGTTATGTGAGGATTGGCTCGTCACGCAGGACCGCTGCTATATAAACTAAAAAAGCCACCGAGGATTCTTTCCCAAAACGGATTGGGATCGAATCCTCGGTGACTTTTGTTTTATCGGGTCTGCTGCTGTTCCTGTTCGCTCCTGTTGTCTGCAAAAAACATTTCTACGTTTTTCTGTGCCTTCATCAGTTCCTGCATCCTCTCTCGTGCTTTCCGATAGCTCGGATATTCTGCTTTTTTCTTTTTCAGAAGCTCAACATATTCGATGCTCAGTTCTTTTACCTTCGGAAGCTTTTTCAGCCCAGCCTCATCGAAAGCCGCTTTGGCCGCCTTGTGCAACGCAATGCTCTCCCGATTTGCTTCCAAGAATCGCTTGCTGTATCCTGCTTTCCGATAGGCCTCATAGATGGACCTTGTTTTGGCATAGTTGATAATGTGCGTTTTCATTACCGCAATTTCTGCCATCCGCGCTTCCGCAGCTTTGATGGAGTCGCCCAGTTCGTGATAGCGCATCGTTGCAGCACACACCTGTTCTTCCATTTCATCCATGCTCCCGATTTTGTTTTCCTGCAGAAAAATCAGCGTCTTGGACATCTCCTTCAGGTTGTACCGCTTCGCCCAACGCGCATAGCCGCCTCCCTTTCCTTCAGCCAATTTTGCCTGAATATCCACCAACATCTGAAATTTTTGTTCCTGCACCGGATGTTTTTTCCGCGGGCAATGCTCTGCTTCTCCGGTGAGGACCGCTTTCAATTCTTCCTCGCTGTATCCCGCCCCCAAAGTCCGAAACCGGATGAATCGTTTTTGCCGTGCACCTTTGACCGATGTGAATTTTCCGCGCTTGACCTCATATCCCTGCTGTTCCAGTTTTTTCAAAAATTCTTTGTAACTGCCCGGCTTGTCCGCAAGGATGCTGTCAATCACACCGCACAATTGATCGCGGTTGCTTTCTTTTGGCGGGTAAAGTACACGCTTCTGCCGCTCCCGGTAGGGCTTTATTTCAATCACAGACAGGCTGTGTTCTAGGCAAATCAGGTCACTCAGCCGCTGCACGGCCAACCCCGACAGCAAAAAGTCCCGGAATTTACGGCTGCAGTCCAGAGCCGTAGAGTTATAGATAATGTGATTGTGAATATGCTCCCGGTCGGTGTGCGTAGCAACCAGAAAAGCATACTTGCCTTTTGTAAAGCGCATCGCCAACTCATAACCTACTTTGTTGGCTTCTTCAGCGGTGATTTCTCCGGGTTTGAAGGACTGCCGAATCTGATATGCAATCACGTCATTTTTCTGTCTGCGCCCTGTAATAAGTTCGTACTGCCGCTTGGTGAGCATAAATTCTTCATCTACAGTCAAGGGGCTGCATTTATAACTGCTTACAAGCTGCCCCTGCTCCGTTTTATCCAGGTTTTGTGCATAGTCGGTGCGGCTTTTCAAGCAAGCCGCAACAGACTTTCCCTTGTTTTTATGCAGCGCAATCAGCTGTGTTGCTGCCACCTCAAACCACCCCCATAAAGAAAAAGCCGCCCGAAGGCGGCATATCATCCATCAGGATTGACGGAACAACTTTTCAAAATCAGCGGCACCGGCCAGATACATTGCCTGATATCGTACGCTTTCCAGCTCATTGCAGATCTCATCCAGCTGAAGATACTGCTTCCATGCTGCTTCGCCCACCATTTTCCGGTGTGCGTCTTCCGCTTCCAGTTTTTTCTGCAGGAGTTCGTGATACCGTGCATTGCTTCCCAATTCATCCCGAAAAAGCGTTGCCTCACGGTCATTGAAATAATCCAGCATTTTATCTTTATCCATCGTTTCCTCCATTACAGTTCCGTAAGCCATTCGCTGAATCGCTTGACGACTTCCACAATCGCCGTTCCTGCCACAATGAGCAAAAAGCACCCGAACTCTGCCACAAAAAGGATCAGGAACTGCGTCCATTCCCTACAATAAAGAGTATAAAGTCCGCAGCCAAAAATATACAGCATCGGCAGCGCAAGCACAAATGCCGACAGATTCAATGTCAATTTCAGCATCAGCGCAAGGAAAGCCGTAAGCAGCGAAAACGGAAGAATGACCATCTTAAAAATGAACCTCATATCGAGCACCTGCCTTTCGCCCTTATTATAAAGGTATCTCCGCATCCATTGCAAGGATGTCAATCGATATGTAATCCGCAGCTCCTCTCTGCGGAAAAAAGTTAAAGTTCAGACAGTTTGGAAAGAATCTGTTTTCCGATGCCAATCAGCTCGTCCAGCCGATGCCGCAAATCTTCAATGTCTGCAGCATAAAGCTGATTGCTTTCATTCACACGTTTTGCCACCTGATTCAGATTGTTGCTGCAATTCTGAAGCAGGTACGACATCCGGCGCAGCTGCGGCAGGTCAAGGTTCAGACAATAACCATCCAATGCCATTTTGCGGATATACGCACTCAGACTGCGGATGCCCATGCCATACATCTTTTCGTAAATCCGATTCTTTTCGGTTTTTGTGATGCGCAGGATCAAAATCTCGTCCCTCTTTTCTCTCATCGGGCATCACCATCCCGGTCCGAGTAGCTGCGGAACGGCTTGATCGGTTCCTCCTTATCCGACTTTTCGTTCAGGGCGGCCAGCACGGAAGGGCGCGCAGATTCCTCATCCGGCGTTTCTTCCATCTCCGGCTCGTGATGTTTTTCGTCCACATCCAGCTGTGCATTCAGTTCAGCCAGCCGTGCAGATTTTTGTGCCAGTTCTTCTTCCTGCGGAAAGGGCTTTTCCACTTCTGCCTGTGCCGCCGTCTGCTGCTGCAGCAGATTCTCCAGTCGGTTTTCTGCATTGGCAATGCGCTCATCAAAACCGGCCAGCAGGTTGTCCAGTCGGGTGATATTGCCGTGCGGGTCGGCACCAAGTGCCACCGGATAAATCGCCTTGCCTTTCAGCACCGCCTGCTGCTCGTTTCGGACCGGCTCATAGCGCACCGAAAGCTCAAAGCCGCGGTACTCGCCCAGCACAACAGGCTCTGTGTCGGGAAGTTCTTTTGCCGCCAGAATCAACCGTTCACCGGCAGTCTTTTTGTCATCGAACATCATGCCCTTGATGGTCATCCCGCAGAAGTTTTCCTTGTCCTGCGGATGGGCCGCAGCCGTTTCCGCATCGGTTTTCAGTGCGGAAATATGCGCTCTCTGCTGCTGAATATCAGCCGGGAACTTGGTCAACAGCTTGTCTTGCAGACGGAACTTCTGGCTCTGGTGGTCAGCTTTCAGAACTTTCAGCTTAGCCACCTGCACATCAAGGTCCATCTTTTCCTTAATCAGCGGATTTCCGGCACACAATGCCTTGATCTCCGCATAGGAAAGTGCCTGTTCGTCTACATCTTCGCAGGAGCGCACCGGGGATTTACTGGTCATAATCTGCGAGATAAATCGCTGTTTATTTTCCAAAGTTTGGAACAAATAACTATCAAATGTCCCTTCCGTGACGTAATTGAACACCTTGACTTCCTTATTCATATTGCCCTGACGGATGATTCGCCCGTTGCGCTGGGTCATGTCGCTGGGCTTCCAGCCAACATCCAGATGATGCACCGCCACAAGCCGGTCCTGCACATTGGTGCCTGCACCCATCTTTGCAGTGCTGTCCAGCAGAATCCGCATATCGCCGGAGCGCACTTTGGAGAACAGTGCCGTCTTTTTTGCTTCAGTGTCCGCCGAATGGATAAAGGCCACCTCACTTTCCGGCACGCCTGCGGCCAGCAGCTTTGTTTTGATGTCATCATAAACATTGAACTGCCCATCGTTTTTCGGTGTCGAGAGGTCGCAGAACAAAAGCTGGGTCAACTTCTGGTCTTTGCCATCTTCCCAGATTTGCAGCACATTCTGCACACAGGCGTTCAGTTTGCTGGCAGGGTCATCGGGCAGCATGGGGTTCATCAGGCGCACGTCCAAGCCGATTTTTCTGCCGTCGTTGGTGATGCAGAGCATATTGTCCTCGGAGGCATCCACCGTGCCGGAGTGGATTTCTGCCGCACGCTTGCTCAGTTCCTGCACCATTTCCTTCTGAATTTCCGAGGGCTTTGCCACCACGGTTTCAAACTTTGCGACCGGCACAGGCAGATGGAGCTGGTCGGATGTTTTAATGTCCGCAACCTCCTTGAACATGGACATCAGTTCCGGGAGGTTGAAGAACTTGGCAAACCGGGTGCGTGCACGGTAGCCCGTGCCCTCCGGGGCGAGCTCAATAGCCGTAGTGGTCTCACCAAAGGTGGATGCCCAGCAGTCGAAATGGGTGAGATTCTTTTTCTGCAGCGTGCCATACTGCAAATAGCGCATAACCGTGTACAGTTCCGTCATAGAGTTGCTCACCGGTGTACCCGTTGCAAAAATCACGCCACGGCCACCGGTAATTTCATCCAGATAGCGACACTTGCCGAACATATCGCTGGATTTTTGTGCCTCGCTCGTACTCAAACCTGCGACATTACGCATTTTCGTGTACAAGTAGAGGTTCTTAAACGCCTAACTTTCATCTACAAACAATCTGTCTACGCCCAATTGTTCAAACGTAACCACATCATCTTTACGGTCTGCGCCTTGCAGCTTTTCCAGTTTCTGTTTCAGAGACTTGCGCAACTTTTCCAGCTGCTTTACTGTGAAATGCTCACCAACCTGTGCTTTCGCTTCTTCGATGGCCTCCTCGATTTCATCCATCTGTTCCTGAATCAGACGCTCCTGTCGTTCTGCGGACAAGGGTATCTTTTCAAACTGGCTGTGTCCGATGATAACCGCATCATAGTCACCCGTAGCAATCCGGGCGCAGAACTTCTTGCGGTTGGCCGTTTCAAAGTCCTTGCGCCGTGCAACCAAAAGTTTTGCATTCGGATAGAGGTGCAGAAATTCTGCCGCCCACTGCTCCGTCAGGTGGTTGGGGACAACAAAAAGACTTTTCTGACACAAGCCCAGTCGTTTTGCCTCCATAGCGGAGGCTGCCATCTCGAAGGTCTTCCCTGCTCCCACTTCGTGGGCAAGCAGCGTATTGCCGCCATAGAGCACGTGTGCAATGGCATTGCGCTGATGTTCCCGTAGACTGATTTCCGGGTTCATTCCGACGAAATGAATGTGTTCGCCGTTGTATTCGCGGGGTCGGGTGCTGTTAAACAGCTCGTTATACTGCCGCACCAGCGAAATGCGACGCTGCGGGTCCTGCCAAATCCAGTTTGCAAAGGCATCCTTGATGGACTGCTGTTTCTGCTGCGCCAGCATCGTTTCCCGTTTGTTCAGGACACGCTTCGGCTTTCCGTCGTCATCCTCAATGGTGTCGTAGATACGCACATCCTTCAGATTGAGCGTTTCTTCCAGAATTTTATAGGCGTTTGCCCGGGATGTGCCGTAGGTTTCGCAGAACATGATGTCGCCCTTTCCCATTGCGGTTTTGCCCTCAATGCGCCATTCTGCAGTGCGCTGCGAGAACTTCACGTTGATGGAGTGCCGCATATAATACGGAATCTGGAATGTTTCCGCCATAAATTTCTGGATAATCTCCGGGGAAAGCCATGTGGCACCCAGACGCACATCAATTTCCGACGCTTCCAGATCTTTCGGCTGTGCTTTAAGAAGCGCCTCTGCATTGACAGCGAATTCCGGGTTCGTTTCAGCGGCAAGTTGAGCCGTACGCAGCTTTGTGCGCACATCGCCGGAAAGGTATTCATCCGCCATCTGCCATCCTGCTTCCGGGTCGGCAGGGTCAGCATTGGGATCTTTGAAAATCACGCCGGATAATTCGCCGGTAATCTGCGCATATTCGCCGGGTGTGCCAAGAAGCTCTGCCATATAGGGCAGGTCTACCTTACCATGTTCGCCAATCGACACGGCAAGCGCTTCACTGGGAGAATCCACACTGGTAACGACCCGCTCCGGCCGAATGGTGCGCTGAGTGAACATGTCTGCCTTTGATTTCAGCTGTCCCTGTTCATCCAGATTTTCCAGAGAGCAAAGCAGGTAGTAGGAGCTGTCATCTTCAAACAGCCTGCCGTTTTTCCGGTCATTCAGCAGGCCGTATTGCGCGGTAAAGGCATCGTAGGCAGCATTCAGTTGCTCCTGTGCTTCCTTGATATCTTCTTCCGGGTAGTCGTTCAGCTGCCGGTCAATCAACTCATTGACAATCTGCCTCAGTTCTACCATACCGACCACGCGGTCTTTGGCATTGCCGGACAGCTCCACCTGCATCATGATAGAGTTTTCGCGGTAATAAACATCTCCTTCCACCACGGTATAACTGAAGTTCTTCACATCGGGGTCTGCAGGCAGGGTCCTGCGCTCCGCTTCCGTCTCTGCAATGTCCGGCACCTCCGCAGCAGCTTCCAGATACTGCCCTTCCAACTGCTGCACAGCCTCACGGAGCTGGTCTGCCAGATTTGCACCTTCTATCGGGACGACCGTAGCTTCTTCTTTGCCATACTGTGTGCTTTCGGTGGTTAACTCTCCCAGAATCATCTCCGGGTGGTCCGCAAAGTAGCTGTTGATGGCGATGCCATCTGCCGTCTTTCCCAGCTGCACCCATGCGGGTTCATGGTCCATGGGCCGGTCGCGTTTCTGCAAAAAGATGATGTCACTGACAACATCGGTGCCCGCATTAGCGCGGAATGCGTTGTTTGGCAGTCGGATTGCTCCCAGCAAATCCGCACGCTCCGCAATATGCTTCCGGGCAGCAGAATCCTTACTGTCCAGCGTATAACGACTGGTGACAAATGCCACAATACCGCCGGGCCGCACCTAGTCGATGGCTTTCGCGAAGAAATAATTGTGGATGCTGAAGTTCAGCTTGTTATACGCTTTGTCGTTGACTTTGTAATTGCCAAACGGTACGTTGCCGACCGCTAAATCGTAGAAATCCCGCCTATCCGTGGTTTCAAATCCGGCCACTTTGATGTTGGCCTCCGGGTACAGCTTTTGGGCAATCCGGCCCGTGATACCGTCCAGTTCCACACCGTACAGGCGGCTGTCTGCCATGTTCTCGGGCAGCATCCCGAAGAAGTTGCCAACGCCCATAGACGGTTCCAGAATGTTTCCGGTGCGGAAACCCATGCGTTCTACCGCATCATAGATGGTCCAGATGACAGTGGGGCTGGTGTAGTGAGCGTTCAGAACAGAGCCACGGGCAGCTTTGTATTCCTCCTCGGAGAGCAGCCCTTTCAATTCGGCGTACTCCTTTGCCCAACTGCTCTTGTCCGGGTCAAAGGCATCCGCCAAACCTCCCCAGCCAACATACTGCGAAAGCACCTGCTGCTCTTCGGCAGTGGCACCGCGGTGTTCCTGTTCCAGAGTGAACAGCGTTTTGATGGCTTCAATATTACGGGCGAACTTCTGTTTGGGACCGCCTGCGCCGAGTTCCTCATCCGTAATACGGAAATTTCCGGCGGGCTCCGGAGCACCTTCTTCATTCAGACCTTCTTCTGCAGCGGCCGCCTCTGGGGTCGTCGACACCTCACTGACTTCTATCGAAACGGGCAGCTTATCCGAATCTTCACCGGGCAGCTCCAATCCATCCAAGACCAAAACCGGCGGTTCCGGTTCCTGCTCATACAGTTCCCGTACTACCGCCAGCGGTGCTTCCCGAAAAATCGGCATCCGCAGTTCTGCAAGTGCCATATCCTGCAGGGTAACACTGTCTTTGTCAAAATCAACCTTGTCTACCCGGAACTCCCGGCCTTCCATGTGGACAATGGAACCGACCGGCAGATACTCCTCTCTGCGCAGATATTTGGTCTGATGGTGCGTGCCATCTTCATTCAGGCCGGCAAGGTAGATATTTTCACCGCACTCCCACAGCTGCTTGGCACGATACACCCACTGCTCCCTGGGAAAACCGGTGACTGTCACAGTTCCCAGCGCCGTTTCTCTTTCCAGCAGCTTTCCGCCGGTCAGTTCACAGATTTTCCTGGCATCCTCGCCGTAGAACTCGAACTGTCCGTTTTGCTCAAAACCTACCAGTGCATCCGGGTACTGTACTTTCAGCGCATTATATTCGGCGGCACTGTCGGCATTTAGTCCAAAATACAGTTCAATCGCGCTTTTTTCTTTATCTGTCAGATAGCGGTCGGCCTGCATCATCAGATCAACATATTTTTCCACCTGATTCCAGCGAAGAAATATCTTCTGATGGTCCGGATAATGTTCAAATGTCAGTCCCTTGCTGTCGTGGTCAAGCCAACCACTGCTTCCGTCCAGATAGGTGTGCGAACATCCACCGGGACCTTGCGGTGCATATTCTTTGGCAAGCGCTTTTGCCCGGAGTTTTCGGTCAGGCTGTGTCTGATAAATTTCCCAAATCCGAAGCTTGCTGTTTTCAAAGTTAGAACCTCTCCGCAGTGCTTTTTCAATATCAGCTTGTGACAAAATCATAACCCCGCGTGAAAACGCGGGGTTTGCAGAACGGC